>JANNPJ010000492.1:0-25304 GCA_031400005.1 Kineosporiaceae bacterium | reverse complement strand
GGTGATCCGGCGCAGGGTGTCCGGAAGAGTCACTTCGCTGGCCACAGCGATCACGGCGTCGAGCAGTCGGTGCAGTTGGTGCTCGACCGAAATGATGTCCTGGGCCCGGTTCACCATTTCCTGTAGCAGGACATCCAGGCGCAAACGATGCAGCCCGGGGACCGGCTCAGCGCCATGCTCGTGGGGCCGTGCGGTGCCTGGCTCGTCCGTCAACGGGCTGCACCTGCCCGGATCCGTATCAGAGCGTGCTCGGAGGTGGCCGAGGGACGCCTGGGGCTCACGCTGATCGCGTCTCTCATGAGAGCGACTGTACGCGCCTAGGACCTTCGCCTCTGGCGGCCTGCTCGGCACCTGACCGACCGTGACCAAGGAGCCCTGCCGTAGCGTAGACCCTGACGAGGAGCAGGAGCCATCGTGAACGGGCTCAGCGGGCGCATCGTGGTCGGATACGACGGGTCGGTGGACGGGCGACCTCGAGGTTTTGCGGGTGTCGACCAGACCGTTCAGGACGTCGCGCGCCTGATCAGGACGCTGTCCTGACCGTCTGTGACGGGTGGCGGAATTGCTGGGAGGGGACGTTGTGCCCTGCCGCTGTGGTCGTTCCGGGGGCAGAGTGGCGATATGGCCCTGACCTCTGACGAGATCGATCTGAAACTGATGAGCGCCGCTCTCGACGAACTCGGTTGGACACCGAACATCGATAGTTCGGACATCACGGTGTCGGTCAGGCACGGTGCGGTGACGCTGTCCGGTGAGATGCATACATATCCGCAGAAACTGGTGGCAGTCGAAGCCGTTAGGCGGCTGTACGGGATGATCGCTCTGATCGACGAGATCACCGTGGCCAAGGGCCTTCCCTCACCCGGAGACGCGAAGATCCAGCAGGGGGCGGCGGACACGTTGAAGCGCGCTATCGACGTCCCGGAGCAGGTGAAAGCCACCGCCCAGCAGGGCGTGATCAGTCTCTCCGGTGAGGTGTTGTGGCAGCACGAACGAGAAGCCGCAGCCCGGGCCGTGCGATACCTCAAGGGCGTCAGCGCGATTCACAACCTGATCGTCGTTCACCCGCGGCGCGGGCGATAGATCTGGATCCTGCGAGCGTTTCAGCGAGGTCGCGGCTGGGTTGTGCGTTTGGCTCCGAACTCAAGGGAAATTCGCCGCAGTTGCGAGGGCGAAGGTGAAAGAACTCGGGGGTAAGTTGCCGCTTATGGTAGGCGGGGCGCGTAGATCCGAGGCACTCGTCCGGTTGTTGCCGGGTTTCGACCGTTTGCGTCGCTACGAGCGCGGTTGGCTGCGCGGTGACGTCCTCGCGGGGGTTACGGTGGCGGCTTACCTCGTGCCGCAGGTGATGGCCTATGCCGAGATCGCGGGTTTGCCACCGGTCGCGGGTCTCTGGGCGATCACCGGTTCGCTGCTGGTGTATGCGCTGGTCGGATCGTCCCGGCAGCTGTCGGTGGGGCCGGAGTCCACCACGGCGCTGATGACCGCGTCTGCGATCGCCCCGCTCGCTGGTGGCGATCCTCTCCGGTTCGCGGCACTGGCCGGGGCGTTGGCCCTTCTCGTCGGCACCATCTGCCTGCTCGCCTGGGTTGCGAAGCTCGGTTTTCTCGCTGATTTGCTGTCCAAACCTGTACTCGCCGGGTACCTGACCGGCGTCGCTGTGATCATGATCGTTGGCCAGCTCAGCAAGGTCAGCGGTGTGAAGGTGGACGGCGACTCGGTCCCGACCGAGGTTGCCTCGTTCATTCGTCACATCGGTCAGACGGACCTGCACACCCTTTTCCTCGCTGGCGCGGTGCTTGCTTTCCTGATGATCGGGAGCCGCTTGGTGCCGAACGCGCCGGTGTTGCTCATCGCGGTCCTGCTGGCGACTGCGGTCGTCGCCTGGTGGGATTTGCAGGAGGAGGGGATTCGGGTCGTCGGGGAGATCCCAGGCGGGCTGCCCCGGCCGCAGGTTCCCGATGTGACGGTGGCCGACCTGGTGACTCTGTTGCTGCCGGCGTTGGGCGTGAGCATGGTCGGCTATACCGACAACGTTTTGACCGCCCGGGCTTTCGCGACCCGCAACCACTACGAGATCGATGCCAACACAGAGCTGTTCGCCTTGGGCACTGCCAACCTCGCCGCAGGTGTGATGCAGGGCTTCCCGGTGAGCAGCAGCGGCAGCCGGACCGTGATCGGGGACTCTATGGGCAGCCGCAGCCAGTTGTATTCGCTGGTGGCGCTCGTGGTCGTCCTGGCCAGCCTGCTGTTCCTGGGACCGGTGCTGGCAGCGTTCCCGATCGCGGCGCTCGGCGCCCTCGTGATCTTCGCCGCGCTGAAACTCATCGACGTCGTGGAGTTCCGACGCATCGCCCGGTTTCGCCGCAGCGAATTCGTGCTCGCCGTCGCCACCGTTGTCGGCGTCCTCGTTGCGGGCATCCTGTACGGCGTGCTGATCGCTGTCGGGCTGTCAGTGCTTGACGTGCTGCGTCGCGTAGCCCGCCCACACGACGGCATCCTCGGTTATGTCCCGGGGGTGGCCGGCATGCACGACATCGACGACTACCCGAACGCCCGCCAGGTGCCCGGTCTGGTGGTCTACCGGTACGACTCACCCCTGTTCTTCGCCAATGCGCAGGACTTCATGCACCGGGCCCTGCATTCCCTTGAGCTCGCCGAAGGTCCGGTCAAGTGGCTGATACTCAATGCTGAAGCCAACGTCGAGGTGGACCTGACGTCGATCGATGCACTCGACCAGCTCCGCTCCGAACTTGAGCAACGGGGCATCGTGCTGGCACTGGCCCGGGTGAAGCAGGACCTCCGCAACGATCTGGTCGCCTCCGGCTTCCTCGACCGCATCGGCCAGGAGCGGGTTTTCATGACGCTGCCCACCGCAGTCGCCGCCTACCTCGACTGGTACACCGACCGTCACGGCCACGGTCCGAGCGGAGTCGACATCGCGCAACCACCACCGAACCCGATGACCAAGCCGGAGCGGTGAACTCACCGGTGACGCCCTGCGGACCACGGTGACGACGGTCCATGTTCAAAGAGTTCAGGTCTGTGCATGTCTGGTCGCCTTCACCGGCGATCAAGGCCGATAGAAACTGATGGCAGGTCCTTAGTCCCTGCCCAAAGGTGCTGGTGAGCGGTTGAATCGAGGTGTTCGGCAGGATCAGCAAACGAGAAAGGCGCGGCGATGACAGTCGGAGTCCATCCCGTCACGGTCCAACTCACGGTCCGCGGCGACATCCCTGAGGAAGGTCAAGCATATGCAGTGAGAAAGGTCGAGCGAGTGCTGGAGATGACGCACCGACCGGTGCTGAAGGCCCATCTCGTCCTCGGCTGGGAACCTGACCCGGCGCACCCGCACCCGGCCCATCTCGAGATCGGGCTCGACGTGAACGGCGTGCCGGTCCGGGCGCACATCGTGGCAGACAGCATTCGCGAGGGCGCCGATCTCCTGCAGGAGCGGCTCAGCCGCCGTCTCACGCAACTACAGGACCGTGCCCGCAACCGGCATCGGTGGACCGAGGCGACGGCAGCTTCCGGAGAGGGCGCCGAATCTCGGCGACCACCGGCGCGCCGTCAGAGTGAGTCTTCGGAAGTCTTCCGCCGCAAGACATTCGCGGCTCATCCGCTGACTGCGGACGAGGCGGCGTACGAGATGGACCTGCTTGACCACGACTTCTATCTGTACCTCGACCGGGAGACCGGGACCGAAGCGGTGATTCACCGGAACCCGGGCGGTGGCTCTCGGCTACTCACCCCAGTCGAGTTGTCCGACGACCAGGCACAACAGCATCTGGATCTGGCAGGTGAGCCTTTGGTGTTCTATCGCGACTCCAGCGATTCCAGCGACTCTCGCGGTCGGGTTCTCTATCGCCGTTTCGACGGGAGATACGGGTTGATCACTTCAGCAGCGGAGCACCAGTCATGACCGGGCCCGTCCTTGTGGATCTGAGCCCAGGAGGTTGATGACGATGCGAGCGCTCGTGGTGTCCGAGGGTGCCTGAATCGGCTCGGTTTCGCCGTGGCTGCACCGGCGCACAGTTTCTACGTGTCCGGAACGCCTGGTCCGCTGCTGGAAGGCGAACGGGATCGGGCCCGGCAGTGGGGGAGGCACTTGCCGCTCACGTAGAGGCGCGCTGAGCGCGTGCTCGCGCGGGTCGTAGGTCCCACGAGCTAGGGCCTCTGGCCCTAGCCGGGGTCAGTCATCCTCTCGGACGCTGGAGACACGAACGAAGGCTGATGTGGAAAGGGTGTTCTTTGATGATCCAGCATGCTGGGCAGGGTGTCGATGGCTTGCCCGCTGCTACGGCGGTGATAGCTGAGGGCGTTCGCCGAGGGGTGAGCGCCCACCACGGCCTCACTGTCCAGAAGGTGGTGCTGCTGCTGGAATCAGACCTCGAGCACGGTTTGAGCAGTGATGAGGCCACCGAACGGCTGGAGCGGTTCGGAGCGAACACGCTCCCGGTGGCTGCGGGCAGCGGGTTGCTGATCCGGATCTTGCGCCAGTTCCACAACACGCTGATCTACGTGTTGTTGGTGGCGGGCGTGATCACGGCCGTGCTCGGGGAGTATGTCGATTCGGCGGTGGTTTTCGGTGTGGTGGTGATCAATGCGGTGATCGGTTTCATCCAGGAGGCCAAGGCCGAGGGCGCGCTGGAGGGTCTGCGGTCGATGGTCTCCACCAAGGCCAAGGTGATCCGTGACGGCCATCAGCGGACGGTGCCCTCTGAGGACGTCGTCCCGGGGGACGTCGTGCTGCTGGAGGCTGGTGACAAGGTGCCTGCCGACGTCCGGCTGGTGCGCTTGTCGGATCTGCGGGTGGATGAGTCCGCGTTGACCGGGGAGTCCGTTCCGGCGTCCAAGGACGAGGCCGTGCTGCCGGAGAGGACCCCGGTGGCCGACCGCAGCAACATGGCCTATTCGGGCACGCTGGTGAGCACGGGCAGTGGTGCCGGTATCGCGGTCTCGACGGGTGCGGGGACCGAGCTCGGCGAGATCCACCGGCTGGTCGGCGCCGCGGAAACCCTGGCCACGCCGCTGACCCGCAAACTGGCCGGGTTCAGCCGGACCCTGACGATCGCCATCCTCGCTCTGGCTGCGGTCACGTTCGCCGTGGGTCTGCTGCGCGGTCAGGACGCGGTCGAGACGTTCACCGCCGCGATCGCGCTCGCGGTCGGCGCGATCCCGGAGGGACTGCCGGCCGCGGTCACGATCACGCTGGCCATCGGTGTGGCGAGGATGGCCCGCCGACGCGCGGTGATCCGGCGACTGCCTGCGGTGGAGACACTGGGCAGCACCACGGTCATCTGCACCGACAAGACCGGCACGCTGACGCAGAACCAGATGACCGTGCGAACCGTGTGGACCCCCGAGGGTCGGTTCGAGGTGACCGGCTCTGGCTACGCCCCGGACGGCGCCCTACATGACGAGACTGGCGCCTCGGTGCCCGCGACTGCGAGCCAGGCGCTGCGCTGGTCCCTGCTGGCCGGTGCCGCCTGCAACGATGCCGCCCTCAGCTACCAGGACGGGCAATGGGACATCGTCGGCGATCCCACGGAGGGCGCGATGCTGGTGGTCGCCACCAAGGCCGGTCTTGACCTGGAGCGGGTCGCCGAGATGTATCCACGGGCTGGCACAATCCCGTTCAGCTCCGAACGCCAGTACATGGCCACCTTGCACCGCGACCCGGACACCGCCGGCCACCTGATGCTGGTCAAGGGTGGCGTCGAGCGGGTGCTCGAGCTGTGCGGCACCCAGATGGGCGCGGACGGCGTGGTCGGTCCCGTGAACCACGGCGCGGTGCTGGGCGCGGCCGAGGATCTGGCCGGACGAGGACTGCGGGTGCTGGCCACCGCGATCGGCCCGGTAATGGGACCGGAAGAGTTCGGTGCCGGCCCGTGGCCGGACCGCCTGGTGCTGACCGGGTTGCAGGCCATGCTGGACCCGCCCCGCGCCGCCGCCGCCACCGCGGTGGCGGCCTGCCTCGCGGCGGGCATCGGGGTGAAGATGATCACCGGTGATCACGCGGGCACCGCCACCGCGATCGCCGCCCAGGTCGGCCTGCTCGACGACCGGCAGCCAAACCCGGGCGTGGTACTCACCGGCACCGATCTGACCGCCTTGTCCGCCGAGGACTACCCGGACGCGGTGGAGCGCGCGCGGGTATTCGCCAGAGTCTCGCCAGAGCAGAAGTTGCGGCTGGTCGAGGCGTTTCAGGCTCGCGGGCATGTGGTGGCGATGACCGGCGACGGGGTCAACGACGCTCCTGCCCTGCAGCAGGCCAATATTGGCATCGCGATGGGCCAGAGCGGGACGGAGGTGGCCAAGGACGCCGCCGACATGGTCCTCACTGACGACGAATTCGCCACCATTGAAGCCGCGGTGGAGGAAGGCCGCGGCGTATTCGACAACCTCACCAAGTTCATTGCCTGGACCCTGCCCACGAATATCGGTGAGGGCCTGGTGATTCTGGCCGCGATCGTGTTCGGTGCCGCGCTGCCGATCCTGCCGACCCAGATTCTGTGGATCAACATGACCACCGCCGTGGCGCTCGGCTTGATGCTCGCCTTCGAGCCCAAAGAAGCCTCGATCATGACGCGCCCGCCTCGTCACCCCGACCAACCGCTTCTCACCCGCGCTCTGATGGCGCGGATCCTGCTGGTGTCCACGCTGCTGGTCGCCGGCTCGTGGTGGCTGTTCCAATGGGAACTGAACGACGGCGCCAGCCTGGCCGAGGCGCGGACCGCAGCCTTGAACCTGTTCGTGGTGGTCCAGGCGTTCTACCTGTTCAGCTGCCGGTCCCTCACTCACTCGCCGTGGCACCTCGGCCTGTTCTCCAACCGGTGGATCATCGTCGGCGTCACCGTGCAGGCCGCCGGGCAACTCGCCCTCACCTACTTGCCAGCGATGAACACCATCTTCGACACCGCCCCGATCGGCGGCCAGGTGTGGCTGCGCATCCTGGCCATCGCCGCAGCCGCCAGCATCGTCGTGGCGGTAGACAAGCGCCTGCGCCGACCCGCTGCTGGTATCCAAAGTCGTTGATGCCTGTTCGCCGCGTTCAACATCGCCGACGGCACCGTGGTCAGCCAACCTGGCGTCTGGGGTCCACCGGCCATGGCCCGACGTCGGGTCGCTCGCTCGGCGTCTGTGGCATTCGGCTAGGTCAACGGCCCGGGCCCACGGCTGAAGCAAGCTGATTCAGCGCCTCCACGAACGCCGCACGCTGGTCGACCTCGATATGCGCGAGGAGGGCCTCCTCCGCAGCCGCGATGTCCTGCTTGCAGGCGGTCAGCAGCTCCCGTCCGGGCGCAGACAGCACTACGGTCCGGCCGCGCCGGTCTGCCGGGTCCACGAGTCGCTGGAGAAGGCCCTTCTGCTCCAGCCGGTCCAGGATCGGGATCAGCCGGGTCGGATCACGACCGACAGCGGCGGCGAGGTCCCCCTGGGTGGGGGCCGGTCCCTGCGCGAGCTGATCGAGGACGGCGTAGTCCCACATCTCCAGGCCGCGCTCACGCAGCAGCGGGACCTCGAGCTCGAACATGGCCTTCGTCAGCCAGGCAAAGGCCACACCAAGGTCCCTGCGCTGGCTGCTCATGCCCGCGATGATAGCCATTGACAGACCATCTACACAGGTAGACTATAAACACATGTCTAACACTTCATCTATTGCCTCCCGGTTGAGTCTTCATCGCAGAGCCATCGAAGCGGTCCTGCCCGTGCACGGGCAGGTCCAGCGAGCGGACCTGAACCGGATGACCCCCTGCGTTGGCTGGGATCTCCATCAATTGCTGCGCCACATGGTGGGCCAGGACTACGGTTTCGCCGCAGCGGCCAGTGCCGATGTCGACGTGGACGCCTTCGGTCCGCGGGATCTGGGTGATGACATCGCTTCGGCGCTGTCGTGCTCGGTGACCAGGGCCTACCAGGCATTCGCGCACGCCGATCCGGAGCGCTCGGTCCTGATGCCGGAGTTCGGGATGCAGCGGTTCCCCGTCACGGCCGTGATCGGCTTCCATTTCATCGATACCGTGGTGCACGGCTGGGACGTCGCAGCCACCATCGGGGTCCCGCTGCGCTATCACCCGGACCTTGTGGCCGCGGCGTTGGCGCAGGCACGTGCCGTGCCCGACGGGCCGTTCCGGGGCGAGCCCGGTGCCCCGTTCGGTCGGCCACTGACAGGAGCGCCAGAATCAGGGCCGTGGCAGGAGACACTCCAGTGGCTTGGCCGCGACCCCGAATGGGCAGCGACCGCAGGGCTTTCCGGTAACCTGCCGTCACTCTGAATACCCGGCGCGGTCAACACGGTCACCGTGGATGAACGGTTCGGTGACGACGTGTCGGTCGACGGGCGCAAGCTGAGCGTGCGGGGCCTCGATGCGTCGGCGCACGGAACTCCACCCCGGCAGGTCTAGCCGATCACTGCCCGCCGGCGGAAGGGGTGTCGGCCTCCCACGTGCCATGGGATTCTGATGTCGTGCCGCACAGCCAGGAGTACGTGGCGGGGCGCCCGCACCCGGCGCTCGCCGGGCTCGTGCTGCGCTACACCGGCTACCGCGAGTTCAGCGCCGGCCCGCTGCGCAGGCGCCAGCCGCCGAGCGGTGCCTGCACGCTGATCCTCAGCTTCGGCCCGCCGATCCGGCTGTTCGGCCCTGCCGGGCCGACTGTGCCGGCGTCATTCCTGGCCGGCATGCACGACGCCGCGGTGATCACCGAGTTCGTCGGCGTCCAGCACGGCCTTCAGGTCGACCTGACCCCCCTGGGCACGTTCACCCTGCTGGGCCGCCCGATGTCCGAGCTGACGAATCTGACCCCCCGGCTGGACGAGCTGGGTGCGCCCGTCCTGACCGGGCTGCCCGAGCGGCTGGCCGACGAGCCGGACTGGCCACGCCGATTCGCCCGACTGGACGCCGCACTGCTGGACGCCCTGAATGGCTCCCCGGTGCGCCCCGACCCCCAGGTCGCCTGGGCCTGGCGGGAGCTGGAACGCACCGACGGCGCCACCGGGGTGGCCCAGCTGGCCGAGGGGACCGGGTGGAGCCGGCGGCACCTGCTGACCCGCTTCCGCGCCCAGGTCGGGCTGGCCCCGAAGGCCGCGGGCCGGGTGCTGCGCTTCCGCCGCGCCTGCGCCCTGCTGACCGGCGGCGGCGCGGGCTCGATCACCGACGTGGCGGCCGCCTGCGGCTATGCCGACCACGCCCACCTCGACCGAGAGTTCCGCGCGCTCGCCGGGTGCACGCCCACCCGGCACCTCGCTGAGCTGTCCTGAGCGTGGTGCTGTCCTGAGCGCGGTTCCCATTCCTTCAAGCCCTCACGTGACCGGCGGACCTACCGTCGGCCCATGAGCATGCACCCGACACTGCGCTACGACGACGTCCGCGCCGCGATCGCCTTCCTCACCGAGGTGCTCGGCTTCGTGGAGGAGGACGTCACCACCTCCGGCGACGGCACGATCGGGCACGCCGAGCTGAGTTTCCGGGGCTGCGCCGACGATCCGCCCGGCGTGCTCATGCTGAGCACCCGCACCCGGCCACCCGGCCCGTTCGACACCGGCCGCGCGGTGACCTACCTCCCGGTCGACGACCCCGACGCCCGCTACGCCCACGCGGTCGCGGCCCGGGCGAAGATCCTGCACGAGCCGGTGGACCAGCCCTACGGCTCCCGCGAGTTCGCCGTCGAGGACCCCGAGGGCAACGCCTGGTCGCTGGGCACCTACCGGCCCGCGGTGAAGCCGTGACCGCCCCCGGCCGGGCCCGCGAACATCCCGGCCCGGCCCCCGACAGGCACCCCCAGGCCGACCGGGCCGCGCTGAGCAGCATGCTGTGGGGGTTCTTTCCCGCCCAGGTGCTGCGCACGCTCAGCGCGCTCGGTGGGCCCGACCTGCTCGACGCCGGCCTGCGGCTGACCGCGATCACCCAGGTCGCCGGGCCGACCGAGTACTCGATCCTGCGGGCGGTACCGGCATGACCGGCATCCCGGCGGACCCGCTGCCCCGGTTGCGCGCGCTGTGCATGGCGCTGCCCGAGGTGACCGAGAAGCTCAGCCACGGCGAGCCGACCTGGTTCGTTCGCAAGGCGTTCGTGATGTATGCCAACCACCACCACGACGACGTGCTGGGGTTCTGGTGCGCGGCCCCGCCGGGGGCCCAGGAGGCGCTAGTCGGTGACCGGCCCGACCACTTCTTCCGGCCGCCGTACGTGGGTCACCGCGGCTGGCTGGGCGTCCGGCTGAACCGGACCGACCTGGACTGGGACGAGATCGCCGAGATCGTCACTGACGCCTACCGGGAGGTTGCGCCTCGCAAGCTGGTCGCGCTGCTGGACTAATGGAATCAACCCCACCGCCCTTCGACGCCTTCACGTTGCCCAGGGCCCCGGGTGCTACCGCGTCCGCGCGCACGCCCAGGGTCGCAGCCTCGATTTCGACGCTGTCGTCGAAGAGAACCCTCGCGAACATCACCTACTGCAGATGTGGCCCACAGACAGGCCTGAAGAACTAATCGATCACCGCATCGACAACCAGTGGGAACACCACCGTTCAGAAGCCATCGACTCCCACCGCGTCGGGCCTTGCCCAAACCGGACGGTTCGTTCCGACCGCCGTGTAGCTCAGGTCGCTCGTCAGCGCCGGGTGGTTCCCGGGGCGGAACGTGGACCCGCAGCGGTGGATCACAGAATTTGAGCAGTATGGACTGTCCTGCCATGAGGCTGGGGCGCGGTTTCTTGCGGAGTTCGGTGGACTGGCCGTCAATCAGGAGGGGCCCGGCCTCACCTCTGTCCGTGAGCCGTTCAACCATCATCCAATGGAGTGCGCCGGAGAAGAGGACCGGTTTCTGGAATGGGGTGAGGAACTCGGGCGCTCGCTGTTTCCGGTGGGCATTTTGGGAGATCGGCAGTTCTTCCTGGGCATTGATGAGTATGCCGTGATCTATCTCGTGGAGACCTGGGTGGCCAGCTTCGGAAAGATGCCGTCAGCCATCGAGAACCTCGTGCATGGGGTGCAGCCGGAGGAGCTCTTGACCGAATGACGGGCTGCGATCTAGACCAGCGAACGCAAACTCCGCCCATGCTCGACCACGTTGCCTCGCCGCAGCACCGTCGCCGATCCGTTACGTGTCAAGGGTTTGAGGCCACGGGAAGATAGAAGCCGTGGGGTTTGGGACCGGGTTGGTGGGTGTCGGGTGTCCAGTCGTTGATGCAGCGACGAGCTTCCGAATCGATATCGCCTTCACCGCCGACCTCACCACCGCGCAGTCCGCTGCGGTCAGCGCGCTGATCGCGCACGACGACGGCGTCCTGGTGGCTCCTCCCTGCTCCGGCAAGACTGTGATGGCCTGCTCTCTGATCGCCGAACGCGCCACCTCCACCCTCATCCTGGTTGACTGCAAAGCCCTGGGCACATCGTCGTCGACGAGTGTCACCATCTTGCCGCTGCGGCCTACGACCATTCCGTCAAGGCCATTGGCGCCCAGTTCTGGCTCGGGCTGACCGCCACCCCCTCCCGCCGGGACGGACTCGGCGAACTCGTCACCTGGCAACTGGGACCGGTCCGCCACACCATGAACCGGGCCGATCAAGGAATCCTGGCCGCGCCAGATGGTCTCAGCCCCGGTATGCAGCGGTTACTGTTCGTGCGCGAGACGACATTCCAGTACGACGACGTCGACCCCACCTCCCCGACAGCTCTGGCGGCCGTGAACCATGCTCTGGTGGAGGACGAGCGGCGCAACACCCAGATCGTCACCGACCTGACCGGCGCATTGAGCCGTGGACGAAACTGCCTGGTCCTGACCCGCCGGGTGGCCCACGTGGGCATCCTCGCCACGCTCATCGTCGCGCAGGGCCACAAGGCGATCATCATGCAGGGCGGGATGAGCACCGCCGAACGGCGAACCAACGTCGAGCGGGTGAACGAGGCCAAGGCCGGCGACGGAATCGTCGTCATCGGCACCACCCCATTCATCGGCGAAGGTTTCGACGCACCCGCCCTCGACACCCTGTTCCTGGCTGCGCCGATCTCCTTCGACGGGCTGCTCGTGCAGTGCGCCGGGCGAGTGGTCCGCTCGGCCCCGGGCAAGGACGTCGTCGAGGCCCACGATTACCACGACCCGGCCACACCCGTTCTCGCTGCGTCCCTGAACCGCCGAATGCCCGGATATCGGGCGCTAGGCTTCACCAGGATGTGAAGGCACGGCAACCGCGGTCCCATACGGCTTCAAGACCACCGGTCGGTCCGATCGGCGCGCAGCAATCGGCAACGCCCCCGCCCGAGGAAACCGGCGCCAGATCCGCACCCCTGCCCTCCTCGCCGGCATCGCCGTCACCGTGGCCTGCACTGGGCACTCCCACTGTTGGGATGGGCCCTGCCGGCTAGCCACGTGTAAGCACGAGACCGATCGAAGGCGGCGTTCGTGCACTTTGCCGAGGTGGTCGGTGGCGTCCAGGCGCTCGACACCGTGGCCGACCTGACCCAACTGGTGAGACAGTTGCCGCCTGACACACCGCTGTGGGTGGACACCCTGCTGCAGGTCCCCGCCCGAGCCACCTCCTGCGCCAGCTGCTATGCCGCTGACTCCCTACTGCGTGGGACGACCGCTCAATGGTTCATCCTTTTCGCCGGCGGGTCAGCGCAGCGTGGCGCACGCTACGGTCAATGCGGGAAGACGTGAGGCACCCGAGGGGTGATCTCATCGCGGAAGGCTTCGATTCGGGAAGCCACCTGCCGCATGAGGACGGTGTTTTCGATCCGATCCCGGTATAGGCAACGGGCGGCCAGTTCAGCGAGGTCGACGGTGAAGTAGACAGCCATCAGAGGATTGACGAACAGGGTGCTGCTGGCGGTTCGGCTGGTGAACTGGACATCGCCGAAGGTGCCCTGGGTGGCTGCGGCGATCTGACCGTGCACGATGCTTGGTCGCATCGGGGTTGCTGCTTGGGCATCGGCGACGGCGTCGCGATACAGCACCGCCGCCTTGCTGGCCCCAGGGATCGAAAGAGCGCCCAGATAGCCACCGGCCCGTTCGAGCGCGGCGAGGTTTTCCAGGACCTGGGTGTGGACGACACCGTGGTAGGCATCAATGCCGAAGCCCAGGCAGGTCACCACCTTGACCGGCAGGTCCAGACCGGCGACCGCGATCAGGCTGGTGAGGTCTTCCACCGGTGTGCCCAACCCGGCCTCATCCCCACCCATCAGGATGTCGGTGCCGCCGTCGACCAGCACGATCGCATCGATCCCGAGCTCGTCAATCACGTGCTGGTAGGCGGCCCGCAACGGCTGCACCCCCACCTTGGCGAAGGCGTACACCGTCGAGGGAAGCTCATGGGCAGCCAGCCAGCGGGCGAACGTTCTTTCTGGGAAGTAGTCTTCCGGCCCTGTGGTGTCGGGGCCGACAACTGCCACATCGGGCGCCGCCCAGGCGTCCAGCTCCAGTAGTTCCAGCTGGCTGAATGACAGGTTCGCCAGATGGACGTCGACCCCACGGTCCCACAGGGTGATCGCCAGCGGCAGTGCGGCGTATACGTCGAACCCGCCGCCGGCACCCGCGAGGAGAACCCGCCGAGCGCCCGCCAGGGCGGAGAACAGCGGCGGCACGTCCAACGACGCCTCCGGCCGGGCCGAGCCGGTGGATCGAGCAGCAGAAGTCGTCACCACACCATGATCCCAAGGCGGCCGATCTGCTGTCGCCTCAGAGCAGCTTGTCCAGCGTGATCGGCAGGTCCCGGACCCGCTTGCCGGTCGCGTGATAGACGGCGTTCGTCACCGGGCACCGACCCCCGTGACACCACCTCGCCGGCACCGATGATGCCCAGCGCCATGCTCGGGTCCGGAGCGTCCAGGAAGGACACGACGACCACCGTCATCGCGTCGGGCTCCGTTCAGTCCAGGAGTTTGCCGATTTGGTCCTGGAATGTGAGAACGGACAGCGTGCCGAACAGCAGGATCGCCCAGATCAAGGCGATGAGCCGCCCACCCCGGATCCGGATGGGCTCCGGGAGGATCCGACGGTTGATGAGGATCAGCAGGCCGGAGTAGATGAACATCATGAATCCACCGACGACGGCGGCGATGACGAGCAGGACGATCGGCTGGTCGAACCCAGCCAGGAGCACGATGATGCCGATGGCAACGAGGCCCCAGACGAGCCGGGCGTAGACCTTGCTCTCGTTCGCGTCGCGCCGGTACGAGGTCTTGATCACGTCGGCGGCGAGCCGGCTTGTGTAGTCCACGATGCCGAGCGCGGCGGCGAACAGTGAGAACGCCCCGATGAACCAGAACATGTACTGGAACCAGGGACCGACACGTTCTCCGAGCACCTCACCCTCGGTCTGGATGAAGCTGATGTTGCTCTCGAGGTCAGGGAGTCCGAAGACGGTCGAGTACGCGAGAAGGGAGGTGAACATGATCGTGACGAACGTGATGAGCACGAACGTCGAGAGTTGCTCGATGTTGGCGAATCGCCACCAGCCGCGCCAGCGACTCAGGTTGTCCTGCGTCGGTTCGAAGATGTAGCCGGTGCTGGGCTTCGCCTCTGGCTGACCGGTGATCGGGCTGACGAGCCGCGGAACGTAGGTGCCCATGCCGAAGCCCTTGTCGCGGATCCAGTTGGCCTGCACAAGATTCTGGCCGCCGCCGCCACCGGCGAACGCGAGAGCGCCGAGCAGCACGGCGAACCCGAGCTCGGCTTCCGGTATCCGCGGTCTCGTGACGACCTGCGGGAGGTCCGACCACGCGGACGCGCCGATCGCGAAGAATGCGGCCACGACGAAGAGGAGGAGCACCGCGGCGACCTTGAGCATCTGTGCTCGTTCCAGAGCGACGTAGACGACTGGCGCGAGGGTGAGGATGAGGCCGATCAAGAGGAGCATGCCGATGGCGATGAAGCGTGGCGTACCCCCGAACATATACGACACGAGCGTCGCGCTGCTGGTGGCCCACCCCGGCCAGAGATTCGCGAAGTACGTCAGCAGCGCGAACACCAGACCCCAATGCCGCCAGTAACGGCTGAACCCGGTGAGCGCGGTCTCGCCGGTGGCCAGCGTGTAGCGCTCGATCTCCATGTTGATGAAGAACTGGGTCGAGAGCCCCACGATCGCCGCCCAGACGAAGACGAGGCCGACCTGCGAAGCGATGAAGGGGTAGAGGATGAACTCACCTGAGGCTAGGCCCACGCCAGCTGCGATGATCCCCGGACCGATGAGCTTGCGATAAACCGTCGGTGCTGGCGGCATCTCGCGCACCTCGGGTCGCGGCAAGATCCCCACCGGGAAGGCGTCCGCCGCCGAGCCCCCGCTCGGGTCCGCGCCCACCCCGTGTTCTTCTCCCCTCGGCCGGTCCGTTGCGTCCATGCTGAACCTCCACGTCGTCGTGGTGCCGCCCCGCGCAAGCCGACCGGCCACAGGCGCCAAGAATCGCCAACACGTCAAGGTTAGATCAACGGCATAACATCGGACAGGGCGAGCCCGGATCTTTCATGAGTCGACCATGATCGGCCGTGGAGTCGTCGTGACAGGTAGCGCCGGGCGCCGTCCTTGTTGAAGAAGATGTCACCGTCGCATATGGGAACTGTCTGAATAATTGCCGTTTCGACGTGCAGCTCCGAGCGAAGCCGGGTTGCGTCGACACATTACAGAGCGCTGAGCCTCCGTCAGCGGACCGGGCTCGGGATCCACGCTCGCCATCGGTTCCAACCCATTGCACCATGAGGCACTCGGTTGCCGGAATGCAGGCGGCCGACAGCGGATCGTGGGACAAGCTGAGGTGCAACGGTTTACGGCGCCGGACGTCACTGTGAGACCCGGACATGTGGCGACGCCATCGTTCCTCGATAGCCTGGCCGGCATGCCCATCGCTCGTATGCCACTCATCGCTATCGACTAACCCGAACCTGGTGTACTCGCCAGGTTCGGCGGCGCGCTCGCGCCCCGCGCGAACGCGTATATGCCGAGCGGTGGGTGCGTACCGTCCGATCGGAGTGCTTGGACTGGATCCTGATCTGGAACCAGAACCATACGCGAAGGTTCTGGACTCGTACCTCGGCCATTACAATGGGGAACGGCCGCACCGAGGCCCGAGCCTGGACATCCCGGCACCACCACCGGACGGCTGCCGGGACGGCGACACCGATGACGGTGAGGCCATCGAGCGCACCGACATTCTCGGTGGCCTGATCCACGAGTACCACCGGGCGGCCTGAACTCACCGCTTCTGGAGCCGACTGGGTGATCGACACCCTGGAAGAGATCATCCCTGCCCTGGAATGAGGGATCCGGCGGGAGACCTGCGGCGGGCGAGAAGCCAGCAGGCGAGTTTCGCGGAGCCTAGGAACACTGTCACACGCTGGGACTGGCGCGATAGCCGTTTCATAGCCCAGTGGTTCGGACGATGAACGTCGTGGTCTCATCCTCCGACGAGGATTCGTCGACGACGAACTCGTCCGGGTTCTCGAGCAGATCACGGTGGATGTACCAGTCCCTCATCTGGTCCGGGGTGAACTCGCTGGCCTGAGGGCGGGTGGCGTGCCGGCGAAGGGTCTCGTCGAAACTGATGTCGAGGTAGAAGGCATACGTGGGTCCGCGGTGCGCGGTGCGCAGATCGTCCAGCATCGGCTGGTATCTCTCGAGGTGGAGGATGCCCTCGAGGATGACGTGGTAGCCGTGATCGAGCGCAAAGCGGGCAGCGTGATTGATGAAGTCCGGTGCGATACCTCCGGGTTCGTCGCGTTCTCGCAAGATGATTCGCCGCAGATAGTCTTGCTCGATCAGTGCACAACCGCGCCCGTACCTGCGCTGTAACCGTTTGGCGATCGTGCTCTTTCCCGAGCCAGAGTTGCCTCGGATGATGATCAGCTTGGTGGTCGGTGAACCGGTACCCGTTGGATCGGTCGACATGCCCGCCATCATCGCAGGAGATCTGTCCCGAACGGGTTCGATTCAGCCTCTGCACCAAAGGGATTGGCTGTGCTCGTTGTCAGAACGTCGTGGTGGGCGGTGAGCGTCCAGCAGTGCGGCGGGATGCACCGCAGGGACAGTGGCCCGGTCAGAGCAGGGTGGTGACGAACCGTGCTGCTGTCCGGATGGTTTCACAGGAGGCGTGAGAGCAGGACCAGGCCTGCCGACAAGGCGGCGACGAGTATGTGCCTACCGAACGCGGCGGTTCGGTTGGTTGATGTCGGCCAGGCGGGGAGCGATGCGAGGAGTGGCGCCAACATGAGCATCGCGACGATCAGCATCGATGCTGCGCGTTGGCCGACGCGCTCGGTCCCTGGCAACGGAGCACTCCATTGTGGCCAGTGCGCTGCCATCGCCGCCGTCACTGTGGTTGCTGTTGCTAGCGGGGCTATCGCGAGGGTTGTCGTACCGGCTGGGCCACCCTGAGAGGCGTAGGCGCCGAGCACACAGGCGACGCCGGCCGCAGCCGCGGTCCAACTGATGTCCATTACCACGCGAAGCCCATCGTCTCCTGTCAGCAGCCCCGCGAGCTGGGCGGTGGTAACGGCGGATCCAGCTGCAACCAGAGCGGTGAGGGTCAAGGAACGCCGCGACAGGGCATGGGTGGGACGTTGAGGGTCGGATCGTTTCACCGCCCACCAGGCCAGCAGGGAAAGACCCATGACGAGCAGCATCACCGCTGGACCCAGGAACGTGACCAGCATGCTGATGGCGAGGAATCCTTCCCAGACTGCGGCCGGTGACTTTGCTCCGACAGCAAGCTGGGTACCCGCCGTGAAGGCGATCAGCAGGAGTAGGGCAGCAGCGCAGACCGTCATCGCGCCGCCTCGGGTGCGATCGGTGGTGGATTTCGCGACGGCGATGGTCAATACGCTGCCGCCGGCGACCAGCCACGACGTCAGCACGGCCGCGAACGGGCCACCCACGCCGTTTCCCCAAGGGTGCACCAGAACCGATAACCCCACTCCCGCGCTCAGTCCCACGATTGCCGTCGGCGCCCACCAACGAGAACCGCCCAGGTGCGCGGTGGCAGCGCTGCGCCACACCATCGGTGCCCAGGTGAGAGCGAGCAGCACAGCGGTCAGCACCGCCGGAACGAGCATCACCAGAAGTGGCCAGGTGGTTCCGACGGCCAGGTTGGTCAAGATGGCTGCGAAGGCGAACACCTGCCCGGCAAGGACACCAGCGATCGCGGCGTCCAGAGCGGAGACGCCCAACGACGCGCCTGGTGAGCGCAGAGCCAGCAGGCGGTGCTGCGCCAGCGGATGAGTGGCGCTGAACCGCCGCCACCGTGGGCCTTCCTGGGTCGGGTGTCGTCCCAAGAGCGAAGATAGGCCCACCGATCCCAGGACCCGGCTACTGCGCAGATCGGCCAGATGCTCACGACACCGCAGGACCCGGAAGGCCACCAGAACAGCCACCAGTAGTAGCCCTGCCGAATAGGTCATCACCTCCGCCCAGTACCCCAGGGCGATCGGTTTGACCCCAGTCCCGGCGTAGGGGTCGGTGACCATTCCCGAGCGTTGCGCTAGCGCCAACGCGACCGGAGCGAGCAAGGCGGCGGGCAACGCCCACCAGACACCCCGCGTCAGCCATACGACCCGCACATCCCGACCAGCCACATGAGCGAGCTCATGAGCAAGGACGGCATCCATCTCGACCGCCGGCAAGAGAGCCACGCCCCGCGGCAGCACCACCTGGATCCCACCTGCCCCGGCCGCGGTGAAAGGCTCGCGCAGGTGCAGGCCACCGAACATCACCCGCGGCGCGCGACGCAGCCCCATCAAAGTTCCCAGCGCATCAGCGCGGGCCTGAAGGCTCGGTGCCGGGCGCAGCGGGCCCGCACGTCGCAGCAAGGCCGTCGGCAGCAGGAACATCAGCAGCACCCCGATCGCCAGGACCGACAACGCTCCAACCGCCGCTGCGGCCGCCTGCTTACGCTGGTGCACCGCGATGCACGACATGGCAGCATCTAAATACCGCTCCACCTGATCGGCGTAGCGGAGCGCTTCAGCCAGTTCGGTCGAATCCGGTGAAGCGGTAATAGGGAACCTTGCCTGAGCGTCAGCCGTGCACGCCTTGGTGACCCGGCTGTACTCCCCGCCGAAAGCCACCAGATACACCTGCTGACCGGAGAACCCCCCAGCCAGCAGCAACACCATCAGCAGCAGCAGGTAGCGCGGTGCCGCCGCCGCCCCCGGACCAAGAACTGTCGCAGCAGGTTCAACGTCATGGATCACAACGGACAGGGTCGATTCCTGAACTGGGCGGCGGGAGAGCCGACCCAGAACCCTGCCGCTCACCGGCAGCACCCAGAACGCAGGCGTAGGGCGCCCACGACAGCCTCAGCCAGCTCCTGCGCCTCAGACGGTGAGTGGCCATCCCGCTCGGCACGCACAGCCACCGCCTCATACACCTCCCGCTCCTGTGCTGGGTCCAGACACGTCAGAGCCGACACCGGCCGCAGACAATCACGGTGAGCCGGAGCATCCGCACCGGCACCGGGCCCTTCCTGCGGTTTCACCAGAGCGAACAACCGGCCCAACGCCCGGCGGGTACTCGAAGCGATGCCCTCCTCCACCACCTCCACCACGTCCTTCGTCGCGGTCACCCACAACCACGAGGCCAGCGCCAGCACGTACGGCGCCAGCAGCCCCAGATCAATCCCGAACCCGACCGGAGGCCGCAACGACGAAACCACCGCCACCCGCACCGGATCGGCGCGGACCTCGGCAGCCACCTCGTCGAAGAACTCAAGCTCTCCAGGCCGAACGATCCGCACCACGTCGCGTCCCAAGGCAGTGACCTGCGACCACCCCGGCTCTTCAGTCACAACGATCGACATATTCTCTCCCCCGTCAGCTGCACAGATTACCCAGAGTGCCTGTCCGGCTACTTTGATACACCAGCATTCGATGCTTGAAAGTGCGGACACAGGATGCTGACGGTGGGTTGGCGGGGTTCGGCAGCGTCGTGGAATGGGTCCGGGTGCTGGAATCGGTTCTGGAACGGTAGCTAAACCAGCCCTACGGCCAGATTCCGACAATTCGGAGTCTGACGTGAAGCGATCCTGTGGGTGAGGGGAGCGGCGCGGGTGGCCGGAAGTCACGTTCCGTCCCGAAAAACGTTGTCGGGAGCTGGCTCAGGCCGCCCGGTGGTAATCGTGGATCAGGCCGCCGAGAATGTCGGTGCGCTCGACGACCCCACCGTCATCACCGTATGGGTACCGGGTGGCTGGCGTTGCTGGTCGACGACTCAGGAGTCACGGTGTTGGAAGCCCGATCGCGGCACCACATGCGGCAGTAGGCGCTCATCGGGGCCGTAGTCCTCGCGGGGGTGGAAGTAGAGCCGTGGACGTGTGTCGATGTTGCGCAAGTGCTCGTCGTAGTCGGCGAGTGCTCGGGCGCGGGTTTGCTGGTCGATCTTTCCGGGCATGTGGACGGCGAACGGGGTGAGCACGTCGAACCCGCTGTATCGCAACAGTCCGTTGTGGACCGGCCAGAGCACGTCCAGCAAGGCGCCGTCGATTCCGTCCGGTGCGTAGGTGTCCGCGGAGGTTCCGGTGGTCAGGGACACCATGGCGAGCTTGCCACGGAGTAGGCCGGTGTCGTACTTGTGCCCTGGTAGGTACGCGAAGCCGCGGGTGAAGACGCGGTCGACCCACCCCTTGAGGATGGCCGGCATCGAGAACCACCAGATGGGGTACTGAAGGATCACCAGGTCGGCGCGCGTGATCTTGTCCTGCTCTTCCAGCACGTCTGCTGCCACGGTGTGGGTCTCGTGGGCGTGGGTCTGCTCTCGGTCGATCCGCAGGTAGCGCGGATCCTGGCGGTCGACGAAGTCGTCGGCGTCGGCGACAGCCAGCCGACCCTCACGGGAGGAGAACCGCCACCGAGGGCGCCATGGACCAGGGCGAGGACGGCACCGGTGATGGTCGCCGCGCCAAATCCGTCGAATCGACGTCGCGCACCGTGCGGACCTTCGTCGAGCACGGTCCGGGCCATGACCACTGCGACGACCGAGATGGCACGGCTGGTGCCGCCGGACGGCAGGATCTACGTGCACGCAGACGCCCTCATGCTCACCATCAGTGGCAACGGTGAGATCGGCAACCTGGAAGTAAGACCGGCGCATTTGCCTTGCGGCCTCGGGAAGACCTGCGACTACTACATGGTCAACCGCGACAACCTCATGATCACCCCGTGTCCTGGCGGATCGGCATCGGGAGTCGTTGATGGTGGCTCGCCGGTGACCTCTGCTGGCTCGGCGGTTTGAGCCTGCGGGCTTCGCCCGGTAGCACGAACGGCCAGGCTGTCGGCCATCGGTAGGGATGGCCGACTGCCCTGACCCTGATCTACCTGGTCGCCCGGGTGAAGACGACGTCGGCGCTCCAAATCTCGCGCTTCTGCAGGGTTTTTCCGCTCCGAGGGGCGTCGTACATCATGTTGCTGCCGGCGTAGATGCCGTTGTGGTAGGCGCGGCCACCGGAAACGAAGAACACTAAGTCCCCGGCCCGAGCTTCTGAACGCGAAATCTGTCTGGTGGCTTTCATCTGCTCGTTCGCCGTGCGAGGCAAGGAGATTCCGAGCTGACGATAGACGTGGCCGGTGAATCCGGAACAGTCGAAGCCGCGAGGGGTGGTACCGCCGTAGACGTAAGGGGTTCCGACGTAGCGGGCGGCTATCGTCAAGACGGATGATCCGTGGATTGATCCGCCTGCAGCCGGTTTCGCCTTGGTGGTAATTGATTTCGCCGCAATTCGTGCGGATGGTGTCACCGTTTTGACCGTGGGTCGGACCCGGGCCGGTACGGCCTTGAAGGCATCTGTTTCGAAGCGTACGGTCGCCGCGCTCGGGGCCGAAATGATGGTCTCCTGCGCGAGAATTCGGGATCCGATCAGGACAGAGGAACGACCGGTTGTCATCGAGTTGGCGGTCAGGGCCGTGGATGCCGACGTTCCAGCAGAGGACACGGTTGCGATGGGTCTGGTGTTCGCGACTGCCGGAGCGGAAACTGAGGCTGAGGTGACCAGACCCGTGGACAGGGCGACGATGGCACCCGACCGACCCACCAGGGCGAACTGCCCGGTCAGGGTCTGAGTCATGTCGGATAGTGGTTTCGCAGTTCGTTGGGGCGCGCGGTGGCGCGACAGGGCGTAATCGGACAACGTGTCCCTCTCCTGACGCCTACGAGGTGAGCTGTCGGATTCGGATGGGAGTACACCCGGCCGGGCGCCGCAGATACAGCTGCCCAGGCTTCACCCCAAGGGTGATCGACGTCGTGTCGGTCACCCGGTAAGTGGGTCCCCCGCCTCTGCCATGCGGTCGTGATGGTCCGGATCAGTGGCAGAGTTCGGCGTCCGCCCAGACACTTACCCGCAGGTACGAGCAAGCGCGCTGAACGTACCTGTGCCGCTGAGTGTCTGTCACATTCGGATCACGGCGCACCTGTCCGTCCGTCGCCGCTAGGGGTTGTCCGGGGTCGATTGCAGCTGGTCAGGGCGCTTTCCGATGAACATGTGTCAATGGCCACTTTGAACCTGCTACGACCGTGGACACGATGCCGAACACCGATCTAGTCCGTCCACAGCGGCGGCAGGCATCGCGAACGCGCGGGAGGTAGGACCCCGAAGTCGGCCTCATCCCCGAGTCGACGCCGGCCCGGCCGGATCCAGGGAGATCGTCGTGATGGGGAACGAACTGCTGTGTGAACGTCATGACGCTCACGTTGGCGACCGAGGTCCCCGCAACCTTCACCCAAAAGTTTCACCAGCCCTCGTCAAGGCTGGTGAACTCGCCGGGGGAGGCGGTTCCACCCCTTCAGGAGCGCGTGCTCCTGATCGAGTCGCCGTGCGGCAGTTCGGAAATCGGCTGGATCATCCGTGGGCACGGGTCACGGGCAGGCGTGCCGCAGCGGTCCTGCACCTGGCGTTGGGCGATGCTCGCCATCGGCGATCGCCTATCTCATAGACCCGGGCGTGGGAGGCGGAACGTACGGACATTTACACGCGAAGGTACATCTCTGCCGCAGGATTGAACGGCGTTAGCCTTACCGTCGGGAATGGCCTCGATCGCGGCGCCGTTGATCATTGGGGCAGGGCCTCAGATCATTCCTATGGTTCGTTGGTGCGCGTAGCGCTCAAGTGCAGCTAAGACAGCCTTTTGGCCTTCGCCTCGGCGACCAACTCGCGCAGCGTCTTCTCTGCCACCTGGCATCGCGGCTATTGTTCCGTAGCCGTTCCCCGACGGTGACGAGCAGGCGGTCACCGGCAGCGTGGCCGTACACGTCGTTGATGTGCTTGAAGTGGTCGAGGTCGAAGAAGATCACAGCCACCCCCGTGGTGCATTTGGCGATGGCGTTGGTCAGTGCGTCCAGGATTGCGACGCGGTTGAGGCACTTGGTCAGGCCGTCGTGCTCGGCGCGGCGAATGATGTCGGCCCGTTGCTGCGCAGCGTCGGTGATGTCGGTGACGCATAGCAAAGCCCCGGTCATGCCGTAGCCCGAGTGGTCGACCAGAGCGCTGATGATCAACGCGAAGCGGCGTTCTCCACGTACCGGATGAGTCAACGACAGCTCGATCTCGGTGTCGTCGCCCGCCAGTACCGACGTGATCGCTCCGTCCAGTACGGGCTGCTCGGCGGGCAGTACCTGGCCCAGTCGATCGCTGAGGTCGTCGCCGTGGGCCCGGCCGGTGATGTCGTCGAGCTTGGTATTGCTGAAAACGATCCGCCGGTCGCGGTCAATCTGGGCGAGCCCGAACGGAAGCGCCTCGGCGAGGTGGCGGAACAGGCTGCTGCTGACCGAGGTCCGGTCGTCGGGCGGCCGGTCGATCAGCGTCAGCTCGGTGATCACCGAGTTGCTATCCGCGCCGTCGAGGTACTGGTGGCTTCGATCCAGAGCCACCGGCTAGCGGCGTTGCGGTGACGCACTTGAATGGTGCAGGGCACCGCGGGGTCGGCGAGCATGCGTACCCAGGACGAGAACGCCTGTCCGTGATCGTCTGGATGAAGGAACTCGGTGGACAGGTGCCCGACCATTTCCTCGCGGGTGAAACCCAACACGCCCAGCACAAGATCGTCGACCTCGACGATGGTGCCGGTGACGGTCTTGCGGATGCGACCGGGCGCCACGTTCACGCTAGCTTCTTCGGCTACCCGCGCGCCGATCTGAAGGAATGCTCAGCTGCAGCCGCTTGGTGGTGGATGCAGCGGATTGGTTGAGGATGCGCCGGACGGTTGATGTAGCGTCCGGCAACGATCGGGGCCGGCGCCACACTTCGCCTACGCATGGGCGCGACCCTCCCGTTATGCCCCGAACCCGCGCCTGAGTGTAGGTACTCGCATGTTCACGGCATCTGGGTCGCCCGGCAAGCCCATCTACTCCGCCACGGACTCCCAGGTGTAAGAACGACCCACGTCACGACATGACAAGGGTGTGAGAGCAATCGAGGAAGGCGACCAGAGGCTCGCAGAGCTCTGGACTGCGCACGCGCCGCGCCTGCATGCCTATGCCCGCCGTCACGCCGATGCGAACGACGCCGACGACCTCGTCGCCGAGGCCTACCTCGTGGCGCTCCGTCGGATCGGTGATGTCCCCGATGACTCGGGAGAGGCGTTCGCATGGTTGGTCGTGACCGTGCGGAAACTAGCCGCCAATCAGCGTCGACGTGCAGCGACCCGTGACCAGCACTGGGCCCAGGCTGTCCGCGACCTGTGGCACATCGCACCCGGCTCGTCACCCGAAGACCTGGTTGCTGAGCGCGACCGCTGTCTCGATGCGCTGGCCCTGCAGAGCGAGTCCGATCGGGAAACTTTGCTGCTCGTCGCCTGGGAAGGGCTCACGCCCGGCCAGGCGGCACGCGTCCTCGGCTGTTCCGAGAACGCCTTCAGCGTGCGTCTTCACCGCGCCCGCAAGCGGCTGGCTGCTGCCCTCGACACCGACTCGACCCCGTTGCGGGTCGTCACCTCCCAGGAGAACTGATGACTGACTTGATGCAGCAACTTGCTGCCGCCCGGCCCACCGACGACGACCTCGACAAGGCCTGGCCGACAGCGGATCGCCATCGGGCACTGGCCGATGTGCTGCGCCGCGCCGCACCACAACGTCGCGCGCGCCGTCGTACGCCGTGGCTCGCGGCCGCCGCCGTGATCAGCATCTGCGCTTTCCCGATCGTGAACCCCCTCGGCGACTCGAGTGCGCAGGCATTGACCGAGCTCGCTGCCGTGGCCGCCAGGCAATCTGGGCCGGTCCTGGCACCCGGGACGTTCCTGCACGTCAAGACCGAGTCGGTGCAGAAGAACAGCTCAATCCTCGACGACGGGAAAACGCTCGACACCAACCGCGAACAGTGGGTCGGCTGGGACG
>JANNPJ010000491.1:0-19662 GCA_031400005.1 Kineosporiaceae bacterium | reverse complement strand
CCGCACACTCGGGGTGCAGGCGAACGCCGACACCGGTGAGGACGCCGCCCGGGCCCGCCGCTTCGGTGCCGCCGGCATCGGACTCTGCCGCACCGAGCACATGTTCCTCGGCGAACGCCGCCCTCTCATCGAGGCACTGGTTCTGGCCGACACCGACGCCACCCGGCAGGCCGCCCTGGACACCCTGCTGCCCCTTCAGCGCGCCGACTTCGTGGACATCCTGCGGACCATGGACGGGCTCCCGGTGACAATCCGGCTCATCGACCCGCCACTGCACGAGTTCCTGCCCCGTCTGGAGGACCTGACCGACACGGTCGCCCGCGCCGAGGCCACCGGCCGCAGGGGCGCCGCCACCGATCACGACCGACTGCTGCTGGCGGCCGTGCGCCGCATCCACGAGGAGAACCCGATGCTCGGGTTGCGTGGGGTCCGTCTCGGGCTGATCATTCCCGGCCTGATCAGCATGCAGGCCCGAGCCGTGGCCGAGGCCGCAGCCGAACTCGTTCGCAGCGGGCTGGACCCCAGACCAGAAATCATGATCCCGCTGGTCGCCACCGTCCGCGAACTACGGGCCGTTCAGCCTGACCTGGACGCGGTTTTCGCAGACGTTGCGGATGCGCCGCGGATTCCGGTCGGCACCATGATCGAGGTGCCGCGGGCGGCACTGACCGCTGGCGAGATCGCCGTCCAGGCCGAGTTCTTCTCCTTCGGCACCAACGATCTGACCCAGATGGGCTGGGGCTTCTCGCGTGACGACGTCGAAGGTGCGTTCTTCCCGCGCTACCTCGCCCAGGGCATCCTTGATGTCTCGCCATTCGAGTCACTCGACGTCAAAGGCATCGGCAGGCTGATTGAGATCGCTGTCACCGAAGGCCGCGCCGCGCGGGCAGACCTGAGAATCGGGGTATGCGGTGAGCACGGTGGAGACCCCGCCTCGATCCATTTCTTCCAGCACGCGGGTCTGGACTACGTGTCCTGCTCTCCCTATCGAGTGCCGGTAGCCCGCCTCGAAGCCGGCCGCGCCGCCCTCAGCACCCAAGGACCCGACAGCCGCTAACAGGAGGGTCGGCCCGTTCGTCCCAGCCGTTCTTCAGCCGGTGGCCAGCCATCGACGCAAGTCAGTCGGTGGTCACCTGAGGTGTCGTGGACTTCGCTGACCCGCCGGTCGTGCCGGGTGGATTCCGGGTCAGCAAGGTGCGGGCGAACGCGATTGCGGTGGGCGTGTCGGGAAAAATCAGTCCGTCGCGGCGCAAGTGCGCGAAACCGCCGAGCGCCGCCAGGATGTCGTCGTGCTGGGATGAGATTCCGGAGAGCAGGACGGTGATTCCCCGTCGTTCCAGACGAGTGATGGCATCGGCCAGGACCCGCGCGCCGGTGGCATCCATGGTCGAGATCCGCGACATTCGCAGGATGACGATCCGGACGTCAGCGATGCTGGACAACTCGAGCAAGAAGTGATGGGCGGCGGCGAAGAAGAGCGGCCCGTCGAGACGGTAGGCGACGATGTGCTGCCGCAGCAGCGCGTGCTCCTCGGCGCTGTGATCGGCCAGTTCCAGCGGTAGCGTTTCAAGGCTCGCGCTGCGGGCAACGGCCCGCAAGGCGAGCAGCACGGCCACCCCGAGTCCGACGATGACCGCGGTGACAAGGTCAACCGCGACGGTCACCGAGAACGTCAGCGCCAGGATCAGGGCATCCCCACGAGTGGCTCTGGCGATCGCCCGCAGCGAGCTGACCTCGACCATCCGCGCCGTGGTCGCGAACAGCACGCCCGCCAGCGCGGCCAGCGGGATTCGCGAGACCAGAGGCGCGGCGGTGAAAACCACGACCAGGAGAATCCCAGAGTGACTGAGCGCAGCGAGTTTCGAGGCGGCCCCGGCGCGCACATTGACGGCGGTGCGAGCGATGGCGGCGGTAGCGGGGATTCCGCCGAAGACCGGTACGACCAGATTCGCCAAGCCCTGACCGAACAGCTCCCGATCGGGGTCGTGCTGCTCCCCGATGCTCATCGCGTCCGCGACAGTTGCACTGAGCAGGCTTTCGAGAGCGGCCAGGGCGGCCACCGCCATCGCCGCGGTCGCCAGCATGTTCAGCGCAGTGACATCCACAAACCCCAGCGAAGGTCGGGCCAGCCCGGACGGCAGCGAACCCAGGACGGTCAGCTGCCCGGGGAACACCTGGGAAAGTCCGGTAGCGGCCGCCACCGCCAGCAACGAATAGGGCACGGTCGGATGCCACCGGGCACCCAGCACCATGACCGCCGCCACTGCTGCCGCCACCATCACCGGGGCCGGATGCGGATCCGCGATGAACCGGCGAACCGCATCGGCAGCCAGCGCCCACACCCGCTCCCCTTCCGCTCCGGAGACTCCCAACGCTGCCGGAAACTGCTGCAGCGCAATCACGACCGCGATGCCCGCGGTGAATCCCTCCAGCACCGGCAGCGGCAGATACCGGATGTATCGGCCGATGCCCGACCCGGCCATCACGATCAGCAGAACACCGGCCATCATCCCGACCATCAGGACGCCGGAATTGCCGAACTGGTGCACGACCGGGATCAGCACCACGGTCATGGCTCCGGTCGGTCCGGAGACTTGCAGATTCGAGCCACCGAAGACGGCCGCCACAGCTCCGGCGACGACGGCGGTCGCCAGTCCCGCCTGGGCTCCCAGCCCGGACGCCACCCCGAAAGCCAGCGCCAGCGGGAGCGCGACGACGGCCACGGTGAGCCCGGCGAGCAGGTCTCGACGCGGCTGACGGCGGGCGGCCACCAGATCGGCGCGGCGGGGCAGCAGCGCAGTCGCTCGATCAGTCAGCGCCCGGTAACGCGGTGCAGGGATCTCCATCCCACGCTCAGCGGGCAACGACGGGAACCGGGCTGCCACGTTCGGCAAGCCATGCCTCCCGGTAGGGCGGATGGGTGCTGAGGAGTTCCTCGTGGCGTCCGCGTGCGGTGACTCGACCCTCGCCGAGGACCAGGATCTCGTCCGCTCCCTGCAACCCGGAGAGTCGATGGGTCACCACCAGCACACTGCTCCCGGAACCGAACAACTCCTCGACCAGGGCATCCGCAGTCTGTGGATCGAGGTGCTCGGCCGGCTCGTCGGCCAGCAGGACGTCGGCACCGGTGAGCAGGGCCCTAGCGAGGAGCAGGCGGCGGCGTTCTCCGCCAGACAGCGCCCAGCCGCCCAGACCGGCTCCAGGACCGGACGGGTCACCGATCATCGTGTCCAGTCCCGTAGGCAGCGCCGTAAGCCATCCGGCGAGCCCGGCACGATCCAGGACCCGGTGCAGGTCGGTGTCGTCTGCCTGGGGCGCGGCTACCCGCAGGTTCTCCCGAACGGTGGTGGTGAACACGTGCGCGTCGTCCGCGCACAGGTGGACCGTCCGGCGAACCAGCTGAGGATCCAGATCGGCCAGCTCGGCGCCGTCCAGGCGGAGCCAGCCGGCCGCCGGGGGCAGCAACCCGGCCAGGGTCAGGAGCAGGGTGCTCTTGCCGCTGCCGCTCGGCCCGACCACCGCGACCCGTCGTCCCGCCGACAGGTCGAGGTCGACGTCCCGCAACACCGTCGGTCGACCGTTCCAGCCGCATCCCAGCGCGTCGGCCCGAAGCTGCGGGCTGCCGGATTCCGTCTCCTGGGTCCCGGGATTCTCGCCGCGGCTCATGGGCGCTTTCAGAGGTACACAGTCCAGCAAGGCGACCACTCGTTCGGCCGCCACCCGGGCTCGCACCAGGACTGTCGCGGCGGCGGGCAGACCCGAGACCACCTCGGCCACGGCGAGCGGGACGAGGGTGACGACCGCCAGGAACACCGGTCGCAGTTGGCCGCTGGACACGGCGCTGACACCCACCACGAGGCACCCGACTACAGCGGCCCCCATCGCTGTCGTGGACAGCGCCGCCGCCCACGCCGCCGGTCGGGCAGCTCGCTCCAGGGCGGTGCCCAATTCCTGGTCCGTCCGGGCTAGTCGGTGCTGCCGTTCGGCCACCGCTCCGGCGACGGTGAGTTCCGCCAAACCGTCCAGCAGGGCCAGTACTTCACCACTCATCGCCGAGCGTGCGGCCACGGTGTCGCGCAGATCTCGGCGCGCGGCGAGGCCGGCCAGCATGGGCGCCGCGATGCCGGCGACAAGCACCGCCACGGCCAGGACCGCACCAGCCGCCGGCAGCACCAGGGCGAGCGCACCCACACTGATCAGGGCGGTCAGGGCCGCCGTCGCGAACGGCAACAGCGAACGGACGACGACGTCCCCGACCGCATCGACGTCGGCGCCGATCCGGGCCAGCAGGTCACCGCGGCGCAGACCGGCGGCCACTGCCGGGTCCGCTGCGGCCAGCCGGGCATAGAGCGTGGTCCGGAGGGTGACGACGCCGCGCAGGGCCACGTCGTGGGTGACCAGGCGTTCGGCATAGCGGAGCACACCACGCCCAATCCCGAAGGCCCGAACGGCGACCACAGCGACCATCAGGTACAGCACCGGCGGGTGTTGGGCCGCCCGAGAGATCAACCACCCGGAAGTGCCGATCAACGCGATCGCACAGGCCAGGGCCGCCGACCCGGTCACGCAGGCCAGCGCGACCCGCCACGGTGCGATCTGCATCGCCACGATCGTCCGGCTCAGCGGGTGCCGGGCGCTCACGCCTTCGATTCGCGCGGGCGCGACGCTTTGGACGACGCCTCCCCTCATGCCGCGACCAGGGTCGGCTCGCCGGTTCCATCGCTGACGGTCACCACGTTGTCAGCCCGGGCAATGAGAGCGGCTCGGTGAGCCACCACGACGACAGTGCGGCCGGCCTCGCTCAGGGCCGTGAGCGCCGCCAGAATGACATGCTCGGCACCGGCGTCCAGGTGGGCGGTGGGCTCGTCCAGGATTACCAACGCAGCGTCGCCGAGCAGGATGCGGGTCAGGGCCAGCCGCTGACGCTGGCCGGCGGACAGGCCGAGGCCGCCCTGCCCGACGCGGGTGGACCAGCCTTCCGGCAGGGCCGCCACAATGGCGTCCAGACCGGTGATCGAGGCCGCTCGATGGACTTCGGCATCGGTGGCGTCTGCGCAGGTCAGCCGGACGTTTTCGGTCAGCGAGCCGGGAATGAGCGTCGGGTGCTGGGGAACCCAGGCCACCTGTGCCCACCAGCTCGCCGGATCGACGTCCTGCAGGTCGATCTCACCTGGGTCGTCCGAGCTGAGTTGCCCCGACCGGAGGGTGACTCGTCCTCGGTCGGGGCGACGCAGGGCGAGTAAGACCGCTGCCGCACTGGACTTCCCGCTGCCGCTGGGGCCGACCAGCGCCGTGATCTGCCCGGGTCGCACCTCGGCGTCCAATCCGGTGGGGGTGGCTCGTTTCGCGCCGGGATGGACGACGTCGACACCCTCGAACCGGATGACGGTGGTTCGCAGATCAGGAGCAGCACGAGTGCCGAGGGCACTGGGTGGCAGGTCCAGAACCTCGAAGGCCTGGGCTGCGGCGGCCAGTCCGTCGACGCTGGCATGAAAGTGCATACCGACCTGGCGCAGGGGCAGGTAGACCTCGGGAGCGAGCAGCAGAACCGCCAGCGCGGTCCGCAGGTCCAGTCCACCGTGAACGAGCCGCAGGCCGACTCCGACCGCGACGAGTGCGACGGACAGGGTGGTCAGCGTCTCCAGCACGAAGGCGGAGAGGAACGCCGATCGCAACGTCCGCATCGTCGTCCGCCGGTACGCCTCCCCCGCGTCCCGCACCCGCTGGATCGGGCCGGCGGCCTGTCCCAACATGCGCAGGGTGGGCAGCCCGGCGATCAGATCGAGAACCCGGGCACCGAGTCGCTGCAACGTCCGCAGACTGCGGTCGGCGGACGCCTGGGTGGCGAGCCCCACCAAGGCCATGAACAAGGGGATCAGCGGCAAGGTGGCGGCCACGGTGATCCCGGCGATGGTGTCCTTCCACCAGATCACCGCCAGCAGAGCAGGCGTCAGCGTGGCCGCCAGCAACAGTTGCGGCAGGTATCGAGTCAAATATCCACTCAGGTCGTCCAGCCCCCGGGTGGCCAGGAGCGTGAGCCGGGTGGCGTCCGGCTCGGGTGCAGGCTCGCGGACCCGGGCTGCCACTCGGTCCAGAAGCGCTTCCCGCAATTGACTGATCACCCTGGTGGCGGCGCGGTGACCGAACCGCTCCTGGGCTCCCGCCACACCGGCGCGAGCCAGCACGAGAGCAGCCAGCAGGAGCAGCGCGGTCCGGACCTCGCTCAGTCCTTCACCCTCCAGGCTCACGCCGGCAATGACGTCCGCCAGGAGCATCGCCTGGGCCACGACCAGAACAGTGGTGACAATGCCCAGGCCGGCCGTGAGCACGATGTACCTGCGGGCGGCCTGAGCATGGCGCAACAGGCGAGGGTCGAGCGGACGCATCGCAATGGCCTCCGGAGCAGACGTCGTCAGCGAGTGGGAGCGGAGTCGGACGGCTTCGTGATCCGTGCCAGGCCGATACCCGCCGGAATGTCCGCGATTCCCAGCCGCTGCCGGAACACCCAGTACGTCCAGGTTTGGTAAAGCACGACGACGGGCGTCAGCAGGAGCGCGACCCAGGTCATCACGACCAGCGTGTAATGCGTTGAGGAGGCGTTCTTCACGGTGAGTGAGTAGGCCGGGTTGGTGCTGGAGGGCATCACGTCCGGGAACAGGCTGCCGAAGATCAGGACGACAGCGGCCACAATCACGACGGTGGTGAGGGCGAACCCGGTGCCCTCACGGCCCTGGTGGGCCGCCCGGGTGGCACCCAGCAATCCGAGAGCGGCAACCAGTACCGCGACCCAGGTCCAGTTCTCGCCATGGGCGAGCTGCGTCCACACCGCGAAGCTGCCGGCGACGACCAGCGCGGGCCAGGAGAGCACCGTGGCGGCCAGGATCGCCCGCTCGCGCAGCTCACCTTTCGTCCGTAGACCGAGGAAGAGCGCGCCGTGCAGCGCGAACAACGACAGCGTGGTCAAGCCACCGAGCAGACCGTACGGGTTCAGCAGCGTCAGCAGTGTGCCGGTGAACTGCTTGTCCGCGTTGATCGGCACGCCGGCGACGATGTTGGCGAAGGCGACACCCCACAGCAGAGCCGGGACGGCGGAGCCGACGACGATCGCGATGTCCCAGCGCTTGCGCCAGACCGGGTCGTCGATCTTCCCCCGGTACTCGAAGGCCACGCCACGCAGGATCAAAGCCACCAGAATCATCAGCAGCGCGAGGTAGAAACCGGAGAACAAGGTGGCGTACCACTCCGGAAAGGCAGCGAACGTCCCGGCCCCGGCGACCAGCAGCCACACCTCGTTGCCGTCCCAGACCGGCCCAATCGTATTGATCAGGACGCGCCGTTCGGTGTCATTACGCCCCAGCACCGGCAACAGCATGCCGACACCGAAGTCGAAACCCTCCAACACGAGGTACCCGGTCCACAACACGCCAAGGAGACAGAACCAGAAAGTCGTCAATTCCATAATGAATCCTCAGTTCTCGATACCGGTCAGTCAGTAGGCGAAGCTGAGCGGAGCGTCGACGTCATCCTCGGGTGAGCCCTCGTGCAGGTCCGGAACACCCTCGCTCGCGTACCGCTTCATCAGACCGAACCAGACGACGGCGAGCACCGCGTAAAGCACGGTGAACACCGCCAGTGAGGTGGCCACCGAGAACGGTCCCACCATGGACACACCGTCCGAGGTGAGCATGCGAACCCCCTGGTCTCCGGTCGGATTGGGAACCACCGCCCAGGGCTGACGGCCCATCTCGGTGAAGATCCAGCCGGTCATGTTCGCCAAGAACGGCATCGGCAGACTGATCAGCGCGAACTGGCCGAACCGCTTGCCGGTCGGGGTTCGCCCACCCCGGCTCAGCCAGAGCCCGAGCAGAGCCAGGACTGCACTGAAGACACCGAACCCGATCATCAACCGGAAGTTCCAGTACGTGGCGGCCAGGATCGGCTTGTAGTCGCCCGGACCGTACTTCGCCTGATATTCCGCCTGGAGGTCGTTCACTCCCGCAACGGTGCCGTTGAAATCGCCGGTGGCCAGGAAGGAGGCCACCCCCGGCACGGTGAGCGTTCGCACGTCACAACTGTTCGACACATCACCGATCGCGAAAAGGCTGAAACCCGCTCCAGTTTCGGTATCGCACAGGGCCTCGGCAGCGGCCATCTTCATCGGCTGCTGCTGGAACATCAGTTTGGCTTGCCCGTCGCCGGTGACGGCCACACCGATCCCGGCGATCAGCAACACCCCCAGGGCCAGCCGAAATGCCGGCCGGTACACACCGGCGGCGTTCACGCCGCCGGCTGTGCGGGCGGCCTTGACCATCCACCAGCCCGCGATCCCGGCGACAAAGGTTGCAGCAGTCAGCAGTGAGGCCGTGATCTGATGCGGAAAGGCCCACAGTGCAGTGGAATTGGTCAAGAACGCCCAGATACTCGTCAATTCCGCGCGTCCGGATTCGGGGTTGAACCGAACCCCGACCGGGTGCTGCATGAACGAGTTCGCGGCAATGATGAAGAACGCCGAGAGGTTGACGCCGATCGCGACCATCCAGATCGTCGCCAGGTGAACCCTCCGGGGTAACTTGTCCCAACCGAAGATCCACAGACCCAGGAACGTCGACTCGATGAAGAAGGCCGCGAGCCCTTCCATCGCCAGTGGGGCACCGAAAACATCGCCGACGAAGCGGGAGTACTCGCTCCAGTTCATCCCGAACTGGAACTCCTGCACGATGCCCGTGACCACGCCCATCGCGAAATTGATCAGGAACAGTTTCCCGAAGAATTTAGTCAGTTTCAGCCAACGCTCGTCACCCGTCCGGTACCACGCGGTCTGCATGATCGCCACGATCGGAGCGAGCCCGATCGTCAACGGGACGAAGATGAAGTGGTAGACCGTGATGATGCCGAACTGCCACCGTGCGAGATCGAGGGCGTCCATGCTGTCCTTTCCGATCGAGACAGGGCGGAGCAAGCCGCGGGGTGGCTATCAGGCACGAATGGACCCAACCGCGCGATGCGGCTGCGGCCAGGAACAGCATTCAGGTGTTCAGGTGACCTCGGTCAGTGCCAAACGTCCCGTCGTTTCGGGACCTCAGCTTTCGAGGATCCTTAGCCGAGCTGACGCTGGTAGTCGTCGTTCACCGGATCGCGGCGCCGGGCCGGCTCGTTCGGGCCGGCGACCCGCACCTTGGCGTCCAGGGCGATCACTCCGGCCTGGCCCACGATCAGCGGGTTGATGTCCAGCTCGCGGACCTGCGGCGCGATCACGTCCAGCGCCGCGATCCGGGTCAGCATCTCGGCCACTGCTTCGCGGTCCAGGGCGGGGCTGCCCCGGTGACCATGAAGCAGTGGTGCACAGCGCAAGTCGTCCACCATCTCGGCGGCCCCACCGGGGGCCAACGGCAGGGTGCGCAGCACCCGGTCGTCCAGCACCTCCTCATGGACCCCTCCTGCGGCCACCATCACGATGGGTACACCGCCGCCCGGCAGGGACAGCCCGAGCAGCAGTTCCTGTCCGGTTGGGACCACCGGCTGCACCAGCAGATCGTCCGAGCCGGTATCGGTGATCACCCGCCCGGCGGCCTCCGCCACCTGATCTGGACCCCGGACCCCGACCATCACGGCGCCCAGTTCGCTCTTATGGGTCAGGCCGGCCGCCCCGGACTTGACCACGACCGATCCGTCGAACGACGCGGCGGCCGCCACGGCAGCGGCGACGCCCTGGACCGATCGCGTGGCACAGACTGGGATCCCGATCAACTGCAACAGTTCGGCAGCAGCGCCTCCGGCCAGCCAGCCGTCGGCGGAGCGCTCAGCGGACTTCAGGAAAGCCGCCACCGCCACGCGATCGACACCAACAGGGACGGGAGTCTCCGTCGGGCCCGGCAGAGCGGTCCTGGACTGGGCCCGCCAGGTGCCGAGATCGGCGGCCTTCGCGACCGCGCGAGCGGCCGACTCGGCGAAGCCGTACCAGGGCAGGATTCCGGCGCGTGGTGGTGACGCCCCGATCAGCGCAGCGGCCACCGTGACCGGCGGCAGCGCGGCGGTGCCAGGTACCGTTCGTCCGGCGTCGAGGTGTGCCTGCTCGATCGCCTGGATGACGGTGTTCGTCGGCTGAGCACCGGTGGCGACATGGATGATCACCAGGGCGTCGGCCTCACCGCTGGCCCCCAGCACCGCGAGCGCGGCAGCGTAGTCTGCGGGTGTCGCTGTGGCACCGAGATCGATCGGGTTCTGCAGGGCGGCGGCGGAGCCGACGGCAGTCTTGAGCCGGATCACGGTCTCGCTCGACAGCGTGGGCAGGACCGCCCCGGCGTCGTGCGCGGCATCGGCGGCCAGCGCGCCCGGGCCACCGGCATTTCCGATGATCACGACGCGCCGGCCTACCGGGACCGGCTGGGTGCTGAGCAGCATGGCGATGTCGATCAGTTCCTCGGTCGACTCGGCCGCGATCACCCCGGCGTCCCGGAAGAGGGCACAGGTGGAGGCATCCGGAGTAGCCGCTGCAGCGGTGTGCGAGGCCCCGGCCCGTGCGCCGGCGGCCGAGCGACCCGACCGCAGCGCCACAATCGGCTTCACCCAGGCCACTTCAGCGGCGATCCGCCGGAACCGGCGAGGGTTCCCGATGGATTCCAGGTAGAGCGCGATCACCGTGGTTCGTGGGTCGCCGGCCCAGTACAGCAGCATGTCATTGCCACTGACGTCCGCCTTGTTACCGAGCGAGACAAAACTGGAAATCCCGATACCTCGCTGCGATGCGACGTCCAGGACCGAGACTCCGAGTGCACCGGACTGGGCTGCGAGTCCGATGCCGCCGTGTTCGGTGGCCCTCGGCGTGCTCCGCGCAAAGGTCGCGTCAAGACAGACCTCCGGATCGGTGTTGAGAACGCCGAGGCAGTTGGGTCCGATCAGCCGAAGGCCGTGCCGATGGGCGACCCGGACCAGTTCAGCCTGCCCGTCGCTGTTGCCGGCTTCGGCGAATCCGGAACTGATGACGACAGCCCCGCGTACGCCGACAGCGCCGCATTCCTCCAGCACACCGGCTACAGCCGCGGCGGGGACAGCAATCACGGCCAGATCCGGCGTCCACGGAACCTCGGCCAGACAGCGGTAGGCCGGTCCCCCGGCGATCATCTCGTCCGGAACGGCGCGGGCATTAACGGCGGCCAGCTGCCCGATGAAGTTCTTTGCCTTCAGGTTGTGCATCACTGCTCGCCCAGCTCCGCTCTGGCCACGGCTGGCGCCGATGACGACTACGGACTGCGGTGCCAGCAACGGGGTGATGGAGGCGGCGACCGCCCGGCGCTCGCGCTCGGCGACGGCCGCGGCCAGCGGGCGAGTCCCGCGCAGATCAAGATGCACCCCGACCTCACCGTCAGCGGCCCTGTCCAGCTGCACGTCGAACCCGGCATGCAGGAAAACGTGGAGCATGGCGCTGTTCTCGACCAGAACGGCGGCCGTGAACCGCTGCAGACCGGTGTGCCGCGCTGCGGCCGCGAGATGCTCCAGGAGCAGCGTGCCGACCCCGGTGTGATGCAGACGGTCGGCGACAAACAAGGCCACCTCGGCGTCGCCGTCCGGTAGCGGTTCAGCCGAGGCGACACCGAGCAGGTGCCCATCTCGTTCGGCCACGACAGCCAGGTGGCCATCAGCTGCCTCGGTCAGATGCCGGGCATACTGCTCGGCAAGGTTCATTCCAGACGCGAAGAACCGCAGCCGCCGGTTGCGTTCGGAGGCCTGGTGGTGCAGTTCGTTCAGGCCCGGTAGATCGTCTGGGGTGAGCGGGCGAACGGTGGCCACGCTGCCGTCGCTGAGCAGGGCATCGGCGCCGACGCTCAGGCCGGTTCGTCGAGTCGGATTCATGGTCACGGTTCCTCCTGCGCTCGTGTTGCAGGTTTCAGCCCATCGTGGATCGTCCGGCGACGGCAGAGACTTCAGGCCACTCACCATCGGGACCTTGGTCCTCAGCCTTCACCCACCACGGATCCTCGCCGCTTCGAGTCGAAGCTCTCGGCGGGCAATTCCCGCGAATGGCGTGTTTCACCCGGTCTCAGAGCCTGGTCGCGCTGGTCTGGGTCGGTTGCACCAGATCCCGACCCTGGAACAGGCGCCGACCCGTGACTTTCTCCACGGCGATGGCGACGAAGTGGTCGCGAGCGTCACCAGCCCAGGTGGTGAGATCGAGGGCTCGCACCCGGCGCAACTCGGTTGCCCCGGTGATCTCGTGTGCCCGGCCGACGACCGTCACGCTCCACCCGGTGTGGGCCATCACGTCGATGTCATCCACTTCGAAGGCGACCACCGCGTCCCTGGTCGCGGCGGCGGCGATCGAACCGCTGCTCAGCCGGATCAGCAGGTCCTCACCCTCGAGCCGGTAATTGACCGGCAGCACGTCCGGCAACGCGCGATGAGTGAAGACGAGTCGACCGACCGGTCGACTGGCCAGCAACGCCAGGCAGGCGGTCCGGTCGAGGTGGGTCAGAACACCGTCCGTCGTCGTCGACCCTCCCGGCAACTCCGTCACAGCGGATCACGCACAGCGAAAGCGACGGCACTGATCATGGTGATCAGGCTGAGCTGGGGGGCGCACCGCTGGGTCATCGGTTTCTCCTCGATCGATTTCACTCCTCAGGTACCAGAGCACCCATCCTCAGACTTACGGTTGTGGGCCGCTGTGTACCGGGCCGTTGGTCCCGGAATCTTGAGTTCTCTGGACCGATCGATCACAGGTCAGCCGAGCACCGCAGGTACCGCGATGACCGCAGAGTGCTGTACAACGAAGCAGTGATCCGCGTATACCTGCTCGACGACCACGAGGTCGTCCGTCGTGGCCTGATCGCCCTCCTGGAGTCCGCTGGGGACATCGAGGTGATCGGTGAGTCGGGATTGGCTCAAGAGGCGACCCGGCGGATCCCCGCATTGCGACCTGACGTCGCTGTCCTCGATGCCCGACTGCCGGACGGCAGCGGCATCGACGTCTGCCGCAACATCCGATCCGCCGACTCGAACATCAAGGCACTCATCCTGACCTCGTACCAGGACGACGAGGCCCTGTTCAGCGCGATCATGGCCGGGGCCGCCGGGTACGTGCTGAAACAGATCAAAGGCAATGATCTAATCGACTCGATCCGCCGGGTGGCCGGCGGGCAGAGCCTGCTCGATCCCCTAGTCACCGCCCAAGTCCTGGAACGCATCCGGCACGGCGTGGACAACGAACCGGAGGAACTGTCCAGGCTGACCCCGCAGGAGCGGCGGATTCTCGAGCTGATCGCCCAAGGTCTCACCAACCGGCAGATCGGCGAAGAACTCTTCCTGGCCGAAAAAACCATCAAGAACTACGTCTCGAGTCTGCTGAGCAAGCTTGGGGTCGCGCGCCGTACGCAGGCCGCGATCCTGGCCAACCGGCTGTTGAGCAAATAGTCGCCAAGCCATTCTTACCCCGCGCCGCCGGGATGGACCACGGCCACGGACGTGTGTGCGTGCGCGACGAGCGCTTGGCTCACCGAGCCCAGGACGGGCCCCGTCGAACCGCTTCGCTCCCGTGAACCAACAACGATCAGATCCGCGCCGAACTCCTCGGCGACCGCCAGCAGCGTTCGGGCCGGCTCATCACCATGAGCGGCGAATCGTTCGACGCTCACCTGCGGATACTTGTCCTGCCAGGCGGACAATGCCTCGGCCAGCACCCCTTCGGCGATATCCCGCAGTTGGACGCGCGCCTTCGGCGGGCTCTGCGACCAGACGGTGCCCAAGCTCCGGGCCGACACAGCAGGGATCGACCACACATACACGGCGACAAGCCGGACACCGCGAGCGGCCGCCTCCTCGAAACCAAAGTCCAGCACCTCAGCCGACGAAGCTGAATCATCCACCCCTACCAGCACGCACCCGCTACCGGGAACATCCTCATCGTCCTGTCGTGGGCGCCGGACCACGATCACCGGGCCGCGCGCATGCTGACTGACCTGAGCCGCCACGGAACCGACCAAGAGCCCAGGAAACCCTCCACTGCCCCGAGCGCCCACGACGACAAGACCGGCGGACGCAGACTCCTCGACCAAGGTCCTGGCTCCCGAGCCGGCCACAACCTTGGTCCCCACCGACAGTTCAGGGTGTCGGGATCGGACACCGACCGTGGCCTCGCCGAGCCTTTCCTCGGCGGCAACGACCACTTCGTTCTCGTCGTACGACGGCCCGGATCGTGATTCACCCTCCGCGGCGCAGTCAAAGCCGTTGACCAGGTGCAGCCCGGCGCCACGCCGCGTCGCTTCCCAGGCCGCGTAGGAGACTGCAGTGTCGCTGAGGCTGGAGTAGTCCACTCCGGCGACAACGGGCCTTGCTCGCTCATTGACAGTCATGGGGAACCTCTTTGATCTGTATACCTCTGACCTAATACCTGTGACCTACCATGCTTCTCGACCGGCCAGGTTCGGTCCCAGGGCCGATCGCCTCCAGTTGAAGGACTTTGGACCCGAACCCTTGCCGTCTGGTGCCATCGCCCGAGATCACAGCCACACCTCATCCCCCAACCCTGAGATCACCGTTCCCGCCCATCAGGACCTTTGGCCCCTAGGCCAGGGCAATGAACCGGCGCAGGCTTGAACTGTCAGAACACCACAACCCGCGCAGGAGTTCATGATGCAAAACCAATCCGGGCGGATCGTCGTCGGGTACGACGGCTCCGAGGCCGCCGGTGCCGCCGTGGACTGGGCTGCAGCGCAGGCACAGCGATGTCGGTCGCCGCTGACAGTGCTGCACGTGATCGACTACCTCGAGATGACGCCAGGCCCCTTCGGGGTGACTGGGTTGCCAGATGTGAGCGAAGAGATGATCGGTCGAGTCGCTGCCGACGGCATGGCCCGGGCTCGGAAGAATGCCGACAGCATCGACATCACGCCGGTCTCGATCTTCGGACAGGTTGCACAGACGCTGATCGAGACCGCTCACGACGCGGAACTGGTGGTCGTCGGCACTCGCGGTCACGGCGACCTGACCGAGGCTATCCTCGGGTCGGTCTCCCTCGCGGTCAGCGCGCATGCGCGCTGCCCTACCGTGGTGGTTCGCGGTGACTCCAGCCTGCTTCCCGGTCCGCACCGGCCAGTGGTGGTCGGCGTTGACGACTCCCGCAGTGCCGCTGCGGCACTGTCTTTCGCCGCACAGACCGCCGAGGACACCGGAGCCCGCCTGATCGTGGCGTCCGGCTACCATCCAGCACTCCTGCAGGTCTGGACCGGAATCATCGCCAGCGCGGTGGACACCCAACTCGACCCCGGATACGTCGACGACAGCCGACTCGCCGCCGAGAAGGTGGCCGCCGACGCCGCCCGAAGCGCGCGCAAAGCCCACCCCGGTCTGGACGTCACGGAACAGGTCCGGCAAGGACCGGCAGCCGGGGTGATCGCCGCCGCCACCAACCATGCGGGGCTGGCGGTTGTCGGCACCCGAGGACGCGGCGGATTCGCCGGACTCCTCCTGGGCTCGGTCAGCCACCGCCTGCTGCACACCGCACTCTGCCCGGTGGCCGTTGTCCGAGGAGTCCTGTGATGGCGAATCGCCCACTCAACCCGCAAACCATCGGAGGTCCGTCATGAGCACACCCGAAAACCAGGGTCGGCGCTGCGTTGTCGTCGGTCTCGACGAGCACGGAAACCCATTCGGCAGTCTACTGGCCGCCGCCGACGAAGCGGAGCGGCAGGGCACCGAACTGGCCGTCGTCACCGTGGTCCGTCCGAACCTCGACCCCGGGCTGAACTCTATTGGGCTCCGCCGGAACCAGCACCTGGCTGAGGCCACCTCGCTGCAGGGCCTGCGTGAAGCCGCCACCTCGATCCGGGCGAGTCATCCCCGATTGAGTGTGATCACGTACTGCCTGAATGAGGATGAAGTCGGTCCGAACCGCGAACCGTTGCTCTGGGCCGAACGGCTGGTCATCGGGACCCGCGATCGATACGGCCGGCAGGCCTTGGTCCTGGGCTCGGTGAGTTGGCTGCTGCTCACCAGCGCCCGGTGCCCGGTTCTTGTCGTCCCGGACCGACAGCACCCGCACCGCGGATCCGCACCGCCCATCATTCTGGTCGGGGTCAGCGAACATCCCGCCGACGCCGCCGTGGTCCGAGCCGCCTACGCAGCCGCAACCGGTCGCGCCGGCCAAGTGGTACTACTGCACACCTACATCCTCCGCGCCGGGGAGACCCCGGAACAGGGACGAGAACGTGCCCAGAACGTCCTGACCATCTTCCTGGAGCAAGCACCCACCGGGCTGCACGTCTCCACGGCAGTCATCGAGGACGAGCCCACGGCAGCTCTCCTGCGACTGGCGACAGAGGCTGAGCTACTGGTGATCGGCGGCCGAACCGGCGCATTGTCCGGCCTGGTCCGCGGATCGGTCAGCCACGCCGTCTTGGAGACCGTGCCCTGCCCAGTGCTTGCCATACCCCGTCACCTCGCCGAGAGCCGCCTAGGCCCGCTGACCGGACTCACCGTGCACGCGACCGACGACCATGAGCCGATATCAACACAGCCGGCCTCCTGACCCTGCGCGACCCCTGTTCCCGGGTCGACCCGGGAACAGGGCACAACGTCCCGTTGGGTGCCAGCACGGTCCGGTGTTGGCCAGGGCTTTTCGTCTGTAAGCTTTCGGCGCCAGACCGGTGTGCGACCTCCTCCACCAGTCGCCGACCTCCGGGTGGCGCTCGCTGAGCTTGCTCGATCTATGGCACCTTCGGTGCGGTCAGCCTGGGAATCGACCGGGCAGGTAGGGATCCCCCGGTAAGGCTCTGGTCATCAAGTACGCGCCGCCGCCGGATCTCTTGGACTGTCAGGGATGAGCCTGGTCAGGCGCACGGCGTCCTGAACGGCCTGGACTACGGTCTCGGTCGTGCTCAGAAGGGCGGCCTCAGGCCAGGACTGGAACTCGTTCTCCATCAGGCGGGCGATCTCAGGCGTCGTGTCAGAGGGATCGCCCGACGTTCGGCGGGCGGTGAGCCTGGCATCGACGACCTCCGGCGGGGCACAGCACCGGACCTCGTCAACGGCGCAGAATGCGTTCGCAGCGGCCTGCCGGGCCTGGACTCGTTCTCCACGGGTGGACCAGCTGGCGTCGAGCACCACCGTTTCGCCGTAACCGAGGAGCATTTCGGCGACCCCGATCAACCTGTCGTAGGTGTCCTCAGTCGCCGTCGGGGCGTAGAGCCCGCGCTGCCAGGGCTGGGTTGCGTCCTGCTCCGGAGGAATCTCCGCGCTCTCCTTGCGGACCCGGTCCGAGCGCAGCAGGACCGCACCGAAGCGGTCAGCGAGTGCTCCAGCTATGGTCGATTTGCCCGTGCCCGGGGTACCACCGACAAGGATCAGCCGCGGCGCACCGGCCCGCAGGTGCTTCAGCGCAATCCCCGCGAACTGCCGGGCCTGCCGACTGCTGTCCGAGTCCCCCTGGGACCACCGTAGACAGGCTACCTTCATCCGGACGACGGCTCGGTAGGCGACGTAGTGGTGGATCAGCGACTCGACCCTGGCCTCACCGGAGAACTCACAGAACCAGTCGATGAAACGCTCACCCAGGTCCGCGGCTCCCAGGCGCTCCAGATCCAGCGCCAGGCAGGCGGCATCGTCCAGCCCGTCCACCGCCCGCAGGTCGTCATGAAACTCCAGGCAGTCGAGAATCCGGGGCCTGTCGTCCAGACAGAAGATGTCATCGGCGAGCAGGTCGCCGTGACCGTCCCGGATCCGGCCCGCGGCCACCCGCGCATACAACAGCGGGTGTCTGCCGTAAACGTAATTCAGCGCGAGATGGGCGATCTCGGCGAGGACATCCGGAACCAGCAGCGCAGGGATCCAGGACCGCAACGCCTCGAGGTTGTCAGTCCACCGACGCCGAAGCTGATCGGGTGTCCCGGCGTCGTCGATCCGGGACGAGCGAACAGCGCGGGCATGGTGGATGGCCAACTGCCTGGCGACGTCACGAACGCTGTCGGTAACGTCCGCCCCGGAGGCGATCAACGATGACAGTCTGTGCTCGCCGGGCATCCGGCGCATCACTACGGCCCAATCGGCGGGCTCACCGTCCTGCTGGCCAATCGCGTCGACCCCGAGATAGACGTCCGGCGCGAACTGAGCGTTGAGCTCCAGTTCCCGCTGGCAGGCCCGCTGGCGGGAGGCAGCGGAGCGGAAGTCCACAAATCCCAGATCGAGCGACTTCTTCACCTTGTAGACCCGATCACCGCTGAAGAACAGAGTGGCACAGGGCGTGTCGATCACCCGCGCCGATGAGTCCCACTCAGGCGCGACTGCTGTGGCACTATCGATGGACACGGTCGGCTCCTCGAGGTCAATGTACCTTCACCATCACGCACGACTCTCGATCGATACAGAGGCGAAAGGCCTACGGACGACGGCGACCGGGCACGGCGCAGAGTGGATCACGCGGTGACTCACCGACCCGAGCATCAGGCCGGCGAATCCGCCCCGTCCTCGCGAGCCGACCACGAGCAAGCCCCCTCCAACTGCGGCGGTGGCCAGCATTTCGGCGATCGGCCCTTCGACTACCAGCGGGCGTACTTCAAGCCCTGGCTGGGCCGTCTGCGCCAGTTCGGCAGCAGCGGTCACAATCGTCGTGGCAGCCTCCTGGGCGATGCTGCCGAACGTGGGGCCGCCCTGACTTTCCAGCGTGTAGACGGAGGCCTCGGCCCAGACCTGAGCAACCGTGCAGCGGTAAGCGGTGACGACGGTCAACGGCGCCGAGGCACCAGCCGCGATGTCGGCGGCATACTGGACGGCGGCGTCGGACTCGAGCGAACCGTCCGCGCCGACCACCACGGGTCGACGCGGACCAGCAGGTTCATCAGCGTCCCCACGCACGACGACCACTGGACAGGCCGCGTGGCCGCTGACGGCGAAGGCGACCGATCCCAGTAGGACTCCCGCCGCCTCACCCTGCCCACGTGTACCCACCACGAGCAGAACTGCATCGCGACTACTCCTGATCAACGTGTAGGCGGCAGGATCGACGTGGGTGGCACCCCGGACATCGACGGAAGTGGCGTTCTTCCGGGCTCGCCGCACTCCCTCGGCGGCAATCGTGTCAACGGCATCGCTGGTCAGGTCCGCCCAGACCGGGGTCCCAACATCTGAGGTCAGGTTCAGATCGTTGACAATATGCACCACACTCAGCGGGAGCCCTCGTCGTTCCGCATCGGTCGCGGCCCAATCCAGTGCGGCGCCGGCCGGTGGCGACCCGTCGTATCCGACCACGATGCGCCCGCTGTGCCCGTTCATGATGGCTCCTGCTCCTCGTCGGGGCCTGCGCTGTGGCAGGGCTCCTTTGCCACCGTCGCTCAGATGCTGAGAAGGCTTCAAGAGGCGAAGGTCCCGGGCGCGTAGAGTCGCTCTCATGAGAGACGCGATCAGCGTGAGCCCCAGGCGTCCCTCGGCCACCTCCGAGCACGCCCTAACTGTGGGTGCCGTCCGTTGACGGACGAGCCAGGCCCCGCACGGCGCCACGAGCATGGCGCTGAGCCGGTCCACGGACTGCATCGTTTACGCCTGGATGTCCTGCTACAGGAAATGGTGAACCGGGCCCAGGACATCATTTCGGTCGAGCACCAACTGCACCGACTGCTCGACGCCGTGATCGCTGTGGCCAGCGAAGTGACTCTTCCGGACACCCTGCGCCGGATCACC
>JANNPJ010000476.1:0-10113 GCA_031400005.1 Kineosporiaceae bacterium | reverse complement strand
CGACTCCGCCACGCGGTCGCCGTTCGGTTGCATCCTGGCGACCGAGAAGGCGACTAGGTGCGGCCCGTCCGGGGAACGGAACACCGTGGCTCCGAGCTGATGGTTTCGTTCCAGCGCCCGGGCGGTCGCGAGCACGGGTCGTTCGAGGGCGGTGGCTCCGAGGTGGGGCAGGAGGTCACTGGCCCGGCCCAGAACGTCGCCGTTGGTGCCGGCCGGGGCGAGCGCGGTGAACCTGTCGACCGCAGGCAGCGGTTTGTCCGCGAAGGTCTCGTCGATGGGCGAGCCGCCGATGCGCAGATCGGACAGGTACCGCTCGGCCGCGGTCAGCGTGCCGACCCAAGCGATGTGGCCGGCCCGGGGCAGCTCCCGCACGCTCGTCGTGACGTTCCCGTCGTCGGTGAAGCGCCGCCCGGTGGCCACCTGCACAATCTCCACCTCTGGGCCGATCACCACGGCCACGCCCGAGACAGCATCGGTCGGATTCTCGGCGTCCGTGATCACGACCTGGGCTGCGGTAACCGGGTTGGGGGTGCTCGGGAAGGTCGCTTTCCGGATGGCCAGCTGATTGGCCTCGGCTCCCGCCGGACCGGCCAGCAAGGCGGCACCGGTGCTCGGACCGCCGCTCCTGGAGGCCTCGATCACATAGCGAACGAACGCATAGCGGCCGCGGGCGACGTCGTCCGCCCACAGCACCAGCACGTCATCGGCCTGGATCCGGGAACCGCTCCGCTTGCCGATCTCCTTGGCGACGTGCTGGCGTAACTGCGTCAGCCAGCCGTCATCGCCGGCCAACGACCCGATGACCGGCCGCCCGTACCCCTGCTCGCGCAGCTGGGACAGCTCGGCCTGCCGGGCTTTCGAGGCCGGGCTGACCTGCAGCGTCGGTGCTTCGAGCAGGCCCGTGGAGGCGGCGCCGGTGATCAGCAGGACGGCTGCGGCCAGGCCCGACACCCCGGCCCGGCGCCGGCGCCGGGAGCGGCGCAGCGCCCGGTCCAGCCCGGGCCACGGCCGGCTGGTCGCGGTCTGGGTGGCCGCCAGCTGTTGAAAGCGTTCGACCAGATCCTGAGTCGAGTCACTGGGAGGTGCCATCATCGGGCTCCTTTCTGGGATGAGGGCACCGCTTCGAGGGCAGTGCGCAGGTGTGTCAGGCCACGGCTGGCCGAGCTCTTCACCGTCCCGACCGAGCAACCGAGCAACCTCGCGGTCTCGGCTTCGGAGCGGTCTTCCAGGTAGCGCAGCGCCACCGCCGCCCGCATCCGCGGTGGCAGCGAGCGCAGCGCAGCCAGCAACCGGCTGTCGACATCGTCCAGGTGCTGGTCGACCGGCTCGGCCGCCGCCAGTTCGGCGTCCTGGGCCGGGGTGAAGGGCACCTCACCGATCCGGCGGCGCCGTCGCCAGGACAGCGCCGCGTTCACCACTGCCTTCCGGGTGTACGCGGCCGGGTTGCCGTCCCGGCGGACTCGTCCCCAGTGCCGATGCACCCGGACCAGCGCGTCCTGGACGCAGTCCTCGGCGATGCCGAGATCGGTGGTGATCAGGTAGGCGGTGGACACCAGGGACGACCAGCCGAGGGTGACGAATTGCCGAAAGTCCGCCTCATCATCGTCCATTCGGCCTTCCCCTTCACCCGTCACCCAGCGCCAACGTTCGTCGCTCTACTGGGTCAACGCGCGCCGAGCAGCGCCAGGTTGCTCGGTGCGCAGATCACGGGACCTCCGTTCCGCGCAGCGAGAGGACGCTCGCGATCACCGTGCCCTGCGCGTTCAGGGCCTCGACGGTGACATAGCCGCCGTCCGGAATCGCACTGGGCTCGAACAGGGCCAGCCGGTTGCGTACCGGCACCGTCACGTCACCGATCCGGGCGCTTGTCGCGCCGACCGGGGTGAGGACGGCGTACCCGGCGTTGAGGTCCTCCCGCGCCGGGGGCAGCTTCACCGTCGACAGCACGGCCATGAACGTGTCCGGATCACCGATCGGTTGCTTCGCGATCGCTGCCCCTCGCCGGGTCAGGTGGCGCCAGGTCTCCTTGAACTTCACGTCGCGTTCGGCGAACCCGACCAGGGCGAGGCCCTCCGGGGTCCGGAAGACGGTGGCGGCCAGGGTGGCGGTGTCCGTCAGCGGAGCGCTGATCGCGAGCACCGGTTGCTCCGCCAGAGACGGGTTCAACCAGCTCAGGGCTGCACCGGCGTCCTTGATGGCAGCCAGGTTCGAGCCCGCCGGTGCGACCGTGACGGCCCGATGTTTCGGTTGATGGGTGGCCGCATTGGTGGAATTCCTGATGGGGCCACCCACCGATCGGAACTCCGAGAGATACCCCTCCGCGCGGGTGAGGCGGCCCACCCAGACCGCGCCGCCCTCCCGGCGCAGGGATCGCCAGCCGACGGTGACGGTGCCGTCCACGCTGAACTTTCGGGAACTGGCCACCTCCACTTCGGTGACCGCCGGCGACGCGGCGATCAGTACGAAGTCCGGTAAGGCGGTGGCGGTGCGGCGCAGGTACATCGCATGCCCCACGTTGCCGTCTTCCAAGTCGTGAGTGCCCATGGTCTTGTAGACAAGTTTGTCGGCCGAGGCTCCCGCCGGACCGACGAGCACGACATCGCGGAAGTACCGCAGGCCGGGACCTAGTTTGTTCTTGCCCCCAGGTAAGACCGCGTAAACGTAGCGAACCCCGTCCCGGTCACTGGTCCAGAGAACCTGCACGTCAGCCGCGGTCAGCGGGCGCTTCACACTGGCCTCCACCTCGACTATCCGGGCGCGGACCTGCTTCAACCAGGTCTTGTCGCTGCCCAGAGAGCCGCCAACCGGCCCGGAGAACCCACTGGCAGGCAGCGGGCCGGTGGGCGCGGTCGCGGTCGCGCTCGCCGACGCCGACGGCTTCGGCCCGGCCGGCGGTGCCTGCTGGCTGCGATCGGACGACAGCCCGAGCGCGCCGCTGAAGGTCATCCCGATGATCAGGACGCAGCCGAGGGCAGCGGCCGACATCCCGGCCAGTCGACGCCGCTGCATGCGGTGCACTGCCCGATCCACACCCGGCCAGGGCCGGCTCTCGGACATCTGCGTCGCGGCCAGGCGGTGGAGGCGTTCGACCAGTTCAGCGGGCAGTTCTTGAGTGGAGGATTCCATCATCGGGCTCCTTCCCGGTCGGTCAGCGGCGCAGGTTCGAGAACAGCGCGCAGCCGGGCGACGCCTCGACTGGTGGAGCTTTTCACCGTGCCGACCGAACAGCCGAGCAGGACCGCGGTCTCGGCCTCGGAGCGGTCCTCCAGGTAGCGCAGCGCGACAGCGGCGCGCATCTGCGGCGGCAACGATCGCAGCGCGGCCAGCAGCGTCGGATCAACGCCCTGGACGCGCTGATCGACCGGCTCGGCGGCAGATCGGGTGGCCTGATCGGCTGGGGTCAGCGGCACCTCGCGGATCCGCCGGCGCCGTCGCCAGGACAACGCCGCATTCACCACTGCCTGGCGGGCGTAGGCCGCCGGCTTGCCGTCCTTTCGCACCGACCGCCAGTGCCGGTGCACTCGCGCCATGGCCTCCTGCACGCAGTCCTCCGCGATGCCCCGATCGGTAGTGATCAGGTAAGCGGTAGTCACCAGTGACGACCAGCGCAGAGTGACGAACTCCCGAAAATCCGCCTCGTCGTCATCCATCGAGTTCCTTTCGTTTCACCCGGAGGAGCCACCGTCGTGGAAGCTCGGGGTGTCAACGCGAGGTGTGCAGTTTCAGGTTGCCTGTCAGGAGTCGCTGGATGGCGAGGACGAAGCAGCCGGCCACCGTCATGCCGAGCAGGTTGATCCCGAGCTGGGCTGCCGCGCCACCGATCTCGTCCGGCACCCGAAGGGCGAAGGCGAGCGCCAGATTGCCCGCGGCCGGGACGGTGGTGACCGAGATGAAGACGCCGACCAGGGCGGTAGAGCGGCCTGCGGTCAGGGACAGCACGCCGGCCGCACCGGCCAGCAGGGCAACCACCACCGCCCAGCGGTCGGGTGCCCAGATGAACCCGGTCATCGGTCGGGGGGCCGTCAGATCGGCGGGTTCGATCCAGCCGGCCAGCCGGGCCAGCAGGGCAAGCACCGTGGTCATCGCGATCGCGACGATGAACCCGGTAACCAGCAGGCGGACGGCGTCCCGAACCAGGGGTGGACGTCCGAGGACGAGACCGACGGCGATCGCCGCCACCGGCCCGAACTCCGGTCCGACCACCATCGCGCCGACCACGAGGATCGCCGAGTCGGTGAGTACCGCTACCGCCGCGATCGTTGTCGCCAGCCAGAGAAAGGTGTAGAAGGCCCAGGACGCGCGGGAATCGGCGCGGGCCTGACCGAGCACGATGTCCCAGACAATGCCGTCGTCGGGGGAGCCGGGAGCGGCTGCTTCGGCGCGGTCGGCGGCCGCGGACGACATCGCCTCGACGTTCTGGATCGCGATCGAGGCCTGATCGTCCAGCCCTAACCGGCGCAGCGTCGAGATCACATCGGACGTCGCCTCCCGGGCCACGTCGCAGAGCAGCACATCACCCGGGGGCTGCAGCGCGGCGTCGCGCAGAATCGTGACGTTCAGCACCCGGGGGTCCTGACAGAGGAAGTCCACCACGTCGTCCCTGATTCCGCCGGGGACCACCAGCCTGAGGTGCATGATCACAGTTTGCGAAGCCTAATCCGGCGGACGGCGTGGTCCGGCCCCTTGGTCAGGACCAGGGTCGCCCGGCCCCGAGTTGGCAACACGTTCTCCACCAGGTTGAGCTCGTTGATCTCACGCCAGATCCGCTCCGCAGTGGCCACCGCCTCAGTGTCGCTGAGCAGCGAGTACCGGTGGAAGTACGACTCCGGCCGGGTGAACGCGGTTTCCCGCAGCCGGAGAAAGCGATGCACGTACCACTTGCGGACCTGCTCGGTCCGGGCGTCGACGTAGATCGAGAAGTCGAAGAAGTCGCTGACCGCGATGCCCTGCTTGCCGTCGGCTCGGACCCGGGCCGGTTGCAGCACGTTCAGTCCCTCGATGATCAGCACATCCGGACGGCGGATCACGATCTCCGCGCCGGGCACGATGTCGTAGGTGAGGTGCGAGTAGACCGGTGCCCGCACCTCTGGGTGCCCGGACTTGACGTCGGTGACGAACCGGAGCAATGCCCGAACGTCGTAGGACTCCGGAAAACCCTTTCGGTGCATCAAATTGCGCCGGTTCAGCTCGAAGTTCGGCAGCAGGAAACCGTCCGTGGTGACCAGTTCCACCTTCGGCGTCCCAGGCCAGCGGGACAGCAGTTCCCGCAGGATCCGGGCGGTGGTCGACTTACCCACCGCGACCGACCCGGCCACGCCGATCACGAACGGCGTGCGCTCGGGCGCCTCCTGCAGGAACGTCGAGGTCACGGCGTGCAGATTTTCCACCCCGCCGACATAGAGGTTCAGCAACCGGGACATCGGCAGATAAACCTCCTCGACCTCCAGCCGGTCGATTCGGTCGCCCAGGCCACGCAGCCGGGAGATGTCCGCCTCGTCCAGGGTCATCGGCGTATTGGCTCGCAGCGCTCGCCACGCCTGCCGGTCGAGTTCGACGTACGGCGTCCCGAACTGGCCGTGGCCCTTGCGGGCGCTGGGATACACCCGATCCACGCCGCTGGACCCAGCGTGATCGGGCGCGTTCGGGGGGACGAACGGGCTTCGCACACCCGCATTGTGCCTGCTTGTGCAGGACTCTGTTCACCGCCGGTACGGCGACTACGCTCCTGCGCAGGTACGGGAGGTGAGGACCATGCAGGCCTATCGGGTGCTGGATGTTCGCGCGGCGGAGGTCGCCGCCCTGGCAGTGACCAGCGAAGGGGCGCTGATGCAGACGGCGGCAGCGGCGCTTGCCGTCGGTTGTGCCCGGCTGCTGCGCCGAACCGGGACCCGCAAGGTGACCGGGCGGCGCGTCGTCCTGCTGGTCGGGGCCGGCAACAACGGCGGGGACGCGCTCTGGGCCGGTGCCCGGCTGGCCGGTCGCGGCGCCCAGGTGACCGCCGTACTGACCGGCAAGCAGGCCCACCCGGAGGGCCGTTCGGCGTTGCGCTCGGCCGGTGGCATCGAGATCGACACCGCCGGCGAGGAGAGCGGCCCTGGCGTCAGCGCCGGCCTGGCGGCCCTGCGGCGGGCGGACCTGGTGGTGGACGGCCTGGTAGGGCTCGGTGCCCGGCCGGGGTTGCGGGAACCGGCGGCCGGGCTGGTCGCGGCGATCCGCCCGGGTACCACTGTCGTCGCCGTTGATCTTCCCAGTGGCGTCGATCCCGAGACCGGAGAGCTGCCGGGTGCCCACGTCCGGGCCGATCTGACCGTGACCTTCGGTGCGGCCAAGCCCTGCCTGCTGCTGCCGCCGGCGTCGGTGGCGGCCGGCCTCGTGCAGGTGGTCGACCTCGGGTTCGGCTCGGATCTGCCGGATCAGCCCCTGGTCGAGCGGCTGACCAGGGACGACGTCGCCCGGCTGTGGCCGGTCCCAGCACCGGGTGCGGACAAGTACCGGCGCGGCGTGCTCGGGGTGGTCGCCGGATCAGCTGGCTATCCGGGCGCGGCGGTGCTCGCGGTCAGCGGCGCCCTCCGCACCGGCGTCGGCATGATCCGCTACGTCGGCCCGGCGGATGCCACCGCGGCGGTCCGGTCCGCCTGGCCGGAAGTGGTGGCCGGTACCGGCCGGGTCCAGGCCTGGCTGCTGGGATCCGGGGTGAACCCGGCGGCGGACGACAACCAGCCGGCCGCGATCGCGGCGGCGCTGGCAGCCGAGGAACCCTGCCTGGTGGACGCCGGTGCGCTCGCCGTGCTGGTGCGCCACCTCACGAACGAGCGGGACGCCCGGGTGGTGCACTCCGACGTCCCGGACCGCTCGGACCGGCTCCTACTGACCCCCCACGCCGGCGAGCTCGCCCGGCTACTGACCGACCTTGCCGACGACGAAGGCGATCATCCTGGCCGGGCAGACGTCGAGTCGGGGGACGTTGAGCGGGTGGACGTCGAGCGGCGGCCCTACCGGTACGCCCTGCGCGCCGCCCAGCTGACCGGGGCCACGGTGCTGCTGAAGGGCGCCACCACGCTCGTCGTCCGGCCGGACGGCCGGGCTCGCAGCCAGGCCGAAGCGCCGTCCTGGCTGGCCACCGCCGGCGCGGGTGACGTGCTGGCCGGGATCGCCGGGGCGCTGCTGGCGGCCGGGCTGTCCCCGTTCGATGCCGGGGCGGTCGCGGCGCTGGTGCACGGCAGCGCCGCAACGGAGGCCTCCGGCGGCGGGCCGATCGTCGCCGGGGATGTCGCAGACCACGTCCGCACCACGGTGGCAGCCCTGCTTACCACCTGACGCACCCCGGTCTCCGAGTGCCTGCCGGTTTCGACCCGGTGGCTGGGTCGAGGCCGGCAACCACTTCGCGGCTTGGGTTACGGCAAGGGCTGGTGGACGACCTTGCCGGAGGCGATTGTGTATTCGACCCGGGCGTCGCCGATGCCAGGCCCCGTGCGGGTGCCGGCGGCGGACTCGAACAGGTCGCGGTCGAGGATTGCCAGGTCGGCTCGCTTCCCGGCGCGCAGCACCCCGCCGTCCGGGTCGTGGTTGACGAAGGCGGAACCGGCGGTGAAACCGCGCAGCGCCGCGCCCAGGGTCAGCCGCTGGTCGGGCAGGAACGGTGGGTTCGTTCGCTGCTGCGGGTCCACCCGGGTGACCGCGACCTCCATCTGCTGCAGCGGGTCGGCGGTACTCACCGCCCAGTCGCTGCCCATCGCCAGCACGGTTCCGGCCGCCGCCAGGTCGGCGAACGGGTACTGCAGCCGCGACCGCTCGGCACCGAGCACGGGAATCGTCAGGTCGTCCATCGTCGGGTCCGACTGCGCCCAGTAGGTCTGGCAGTTCGCCACCGCGCCGACCGCCGCGAACCGGCGGACATCCTCGGGCTGGATCACCTGGACATGCGCCAGGTGATGGCGGTTGCCTCGTTGCCCGTTGGCCCGCAGCGCCGCGGCAACCGCGTCCAGACCGTTGCGGACCGCTCGGTCGCCGATGGTGTGCAGGTGAACCTGGAAGTCCAGGCGGTCCAGTTCGGTCACGGCCGCGGCAAGCAGTTCCGGGTCGAGGTAGGACAACCCGAGGTCACCGGTGTGCCCGCCACAGCCGTCGTGGTACGGCGCGAGCAGGGCTCCGGTGCCGTTCTCCACCACGCCGTCCGTCATGATCTTCACGGTTCGGGCCAGGAGCCGGTCTGGCCGGGCACCGGACTCGCGTTGCGCCAGAAAGCCGGCGATCTGCTCCAGGCCCTGCTCGCGCTGCCACCACAGGGCCGCGACCACCCTGGCCGTCAGCAGGCCGTCGTCCACCAGGGATCCGTAGGCGGCCAGGATGTCCGGGGTGACCCAGGCATCCTGCCAACCGGTGATCCCCAACGAGAGCAGATGCGCCTGCGAGTTCAGGATCGCCTGGCGCCACTGCTCGAGGTCCGGCACCGGCAGGAACCGGGCTTCGAAGGTGTAGGCCGCGCCCTCGTCCAGGATTCCGGTCGGCTCCCCGGTGGCCGGGTCCCGGCGGTAGCGGCCATCTGCTGGATCGGTGGTCCCGGCGTCCACCCCGGCCAGTTCCAGGGCACGGGAGTTCACCCAGGCCGAGTGCACGCCCGAGTCGAACAGGAAGACCGGCCGGTCGGGGACGATCCGGTCGAGCAGTTCCCGGCCTGGCGACGTGCCCGGAAGGCTTTCCGGGGCCCAGCCGCCGCCATAGATCCAGGGCTGATCAGGGTTGGCAGCGGCGTATCGGGCGATCGCGTCGAGGTACCCGGCCACGCCGTCCAGATCGTGCAGGGACACGTGCATCCGGTGCCGACCGGCCAAGGGTGGGTGCACGTGAGCGTCCTGGAAGCCGGGCAGCACCAGTCGGCCCGGCAGGTGCAACCGCTCGGTGCGCGCGTCGGCACAATCGAGGACGTCGTCCAGAGCACCGACGGCGAGGATCCGGTCGCCCCGGATCGCGACTGCGCCGTCCGTGCTGAACTCGGCCCCTGGACCGGTCCAGAGTCGGGCCCCGGTGATCACCATGTCTGCGCGCTCAGTCATAGGCCACATGGTGGCGCACCTGAGCCCCCTTCTCGGCCTGCGACAATGTGCCTGATGAACGCTGACTTCGGGGGATTGCCCCCTGGCCTGCCTGCCGGCGCCGTGGTGGACCTCGACGCCGTCCGGGACAATGTTGCGCTCCTGCGTGAGCGAGCCGGCTCAGCCGGTGTGATGGCTGTGGTCAAGGCCGATGCCTATGGCCATGGCCTGGTTCCGTGCGCCCGCGCAGCCCTTGCCGGTGGGGCAACCTGGCTGGGAGTTGCCCTGCTCAGCGAGGGTTTAGCGCTGCGGGCGGCCGGAATCCAGGCCCCGCTGCTGGCCTGGCTGACGGTGCCCGGTGACTCGTACCAGGCGGCCTTGACCGCCGGGATCGACATTGGGGTGAGTTCGGGCTGGGCGCTCGCGGAGGTAGCCGCCGCGGCCGAGCGCGCCGGGGTGGTCGCCCGGGTCCACCTCAAGGTCGACACCGGACTGAGTCGCAACGGCGTAGCCCTGGACGACTGGCCCGACCTGATCGCTGCCGGGCTCAAGCTGCAGGCCGAAGGGCTGGTGCAGTTGTTCGGGGTGTTCTCGCACTTCGCCTACGCCGACGACCCGGCGCACCCGACCGTGCAGGCGCAGACGGCGAACTTCGTCGCCGCCGTCGAGCTGGCCGAACGCCACGGCGCCCACTTCGAGGTTCGGCACCTGGCCAATTCCGCGGCCGTGCTGACCAACCCCGCCGCCAACTTCGACCTGGTCAGGCCCGGTGTTGCGGTCTACGGCCTGTCCCCGATCCCGGACCTGGCGACGGCCTCCGAGCTGGGTCTGCGGCCGGCAATGACGCTGCTCAGCCGGGTGGCGAATGTGAAGCGAGTGCCGGCCGGGCAGGGTGTCTCCTATGGGCACAACTACGTCACCAGTCGTCCGACAACAGTCGTCCTGCTGCCGGTCGGGTACGCCGACGGGCTGCCCCGGCACGCCGGTAACAACGGGCCGGTCCAGCTGGCCGGCCAGCGGCATCGCGTCGCGGGCCGGGTTTGCATGGACCAGATCGTGATCGACCTGGCGAACCAGCCGG
>JANNPJ010000475.1:0-8211 GCA_031400005.1 Kineosporiaceae bacterium | reverse complement strand
ACCGGGGCGCCGCTGGGCGCCCTCGGGCGACGACTGCTGGCGGCCTTCCTCATGGTGGCCCTGATCGGGGTGGTCCTGGTCGCGGCCGCAGGGCTGATCGGCAGCAACCTCGGGCTGGCTACCGACGAGGCGAAGACCCGGCAGTCGGCCGCCGACCGGGTGGCAGCTGCCGCGACTGCCGCCTACCGGGTCACGAACAGCTGGAGCACGGCCGACCTGTCTGGTGCCGGTGCGCTCGCGGCCGGTTTTGGTGCCGCCCTGGTCGTGCGGGACTCCGACGGTGACGTGGTGGCCGGTACCGGGCACACGGGGATGGACATGGACATGGGGGTGGGGAGCAACGGTTCGGCGCAGGGCGGGCGGGTGAGCCGGACCGTGACGGTCGCGGGCGCGCCCGTGGGCAGCCTGACCTTGCGATTCGGGTCTCCAATCAGCTCCGGAGGGCGGCAGGTCGCCTGGACCTGGATCCTGGCCGCGGCCCTGACCACCTTCGCCGCGGCGGCGGTGGCCGGCTGGGTCAGCATTCGCTCGCTGACCGCCCCACTCGTCGCCCTGACCACGTCCACCCGGGCGTTCGCGGCTGGCGACACCGACGCCCGGCCGGCAGTCCGGGGGGTCGGAGAGCTCGGGGAACTGGCGGACGCCTTCGGCGAGGCGGCTACCGCTGTCCAGCGCTCAGAGCGGGTACGCCGACAGATGGCCGCCGACGTCGCCCACGAACTGCGCACCCCGCTGACCGCGCTTCAGGCCGGACTGGAGGAACTGCGGGACGGGATGGTGGAACCGGACCCCGTCACCCTGGCCCGGTTGCACGACCAGTCTCTGCGGTTGGCCCGCACGGTGGACGAACTGGCCCAGCTATCGGCCGCGGACGCAGCCGTCCTCGACCTGGCCCCGGTCGACCTGGACGTGGCGGAACTCGTCGGGGACGAGATCGCGGCGGCCCTGCCCCAACTGCGAGCCGCCGGGCTGAACCTCGACCATGATCTGCCCGAAGGCATCGTGGTGGCGGCCGACCCACAGCGCCTGCGTCAGGTGGTGGGCAATCTGCTGGCCAACTGTGCCCGGCACTGCCGCTCCGGCGACCGGGTTCGGGTCGGCGTCGCGATTTCCGGAGCACACTGCCGGATCACCGTGAGCGATACCGGTCCCGGCATCCCCGAGGAGGACCTGCCGCACGTCCGGTCCCGCTTCTGGCGTGGCAGCGACCGCTCCACCGTGCCCGGTTCCGGCATCGGCCTGGCGGTGGCCGCCCAACTGGTCGAGGCACACCACGGTCGCATGAGTATCGAGTCAACCGTTTCCACCGGCACCACGGTGATCGTCGACCTGCCCCGGCCGCCGGGGTTGCTCTAGCTCGGTGAATCACGACGGGTGACCCTGGGCCCCGCCAGTTCCGAACACATACCCCATGGGGTATGATTGCAGCGATCAATGCCCCGCTCGACATCCTCACCAAGCCACCGGTCTGCCGGTTTTGGCGGGTGGTACCGCTGCCTAGCTCGAGGATGGCGGCCCGGCGGTACGAGGGCGCAGCCGTTGGACCATCGAACGCCAGGCCGCCTGACCGCCGGTGCTCTGGTCGCGGCCAGTAACGCCGTCAGCGTGCACTGCCCAGGGCGCGTTTCGTGCCGGCCTGGCTCCCCATTCGCGGTCAGGGCGACTGCCGTAGCGGGCGTTCCACGCCCCGGCGTCCCGGGTGGTGCTCATGCCAGGGACAGGAAGACGCGCTCGAGCTTGGCCCGATCGAGCTGGCCGTCCTCGCCCGCGACGATGCACTGCTCGAGGCCGGCGGCGATGATCGCGAACCCGGCCTTGTCCAGGGCCCGGGACACGGCGGCCAGCTGGGTGACGACGTCCGCGCAGTCGCGTTCCTCTTCCAGCATCCGCAGGACCCCGGAGAGTTGGCCCTGGGCGCGCTTGAGCCGGTTGGTGACGGATTTGAGGGTGTCGGCTTCGAGCTGCATCGGGTCCTCCATGGTGTGCGCGCTACCGCGACGGATCTATACGGGTAAGGGTATCTGGCATCGAGAAATTCCGGCGGTCAGTGGCTGAACCGGACCGTGGGCAGGATCCGGCGCAGCCAGTTCGGGCAGGCCCAGGCCGCGCGGCCGGACAGCCCAGCAGCACCGGCAACAGCAACAGCCGAACCAGCGATGCGTCCAGGAGGACGGCGACTCCGAGCACGATGCCCATCTCCTTGGGCGGCAGCGGGCCGGACAGGGCGAAGGTGAAGAAGACCGCGACCATCACGCCGGCGGCGGCGAAGATGACGCGTCCGGAGTGGGCCAGGCCGCCGACCATCGCTTCCTTCGGATCGTTGGACGTCTCCCAGTGCTCCTTGGCCGAGGCCAGCAGGAAGACGGTGTAGCCCATCCCGATAGCGAAGATCATCCCGAAGAAGAACACCGGGGCCCAGGCGTCCAGGAATCCCTGCGGTTCGAAACCGAGGAAGCCGTGTCCGTGTCCGTCCTGGAAGACGAGTTTGGCGACGCCGAACGCGGCTGCGGTGGCCAGTAGGTTCGTGATCGTGCCTAGCGCCGCGACCAGGGGGGCTTGCAGGGCAATCAGGAGCAGCAGGAAGCCGAGGAGCAGGACGACGCCGATCACCTGTGGGGTCTTGGCGGCGAGCAGGGTCTCCAGGTCATGGTTCTCGGCCGCGGCCCCGCCGACGAGGGCCCCGCCCGGCAGGGCGTTGCGGAGCCGCTCGATGGTGCCGGCCATCGCGGCGTCGGAAGGGCCGACCACCGGAACGGCCTGGATCAGAACGTGGCCCGCCGTTCCCGGCTGGGCCGGCATCACGGCGGCGATCCCGGGGTCGGTGCCGAGGACGCGCTCGGCGGCCGGTGCGGCTGCGGTCGGGGTGACGATCTGAAGCGTGCCGGGAGCGCCCTGGCCGAAGGCCGCCTGGATGGCCTCGTACCCGACCCGGCTGGAGTCGCTCGCGGGCACGACCTTGATGCTGGGCATGCCGGTGCGCAGGCTGAGGACCGGTGCGGCCAGCACGAGCAGGGTGACCAGAGCGAGGGTGCCGAAGACGAGCGGTCGGGCCCAGAGGCGTTCGGCCCAGGCGGCGAACCGGGCGGAGCGGTGTTCGCCGGCGTGCACCCAGGGCAGCGAGAGCGCGTCCACGCGATGGCCGAGTGTGCCGAGGACCGCCGGGAGCAGGGTCAGGGTCGCGGCCAGGACGAAGCTGACGGCGAGCATGATGCCCAGGGCCATCGACCGGAACGCCGGGGAGGGCACCAGCATCACGGCGGACAGCGACACCAGCACCGTCAGGCCCGAAAAAAGCACCGCCTTGCCAGCGGTCTCCATCGTCTCGCCGACCGCCGCCCGGGTGGACTGGTGGTCGCCGAACCGGGCGGCGCGAAAGCGGACCACCAGGAAGAGTGCGTAGTCGATGCCGAGGGCGAGGGCGAACATCATCGCGAAGTTCATCGCCCAGATCGAAACGTCACCCAGCAGCGTGGCGAGGTAGAGCGAACCGGCGGCGGCAACCAGGCCGACGATGGTGAGCATCAGCGGCAAGCCGGCCGCGACCAGCGATCCGAACGCGATGACGAGGATGATCAGGGTGACCGGCCAGCTGATCACCTCGCTCTTGAGCATCGCGTTCAGGTTCGCGGCGTTGAAGTCGCTCCACAGGGCGGAGGACCCGGTCAGAGCGACCGTGGTGTCGCCGTCGCTGAGCGCGCGTAGCCGATCTTTCAGATCGTCGGCGGCGCGGACCATCTCGTTGGTGTCCGCGGTGGCGGCGCCGGCTTGGATCACCACGGTCCGGCCGTCCGGGGAGATCGACACCCCGGCCTGCGGGGCAATGACATCGGAGACCCGGGGGTCGGCTTCGAGCAGTCGGGTGGCCTCGGCGATGACCGTCGAGCCGTTCGAGCCGCCCGGGCTGCGCTGATCGGTCTGGTTGGTCGGGTCGCTCGGGTTGATCAGCGCAGTGGTCCGGGAATGGACGACGACCTGCAAGGCCGCGCTCGACATCCCGGCGAACTCCCGCTGGACGATCTGCCGGGCGGCGACCGATTCCGAGCCGGAGGCCTCCCAACCGGCACCGGCGAGGACTTGCTCCACCCGGGGAGCGAAGATGCCGAGCGTGATCACTGTCAGGGCCCAGAGCGCGAAGACGATCCGCGCATGCGAGGCGGTCCACACCCCCAGGCGGCCCAGCGGTCCGAGGGTTCGGCCGGGGACGCTGGCGGTCGGGGTGGGGTGGGCCGGAGCCAGGTTGGCGCTCATACGTCCTCGTCGATCGGAGCAGTGGGAGCTCTGAAGATACGGGGTGGGGTATCCAACATGTCAACCCGAGCCCGAGTCTCAGAGCTGTTCGGGGCTGGACCTTCGACCCTTCTCGGGTGATACCCCCGGGCGTAATACTCGAGATGTCGGAGCATGTCTGGAGGACGTCATGCGCAAGAAGGTTCTGGTCCTGGGGGCCAACTTCGGAGGGCTGACCGTCGCGCTGGCGGTGAAACACGAACTGCACGGGGACGTCGATGTCACGGTGCTCAGCGACCGCGACCACTTTCTGTTCAATCCCTCGCTGATCTGGCTGCCGTTCGGCAAGCGGACCGCCAAGGACATCACCTTCAAGGTTGGCCCCACCTTCGAGCATGCGGGTGTCGATTTCGTGGTGGATGCGGTCGAGTTCGTCGATCCGCTGGCGCACAGCGTCCGTGCGGCGTCCGGGAAGGTCTATCCGTACGACTATCTGGTGATCTCGACCGGGACCCGGAACAAGCCGGAGGCGGTGGAGGGTTTGCTGGAGAACAGCAACACGATCACCACCCTTGACACGGCGATCCGTACCGGTGAGGCGTGGACGGCGTTCCGGGACAATCCCGGTGACATCGTGATCGGTGCGACTCAGGGGGCCAGTTGTTTCGGTGCGGCCTACGAGTTTCTGTTCAACACCTCGTACCAGCTGCGCAAGGCCGGGTTGAAGAAGCAGGTCAAACTGACCTACGTGACGTCGGAGCCGTTCCTGGGGCATTTCGGGATTGGCGGGTTGCCGCACGGTGAGGCCCTGCTGGGGATGTTCTTGAAGAAGGAGAAGATCGACTACCGGACGAATGTGTCGATGGCCTCGGTCGACGAGGGCGCGGTGGTGACCGGCGAGGGGGAGAAGGTCCCGTTCGCGTTCTCGATGATCGTGCCGCCGTTCGTCGGCCAGGACTTCCTGCGCGCGACCGAGGGACTGACCAACGCTGGTGGGTTTATCGAGGTGCGGGACACGTATCAGACGAAGATCTGGGACGACGTGTTCGCGGTCGGGCTGGCCGCGGCGGTCCAGGTGCCGTGGACGACGCCGACCCCGGTGGGGGTACCGAAGACCGGTTTCCCGACTGAGCGGATGGCGCACGTCGCGGCGAAGAACATCGCCAGCCAGATCAGGGGTGAAACACCCCAGGCGATGGAGGCTTTCGCGGATATCCCGGCCGTCTGCATCATGGACGCCGGCAACAACGGCGTCCTGATCCTGGCCGACAAGATGCTGCCGCCGCGCAAGCACGGGATCCTCGTGCCGGGCCCGCAGAACCACGCGTTCAAGGTGGCGTTCGAGAAGTACTTCCTCTGGAAGATGAAGGGTGGGCACGTCATGCTCCCGTGACCTGCACTGATCTCCGATTCCATCGAAAACCTTTCTGTACCAATAGGAGTGTTGTAATGTGCAGCCAGGATCTCTGTTCCCGTTGTCGCAAGATCACCTGGGCCGGGTGCGGTGAGCACGTGGACCAGGTGATGGCGGGTGTCCCGCCCGAGCAGCGCTGTACGTGCCCCCGATGAAGGTCGTTGTGGTCGGCGGGGTCGCCGGTGGGATGAGCTTCGCTGCCCGGGCCCGCCGGCTCAGTGAGGATGCCAAGATCGTCGTGCTGGAGAGGGATGCGTACGTATCGTTCGCGAATTGCGGGCTGCCGTACTACCTGGGCGGGGAGATCGCCGAGCGGGAGTCGTTGTTGCTGAACACCGCACAGTCGCTGGCCGCCAGTCTGGCCCTGGACGTCCGGACCGGGCACGAGGTGATCTCGATCGATCCGCTCGGGCGAACTGTCCGGGTCCGCGAACGGGCCAGTGGCCGGGAGTACACCGAGGGGTACGACACCTTGGTGTTGGCCACCGGGGCCGAACCGGTCGTTCCGCCGATCCCCGGTGTCGATCTGCCCGGAGTCCGGGTGCTGCGGACGGTTCCGGACGTCGATGCGCTGCAAGCAATTCTGGCCGGTGGGCCGCGGCACGCGGTGATCGTCGGGTCCGGGTTCATCGGCCTCGAGGTCGCCGAGGCACTGCACCATCGTGGCCTGGCGGTGACTCTCGTCGAACTGGCCGATCAGGTGCTGCCGGCCCTGGACCCGGAGATGGCCCGCGCGGTCGAACTAGACCTGCGGGCTCATCAGATCGACGTCCGGTTGGCGACGTCCGCCACAAGTGTGCGGCCGGTGCCGGGTGGTGGCCTTGTCGTCGAGTTGTCTGACGGGCGGTCCGTGCCGGCCGACCTGGTGCTGCTGGCCGTTGGGGTCCGCCCGCAGACCGCACTGGCGGCCGGGGCGGGCCTGGCCCTCGGTGTGCGCGGAGCGCTGCTGGTCGATGAGTACCTGCGCACGTCCGTGTCATCGATCTACGGTGTCGGCGACGCGATCCAGGTGGTGGACGCCGTCACCGGTGCGCCAGCGCTGGTGCCGTTGGCCGGCCCCGCGAACCGGCAGGGGCGAGCCGCCGCGAACCATCTCTTCGGCCGGCCGGGAGCAGCGACACCGGTGCTCGGCACCGCGATCGTGCGAGTCTTCGAGACGGTCGCGGCCACCACCGGACACGGTGAAAAGGTTCTGGAAACGGCTGGAATCGCTCACCATGTTGTCCACGTGCACCCCGGTGACCACGCTGGCTACTACCCAGGCGCCCATCCGATCCACCTCAAACTGATGTTCGCCCCCGACGGGCGGATCCTCGGGGCCCAGGCCACTGGCAGTACCGGCGTGGACAAGCGGATCGACGTCATCGCCACCGCCCTCCGGGCCGGCCTGAGCGTGCAGGGCCTAGCCGATCTGGAACTTGCCTACGCCCCACCGTTCGGATCAGCCAAAGATCCGGTCAATATGGCCGGATCCGTCGCCGAGAACGTCCTGGCCGGCGACCTGAACCTGTGGCGCGGGACAGACCTGGCCGGACGCGACCCCGAATCAGTCCTGCTCGACGTCCGCTCACCAGCCGAATTCAACACCGGGCACCTGCCCGGCGCGCTGAACATCCCCCACACGCACCTGCGGGCCCGTCTGGACGAGGTCCCGGCGTCTGCTTCGGTGTGGGTCTATTGCGCGTCCGGATTCCGTTCCTACCTCGCGCTGCGAGTGCTACGCCAGAGGGGCTGGCCGGATGTGCGGTCACTCTCCGGCGGATTGCTGACCCTGCAACGAGAACTCGCGGATTGTGAGCTGGCGCAGAGCGGAGATCTCCTGGCCGCAAGGCGATAGGTCGTAACCTGAAGATGGCTGGCCCAATCGGGTTGTGTGCCCTGAATGCCACGACCGGCGCGCTTTTCGGACTGCAGACCACCCGGCTGCGGGAGGACGCCCGCCGGGTCATCCGCGACGGCGTCGGTGGGGACGACTCCACGGCGATCATTTTCTGCGGCTCGGGCTGTACCGCGGCGATCGACAAGATGATCGGGATTCTCAATCTGAGGATCCCGGCGGACCTGGACGCCCGGTACGACCTATCGGCGCGGATCCCGACTGGTCAACGTCCGGTCATCTTCCTCGGGCCCTTCGAGCACCATTCCAACGAGGTCTCCTGGCGCGAGACGATCGCCGACATCGTGGTCATCCCGGCCGATGGCGACGGGCATATCGACCAGTCGGTTCTGGAGGCGGAACTGGTCCGGCACGCGGACCGCCCGCTGAAGATCGCGTCGTTCTCGGCGGCCAGCAACGTGACCGGCATTCTGTCCGACACCGTGGGGGTTTCGCAGCTACTGCACCGCCACGGAGCACTGGCCTTCGGGGATTTCGCCGCCGCCGCCCCCTATGTCGACATCCGGATGGTCGCGGAAGGGCTGGACGCCGTCTTCCTCAGCCCGCACAAGTTCATTGGTGGGCCTAGCACGCCCGGGGTTCTGGCCGTTCGTCGGAGCCTGGTGACCAACACCGTGCCGGTCGTGCCCGGCGGGGGCACGGTGGCCTACGTCAACCCCCGCGATCACGTCTA
>JANNPJ010000443.1:0-32906 GCA_031400005.1 Kineosporiaceae bacterium | reverse complement strand
ATTCACCGTCGAAGAAGCCGACCTGGAAGACGTTTTCGTGGCGCTGACCGGGGAGGGATTCGATGTCTCGAGTTGATCCAGCACAGGCACCCACCACCGGGACGACGGCACCAACCGGGCAGGCACAGGCAACGGAGATGCCGGCTTCGACCGGAGGGACGACCGGGACGGTGCAGACGTCTACCCGGGCGGCGAAGACGATAAGCAGGGGGACGGCAATGGCCGGGACGATGCAGGTAGCGACCAAGGGAGCGCAGGCAACCGGGGCTGTCACGGCGGGACCGCAACGCTGGGCCCGCCAATTCCGGGCCGATCTCCGGCTGCTCCGCTCCGAGCTGATGCTGATCTTCGGCCGTCGGCGCAACTGGGCCGGAATGGTCGTGCTGGCCTCCGTCCCGACCCTGATCGCGGTCGCGGTCAAGTTCTGGGCATCCCCCAACGAAGGCGGTGGCGGCGGACCCGACTTCGCCAGCCAGATCTCGAACAACGGGCTGTTCGTGGCGCTCACCGCGTTGACCTTGGAACTACCGCTGTTCCTGCCGTTAGCGGTGGCGGCGATCGCTGCCGACTCGGTAGCCGGTGAGGCCAATCTCGGCACCCTGCGGTATCTGCTCACGGTGCCGGTGCAGCGGGCTCGACTGCTGGCGGTGAAGTACGCGGCGATCGTGATCTTCGCGATCACCGTGACGCTACTCGTTGCCTTGACCGGAATCACCCTTGGATTAACCTTTTTCGGCGGCGGCAATGTGACGCTGCTGTCCGGGACGCAGGCCTCCTTCGGGGATGGGTTGTGGCGGTTGCTGCTGGTCTGCGGATACATCAGTGCCGCACTAGCCGCGCTCGGCGCCATCGGACTTTTCGTCTCGACCCTCACCGAGCAGCCGATCGGCGCCACCATCGCCATCCTGATCGTCTGCATCGGCAGCGAAATCATCGATGCGGTGACGCAATTGAGCGCCCTGCACCCGTACCTGTTGACGCACTACTGGCTGGGATTCGGAGATCTACTGCGGGACCCGATCGCCACCACGTCGGTAACCAAAGGCCTGATGGTCTTCGCCATCTACGCGGTGATCTTCTGGACGGCCGCCTGGGCCCGCTTCGCCGGCAAGGACGTCTCCAGCTAACCCCACCCCTCCCACAACCACCCCTCCCGTGATCCTGCACGAAGTGACACTCTTCCTCGGGTACCGCTGTCGTCAGCGGGCGAGCAGCCAGCGCCGCACCGCATCGCAGATGGCGTCCACACCCTGCGCCACCCCCACCGTGACGGGTGCGGACGCATCCGTGACTCGAAGCAGGCGGCACCGCAACTCGTCACCTTCGGGCCAGACCCGCAAGAGGAGGGCAGCCGATTGCCAACCGTTCACATCGGCCTCGGTGGCCCAGGCTGCCCGCGGTCGCCAATCGCCCCGCTTCCCCAAATCAGCGGACTCCCCCAAACCGCCAGGCCCCTCCAAACCGCTAGGTCCCCGCGAACCGCCGGGCCTCCCCAAACCGCCAGGCTCACCCAGGCCAGCAGCCTGGCCAGGCTCGAGCCCGGGCCGGTGACTGCTGCATGCTCGGCAAATCGTCATCGTCAGCTGCCGAGGACCTGGAAGATGAGGAACCCGTTCAGGCCGATGATGCAGACGGCGACAATGGCGCCGGCGACCGTGGTTCGGGTCCGGTTGACCAGGTCACCCATGACCGTGCGGCGGGCGGTGAGCAGCACGAGCGGAACAAGCGTGAACGGGATGCCGAAGGACAACACCACCTGGCTCAGCACCAGCGCCATCCCGGTGTCGGTGCCGCTGCCGAGCAGCACCAGGGCGGGCAGCATGGTGATCGCCCGGCGCGCGAAGGTCGGAATCCGGCGGCCGAGGTACCCCCGCATGATCACCTCACCGGCGTAGGTGCCCACGCTCGCCGAGGACAGGCCCGACGCCAGCAGCGCGATGGCGAAGGCGAGCGCCGCCCCTGCGCCAGCGACGAGGAAGAGCCCGGCGTGAGCGTCCTGCAGGCTGACGAAGTCCAGCGACGTGCCGTGGAACAAGGACGCCGCCACCACCAGCATGGCGACGTTCACCAGGCCGGCCACGCCGAGGGCGGCCAGGACATCCACGCGCTGGGCTCGGAGCAGCCGGTGCCGCCCGAGGCGGTCGGCGGCGGGCAGGCTGAACCCTGCCGTCATCGACGAGTGCACGTACACCGCGTGCGGCATCACCGTGGCACCGACGATACCGCTTGCCAACAGAATGCTTTCGGTACCTTGGAAGCTGGGGATGAGCCCGGCCGCGACATCACCGGGCGCCGGGTCGGCATGGACCAGCTCATATCCGAACACCAGGGTGACGACGGCAAGCAGGGCGATGATCGCGATCTCGAACGGTCGCCGGCCACTTCGGCGCAGCCCAAGGATCAGGAAGGCGACCACCGCCGTAATGCCGCCCGCAGCCAGTGGACCAAGACCGAAGAGCAGTTGCAGGGCGATCGCTGCGCCGACGAACTCCGCGAGGTCCGTGGCCATCGCCACCAGTTCGGCCTGCGCCCACATGAACCAACGGCCGGGCCTGGACAGTCGCTCCCGGCACAGGTCGGCGAGATCACGGCCGGTGGCCAGGCCGAGTTTGGCGGAAAGGTACTGCACCAGCATGGCAACGACATTGGCCAGCACCACGACCCACACCAGGGTGTAGCCGAAGGAGGCACCGCCGCTGATATTGGTGGCGAAGTTTCCGGGGTCGATGTACGCGATCGCCGCGACGAAAGCGGGCCCGAGGATGGGCAATACCCGACGCGGACCGCCGGCCCGCTTTGGCTTCGGAACCGGCGGCGAGGCCGGTTCGGTCGGTGAGACCGGTTCGACCGGTGAGACAGGTGGCGCGGGAAGAAGAATCATCCCCACCGGCGGCACGCTCGGGGAGCTCGTGACCGGGACGCTCGATTCGGCCGCGGACGAGGGCGGTGAGTCGGGGCGCGCACGGAGGCTGGGATCGGCGGGAAAGAGGCTGGGATGCAGGGCCGCCGGCGGGACGGGCCGAAGTGCGTCATGGCTGGGTCGGATGAGCATGGGACGACTCCTCAGGTCTCGAGAATCAAGCGGCGCGGGCGGGGACGCCCAGCAGGTACCGGCCTCAAACACCGGCCTGCGGAGCGCCCCCGCCCGGCGGGAGCGTCAGCTCTTTCGGTGGGTCCCCGGCTCGGCGCCGCTCAGCGCTTCCTTGGCCTTGTCGATCAGCCCGCCAGCACCGCTGGCGGGCGCCGTGCCGCCGGCAGCCGTGCGGCTTCCGCCGTCCACCGTCGCGTAGAGCAGCGGGTCGGCCGCCGGAACGTCCGGCACCGGGCCCAGCGGCTCCGGGTTACGCAGGTAGGTGAACACACCGCGGCCGTCCACGGAGGTGGTCGGCAGCGCGGCGGGCCCGTCGACGCCGTCCGACAAGCCCCAGATCTCGTAACTGTGCTCGTTGTACTCGGTCTCGAGGCCGAACTTGATCGGCACCGGGATGTCCTCCAGCCCGTCCGCCTTCAGCCTCTCGATCGCGGCGAGCCATTGGTTCTGGTGAGCGGTGTCTCGGGCCAGGTTGAAGCGCAGCATGTCCTGGACGCCGTGGTCCTCGGTCATGTTGTAGAGCCGGGCGGTCTGCAGCCGGCCCTGCGCCTCGGCGGCGGCGTTGGCCATGAAGTCGGCCATCAGGTTGCCGCTGGCCACGATGTACTTGCCGTTCCACGGGTAGCCGGCGCTGTCCGCGAGCACCGCGCCGCCGCCGGCGACGATGGAGTGCTGCGGGTTCTGACCACCGAGCACCGCAGCGAGCGCCGGGTTGGCGGCGGCCGCGGCGGAGATCTGCTCGGCCGGAGCACCCTCGAGCAGCCGGGCGATCATGATGGAGATCATCTCGACGTGCCCGAGTTCCTCGGTGGCCGTGTCCATGATCAGGTCCTTGTACTTGCCCGGAATCCGGGTGTTCCAGCCCTGGAACAGGTATTGCAAGGCAACGGTCATCTCGCCGTAGGCCCCGCCGATGAGCTCCTGCAGTTTCATCGCGTACAGCGGGTCCGGCTTGTCGGGAGTGCAGTTGTACTGGGTTTGCTGCGTGTGCCGGAACATGGTCCAGGTCCTCTCGGAGTCGGTGAACGAACCGTGCCGAGAGCGTGCAAGGGCGAGCGCTGCCCGAGCGTGACCGCACAATGACCGGGGTGTGACCGTGGCGTCCCAGGGAAGAATCAATGCTGATCAGGTGGGGCTGCGGTGCGGGAATATTCGGCCCGGATGGATCACGCAGAGGTAGTCCAGGGGTAGACCAAAGAGTTGGCAGACGTAGACCAGCGCAGCTGGAACCAGCGACTCGATCGCCGGGCAGGCAACTGCCCGGCGACAGGCGTTTGGGCCGATAAACAGTGCGGACTCCCGATTCGGGCATCCCCCGAAAGTCGTCACAAGCCGGAATTACGGTCGGACCTCAGCCGACCTCCGGGCACCGGTCGGCGCCGACTCCTAGCCTGGGATCCAGATCTGTTCAGGATGGCCGATTCCGGGGGGTTTGGTCACGATGTCCGCTCGCGCATCGCGGCAGCACGACGAGACAGGCACCGCGGATCTCGCCCTGTCCCAGCCGGCACAGCGGCCACAACGGCCACAGTCGGGGCAGCGACCACAGTCCGGGCAGCGACCCGGGCAGCGACCGAAAGCGTCGGCGCCGCTCGATGCCCGGGTGCTGCTGGCCCGCTATCGCCGCGACGTCCTGCTCGCCGATGCCCTGGCCGCGGCGCTGGCCGCCAGCCTGGCGATCACGTTGCGGTTCGACGGCGAGGCACCCGGTGGGTGGGCCTGGGCCCCGGCCGCGCTGCCGTTGATCTGGCTGACGATCGCCGGCCTGAACCGCACCTATGAGCAGCGGTACCTCGGTGCCGGCACCGACGAGTTCGATCGGGTGCTGCACTCCGGATTGGTGCTGTTCACCTCCATCGCGGTCAGCTCCTTCCTGATGCGAAGCAACCTGTCCCGCTCGGTGGTGGTGTTCGCGGTACCGGTGACGGTGCTCGGCTCGCTGGCCGGGCGCAAGCTGCTGCGGATGCGCCTGCACGCGGCGCGGGCAGCAGGCCAGGGGCTGGAGAAAACGATCGTGGTCGGTGGCGGAGAGGCCGTCGCGCATCTGGTGGAACTGTTCAAGAGCACCCCGCACCGCGGGATGGACCCGGTCGGGGTGTGCCTGCCGCCACAATCGGCCATCCCCTCGGGGTTGACCGATGTGCCGGTGCTCGGCGGCCCGGACGACGTCCTGCAAGCCGTCGACGACACCGGCGCCCACGTGGTGGCGGTGGTCTCGCACCCGGACCTGTGGGGGCATCCGCTCCGCCAACTGGCCTGGGCGCTGGAGGAACGCGACGTCGAACTGATCGTGTCACCGGGAATCGTGGAGGTGGCCGGGCCCCGGCTGTCGATTCGACCGATCGCCGGGCTCTCGCTGCTGCACTTGGAGCGACCGGCGGCCAGCGGCGGGCAAATGCTCCTCAAGGCGGGTTTCGACCGGTCCTTGGGCACCCTGATACTGGTGCTGCTCTCCCCCGCGCTGCTGGCCATCGCCGCGGCGGTCCGGCTGACCAGCGCGGGCCCTGCGCTGTTCACTCAGACCCGGGTCGGGGTCGACGGCCGGGAGTTCTCGATCTACAAGTTCCGCTCGATGGTTCCGGACGCCGAGCAGAAGCTGATCGACTTGGCTCACCGCGACGAGGGCAACGGGATGTTGTTCAAGATCCGTGGTGATCCCCGGGTGACTCGGATCGGGCAGTTCCTCCGCCGGTATTCACTCGATGAACTACCGCAGCTGCTGAACGTGGCGCGCGGGGAAATGTCCCTGGTCGGCCCACGCCCGCCGCTGCCGCGGGAGGTGGCCGGATACTCCGATGACGCGGTCCGCCGGTTGCGGGTCCGACCGGGGATGACCGGGCTCTGGCAGGTGTCCGGGCGGTCCGACCTGACCTGGGAGCAGTCCCTGCAGTTGGACCTGCGCTATGTGGACAACTGGTCGATGACGCTGGACCTGTCCATTCTCTGGCGCACCCTGCACGCGGTGGTTCACGGTTCGGGCGCCTACTGAGCGGGGGTCCCGTACAGCGTGACGTAATACTGCGTACCGGCCGGGACCTGCACCTCGACTTGGGTGGCTGGATCGAAGCTGCTCAGCGGTGGTGAGATGAAAACGCTCACCTCCGGCCCACCGCAGGAATCTCCGGACGTCGAGGCGATCGAGAGACCGTCCACGACCTCCAGTCGCACCGCGAACGCGACCTTGCTCGTGCACGTGATGGCCATCAAGACCTCGTTGTATCCCCGCATATCGGGCCCGACAAACCGGCTCGGACCCGTTCCCCGCGCGTTCAGCAGCAGCTTCCGGTTGGACATGTTGGCTGGGGCCGCAGCCGGACGTTCCTTCCACCACGTGACGACGCTCATCGGTGCCGGCCCGCTGAAAGGGTCGATCGATGACGTGCTGGCGGTCCGCTTCACGAGCGTCGGGGCGATGTCGGTGGGGGGAGTGCCCTCGGCACCGAGCGAGCACGCGGTGACCGCGCTCAGCAGAGCGATCCCGACGCCGACCCTGGCGACGGTGCGAACTGGAGTCACAGGTTCTCCGAAGGATGGACGGCAGTGACGAGCCCCAGAGGAACACGTCGGGCGAAGATTACCCGCGCCTAGCGTACAAAGGTTAAAGGATTGCCAAGTAACGTGGATGATGTTGATTTGAATCCCTCAATTCCCGCATATCGCACGTTATCGGAGCGAATTTCGCCGACTCCTAAGCTAATTCCAGGGAATATCGGCAGCATCAGGGAATGCCACAGGTGCCCGGTACTCGGTTGATGGTGATGCTGTCGCCCAGGACGGCGGTCTCCGGCAGAGCGGCGGTACGCCAGTCCTCCCCGGCCGCCCGCGACCGCTTGACCACCCGTTTCAGCTCCGCCAGATCGACGACGAAGAGCTCCACCTGGAAACTCTGCGGTCCGCCCGCGGTGGGCAGCCGCTGCGGCGCCCGCCAGCTCTTCAGCGTGGACGGCGTCCGCCAGCCTTCGACCAGGCTGAGACGACGGATCTGCTCGCCCTCGGCGCGAACCCTGAGGACGCGGCTGCCCAGCACAAGTGTGGTGTCGGCCGGCAGGTTGGCAGTGCCCTTGATCGGCGCGCACTTTGTGACGTCGCTGTTGTCCGCCGGCTCGGTGATCCGCGTCAACGAAGAGCGGGACGGTGGCACCACCGCGCCCGCCGGAACCTTGAGCGTGCCGGCCAGCGCCGGGGTACTCACGGTTTCCGAGGTAACGGTCCGACTCTGCGGTGTGGCGCCCGGCCCATACCCGGTCTCGAGCGGGTCGTGTATTGCCGTTGCGGTGAAGGTGACCCCGCCGATGAAAGCGAGCGAAGCCACCATCGCCGTCCCGGTACCCAAACCGCCGATCCGACTGCGGCGGGCGGCGAGACTACGCAGTCGCCGGGCCCAGCCGACCGCGTCAGTCGGCCGCTCGTCCGGCTGCGGGTGCAGCATCAGCCGCAGGTGGTCGACGAAACCGTGCGGGTCCGCGATCTTGGCGGACCGGGCCGCTGCGAGCAGTTCCCGACCGATCAGCTGGCTTACCTGGACCGATCCGGCCGGTCCGACCAGCGGCGGGGGGTCCTCGCCGAGCACACAGAAGTAGGCGAGCGCACCGAGCGAGTACAGGTCGGCCGAGGCCTCACGGGGTGCCAGCGGGGCATCGAGCACCTCCGGGGCGACATATCCGGGACACCGGAATCCGGGATGCCCATACCCGTCGTCCACCAGTCGCAGGGTCCCGATATCCACCAGGACGACGCCCCGGGCCGGGTCGAGCACACAGTTGTCCGGCTTGACGTCGCGCACCAGAGCCGGAGTGCCGATGGCGCGGTACGCCGTGCGCGCGTGCACCGCCTGGAGCGCCGCGGCAATGTGCTGCAGGTGGGTCAGTCGACCGGCCAGGGTGGACGACGTCGCCGGGATGCCACCGAACTCGTCCATCAGGGTCCGCCCGGGCACCCACTCCATCACCACGTACGGAGTGTTCGGTGGGGCATCAACCGACGAACTGGCCTCTTCGAGGTGCGGCGCGACGCCGACGAAGATGTCCTGCAGGGTGGCCAGATGGTCCACGCCCAGGTGCTGGAGCAGGTCTTTCTGTTCCTCCCAGCGCTGCAGATCGGCCGGGGTCGGCCAGTCGAACCGGGCGCCGGGCGGACGGCGGAGCTGCTTGACGGCCAGCGCCAGGGGTTCGGCCTCGATGCCGCGGTAGCGGGCCCTCCAGGTGATCCCTTCGGCCCCGCCGATACCGGGCCCCAGGAGCTCGAAGCGATCCGGGGCAGCGCCAGGTCCGACAAACCAGCCGTTCGGGCCGGTGTGACGAGCCAGTTGGGAACGCCGCCCGACGTCAACCACTCGAGGTCCCACGTAGGCTGAGCGCCCGGAATCGGGCTCGCTCAAACTCCGTCCCTGATCTGCCTGCGTCCACCGCCCCCACGCCATATAAAGGACAGTTTCCCAAATCGGGCGAAATATGTCATGACTTCGATGTGTCGTACTTCACCGTCCGGAGCCGGCGACCGCGAAGATCTCCTCGGTCAACGAGGACGGCATCACCAAGACCGACGGCGTCCGGGCCGACGGCGTCCGGGTCGCGACCTGGATCCGGGTCGACGATGGACGCCGCGGCAGGTGCCGCGACTGGTGGCTGAGCCGGTGCCTGGGCCGGTACTGATGCCGTTCGCGGTAGCTGAGGGCGATGGACCGGATGTCGGCCTCGATCGGCGGCGGCCCTGACCACGGCCACTGAACCGGCCCCGGCCCGAGCGGCAGCAGCGTGCCGGCCAGGCTGCGAACCAGCGAGCCTGCCGGGTCGCGTGGGTCTGCGATGTGCCGGTCAGCAGTGCGCCGACCGATGGTGTGCCGACCAAAGGCGTGCCGGCCGGGGATGTCGGTACGGCCGGTGGTCGCGACCTGGTCGAACCAGTCAATCAAGCTGAACAGCCGCCAATCGGTCACATCGAGTTCACCGCTGCGGGCGGCGTCCACCAGTTGATCCCGCAGCCGGGCGCACTCCTGTCGCCGGGTGCTGCGTCGGATCGCCAGGCCTAGGCTGCCGATCAGCGGGGCCGCCAGGCCCCCGGCGAACAGCACCGGACCGATCTCTTGACTGATCATGAAGTCGATCACGATGCCCCGCCGATCATGAGACCTCCGCATGCCGCCCGGCCGGATAGCCGCCTTCGCCGCGTTCTCGCCGCAGAGCCATCAGTTCGCCGGATTGAGCCGCGAAGTCCTCATGCCAGGAGTCGTTCTCAATGGATAACTGGGTGTTGCGGGCGCGCAGTTGATGACACTCGCTGCGGTAGCGCCGGATCAGCACGCCGACCAGCAGGAGCAGGACAGCGAACAGCACGACTGCGCCGCCGGCCAGGCCAGCGGCGAGTTCACCGGCCTGCACTCCGGTCGGCACCGACGTGGCGACCTGATGCACGGTTGCATCGCGAACTGTTGAACTTCCCGAACTCACCATCGTGTTTTAACACAACGTAGTCGAAGTAACACGTTGAGTTAGGAAATCGTTATCATCGCGTTGCCACCGGATCGAGCAACGTCGGCCGGAACAGGGTCGGCCAGACCGGATCGCTGCTGAGCCCGCTGCGCAGGATTTCGGCGAACGCGACGGTGTCGACCGGGGCATTGGGCAGGACCGCGAGAACCAAATTGAGCACGAGCGTCCGTTGCAGCATGGAGGCGGACGCTGCGTGGCAGCCAACTCGATGATCGTCCAGAAAGGCGGCGATTCGGGCGAGTCCGTCAGCCAGGTTGTCATCGACCGGGCCGACCACCGTGACCATCAGGCTGCCGTTGAGTGGCCCACTAGCCGGAACCGGCACTGGCACGGTCAAATCGATCACCCGGTGCCGGGCTCGCGGCGGCGGCTCCGGTCGCCGGGGCAAATCCGGCCGCGCGTCCGGACCCGGTGACGACGCCCGCTGCGCCAGCACCGGCCGATAGCGCACTGCCGCACCCCCACTCGCACCCCAGCTCGTTCCCGTGCCCGCGCTCCAGCCCGCCCCCGCGCTCCCACCAATCCCCGAACCCGAACCCGCGTCCGTGGACTCCCCGACGTACATCCCGAGCTGGTAAGCCCCCGCCAACCGGAGGACGGCGTTTAGGAAGTCGATCCGCCCGAGCACCGCCCCGGCCCGGGTCCGCACCCCCATCCGCAGCCAGAACGCCCCCTCAATCTCCTCTCTCCCGACGCCGCCGGTGTCCCCCCGATCCCCTCCTGCGCTGCGCCGATCAGGCCCGCTTGGTCGCCCCTGAGGGGCAGCAGTGATCGACACGGCCGGCGGCGCGGCGGGCAACTGCAGGAACGTCGGGGCGACGCCGCAGTCTCGGGCCGCCCCAGCCAGGGCCATCAGCAGTTCGGTGTTGCGCTCAGCCTGTTCGGAGGTCAACTCCGGTCCCTCCGCGCCGAAAAACAGAACCTCGAGATCCTCGGGATCGGACGGGTACCCGTCATGGGCATTCCCGTAGTGATCCCGTGGCCGATCGTCGCTCATCCATTTCCCCCTGGTTCGGCGCCTATCAGTACAGGTCATCCGATCCTGGTCGGTTAGGCGGAGTTTCGGCCCTGAAGCACCGGAACAGACCAGTTCCAGATCACCCGTTCACCCGCGTGTCGCTGCCGACGCGCACCAGGGCTGGTCCGCGACTCGCCCACGACAGGCGCGAACGGACATCTACAATCGCGCCATGGCTCTCATCCACAAGGCGACCCTCGCTCCGACCAAGCTCGAGTTGCTGACCGACTGGCTGCCGAGCCGACCCTGGTTCGCCGGCGCGGACCCGAAGGCAGGCCTTCGGCAGGTGGGCGCGTACCGGTTCGACGATCCGGCCGGCCAGGTGGGTCTGGAGGCCATTCTGTTGCAGACCGACGCCGGGACCGTGCTGCAGGCACCGCTGACCTACCGGGCGGCACCGCGAGCCGGGGCCGAGGAGCACCTGATCGGCACCATGGAGCATTCCGTACTGGGCACCCGCTGGGTGTACGACGCCTGCGGCGACCCGGTGTGGGCGACGGCGTTGGCCACGTCGGTGCTGACCGGCAGCCCGCAGGCCGAGGAAAAGGTCGATCACGGCGGCCATCTCGAATCCCGCGAGCCGACCGTGAAGGTCTCTGCCAGCGGGGCAATGGACCTGCAGATCGCCGCCCTCGAGTCGGTGACCTGCCACGACGAGAGCCAGACGACAGTGATCACGGCCGATGGCCTAGAACTGGTCGTCGTCCGGGTGATCGGCGCCGAGGTGGCCACCACGCACACTCTCACCGGCCGCTGGAGCGAAGGCGAAGCAATACTCGCCGGCGTGAGCCCGGTCAGCTCCGGTTGAGCCGGTGAATAAAGATCATCACGGCCTGTTCTACCGGTTTACCCGGAGCTGACTGCCGGTTCCGACCGCGCTGATCGCCCGCGCGAGTCGGGTGACCCCCTCGGGGATCAACTCGGCGGTGGTCTCCCCGTAGGTGAGCCGCAGATACCCGCCATCCGGTTCCGCCGGAAACCAGGCCGACCCACCCGTCACCGCCACCCCTTCGGCCAGAGCCGCGGCGATGACCTGCGCCTCGTCGAGCCCGCCTGGCAGCCGCGTCCAGAGGTGCAGGCCACCGCGCGGCCGGGTGGTGATCTCCAGGTCGGGCAGCATCATCGTCAGACTGGTGACCAGCGCGTCGCGGCGAATTGCCAGCGTGGACGAGACCTTTCGCTTGTGTGTGGCCCAGGCCGGGGAGTTGACGAAGTCCACCGCTGTCTCCTGCAACGGCCCGGCCACATAGATGTCTTCCAGCGCCTTCGCCAGGCGCAGCCGCGCATAGGCGGCTCCCTTCGCCACGATCCCGGCAACGCGCAGTCCGGCCGCGATCGATTTGGTGAGCGAGCGGATATGCACCACGTGACCATGCGGGTCAGCGCTCGACAATGGGGCGGGCGCCCCTTTCTCGATCGCGAGGTCGTGCGCGTAGTCATCCTCGATCACGAAAACCGAGTAGCGCCTGGCGACGTCCATCAGTTCGGCCCGGCGCTCGGCTGCCATCGTGACACCGGTGGGATTCGCAAAGAGCGGTTGGGTGAGGATCACCCTGGCCCGGGTGCGCTCCAGAACCGCCGGGAGCAGGTCGGTGCGCATGCCCCGGGCGTCCACCGGCACCGGCGCCAGCTCCAGACCATAACTGCGAGCGATCGAGATCGCCCCGGCGTAGGTGGGGCTTTCCAACACGATTGATTCCCCTGGCCGGGTGAGCGCCCGGATAGCGATCGACAGTGCCGCCTGCCCACCCGACGTGACGATGACGTTCGAGGCATCGACTCCACCGACCTCGCGAGCGAACCATTGGCGCAGGCTCTCGTGGCCCTCCACCGGCGAGCGACCCCAGGTGCCCGAGCGCCGCACCGCGCGACCCATCGATGCCGACAGGGCGGCCACCGGCACCAGGGTGTCATCGAGGTACCCGCCGGTCAGCCGGATCACGCCGGACGCCGGCTTGGTGAACAGCGCGAGCGTGCCCCGAGGCGTCGTGCGGGGTGTGACCACCGAGAGCTGCCTGCTGCCAGCTGGTATCGGCCAGAACCGGGGACGCCGGTGGCCGGGCGATGAAGGTACCCGACCCCGGACGCGCGGCCACCAGGCCCTCGGCGCTCAGCTCACGCACGACGTGCTGCACCGTTAGTGGCGAAACCCCGTGATCGTTCTGCAGGCTCCGGACCGAGGGCAGCCGGTCTCCGGGGACGCCGACCGCGATGAACGAACGGAGTGCCTGAGATAACGCATGCTTACCGTTATCGTTATCCATGAAAGCCAACGATAACGCTATCGCCCTCCGAACGGAAACACTCGACCTGGTGCCGGTCGCCCGACGTCCGGGGCTGTGGCTGGGGTTCCTTGGCGTGTTCGCCTTCAGCTTCTCGCTGCCGGCCAACAAGCTCGCGGTCGCCGGTTTCGATCCGCTCAGCCTCACAGTCGTGCGGGCAGCCGGGGCCGGCCTGCTGGCCGGCGGCTACCTGCTGATCTGCCGAGCTGGCGTGCCGACGCGGGCACAGCTTCGCGATCTCGCGCTGTCCTCCCTCGGGATTGTCATCGGCTTCCCGCTCTTCTCCTCCCTCGCGCTGCTCAGTAACGGGACCGGGCACAGCGCAGTGATCCTCGGCCTACTGCCGGCGGTGACGGCAATGTTCGCTGCGCTGCTCGGTGGCGAGCGCCTGCCGCCGACGTTCTGGTTCGCGTGCCTCGGCGGGGTAGCGATTCTCGTCGGCTACCTGTCGCTCGGGTCAGATCTGGAGACCGGAGCGGTCGGCGTCCATTGGGGTGATCTCTGGATGCTGGCCGCGACGGCGTCGGCCGGCTACGGCTATGCGATGGGCGGCAGACAGGCCCGGACCATCGGTGGCCCGCGCTCGATCTCCTGGGCCTTGGTGATTGTGCTGCCGCTCTCGCTGCCGGCCGCCGTTGTCGCCTTGCTGGTGGGTGACCCGCAGGGAACGCCGTCCGTTCTGCTCGGTGTCGGCTACGTCGTCCTGGTCTCGCAGTTCCTGGGCTTCTTCGCCTGGTACGGAGGGCTCGCACGCGGCGGCATCGCTCGCATCGGTCAAGTCCAGCAAGTGCAACCACTGCTAACCCTGGCGTGGGCGGCGCTGCTACTCGGCGAGGCCTTCGACCCTTGGACGATCGTCGTCGGCATCGCGATCGCGGCTCTCGTTGCGATCGCTCAACGCGCTCGATGGTCGTCAGCCGGCCAAATCAGTCCAGCACGTGTTTAACCGTGGCATAGTCGGGTCCGATCACGATGGATCAGACGCTTGCCGGGCGGTGTTGTTTATTGACGCCGAGCCAGTAGACGCCCAGTGCCTTGGCGGCCTCGAGAAATTCCGCCGACCCGACCGGCTTCTGCACATAGCTATTGGCTCCGAGATCGTAGCTTCTCACGATGTCCCGGTCATCAACCGAGCTGGTAAGCATGATCACCGGCAATGATTTTGTCGACTTATCAGCCCGGAGCAATCTCAACGCCTCGGGCCCGCTCATCCTCGGCATATTGATGTCCAGCAGCACGATTGTCGGTTGCAGTGGGGCGCTTCCGTCGCTAGGAAGCAGGAGGTCAAAGGCCTCCTGCCCGTCGCGGGCGACGATGATCTCCGTCTTGAGACCGCTCTTGCGGAAAGCCCACAGAGTCAGTGTGACGTCATCGATGTTGTCATCGACCAGAAGAATCACTTCGGTACTCACACTCGCCCTCCAGTCGCGTCGGGACGCGATCGCCGGTTTGTAGCGTCATCGACCGTTGCCACCATCACCTTGACCACCCGAACTCGGCGGGCCATCATCGCGGTGGCTCTTCCGCAGCCGCGCTAGGTTCGCTCCGGCCCAGGGTGAAATGAAAAGTTGCGCCGCGGCCGACCTCCGATTCGGCCCAGATTCGCCCACCGTGACGGCGCACGATTTGCTCCACGATGGCCAGCCCCACCCCGGTACCCTCGTACTCGTCAACCGAATGCAGGCGCTGGAAAACGCCGAAAATGTTCCCGGCATGTCGCATATCGAATCCCGCCCCGTTGTCCCGGCAGAAATAGCTGATCGAGGTGCCGTCCGATTCGAAACCGACGATGATCTCGGCAGTCTGGCATTGCCTGGTGTACTTGATGGCGTTGCCAAGCAGATTCAACCAGATCTGCTTGAGCAATGCTGGGTCGGCACGGCATTCCGGCAGCTCGGCAATGCTGAACCGCACGTCCCGGTCGCCATATTCAGCGCTCAATTCCTGCAGGCAGAGCCGGATAAGTTCGGCTGAGTTCACCGCCCGCCGCGATACCGGCTCACGTCCGGAGCGAGCGAAGGTCAGCAGATCATCGATCAGCCGGCCCATGCGCTGTGCGTTATTGCGGACGAAGGCGACGTACCGCTGAGCCTGCGCAGGCAGATCGCGCGAGTAATCGTCGATGAGAATGCGAGCGAAGCCGTCGATAGCTCGCACCGGCGCCCGCAGATCGTGCGAGACGGAGTACGAAAAGGCCTCTAGTTCCTTGTTCGCGGAGGTGAGCTCCGCGTTGCTGGTGGCAAGTTCTTCGGTACGCTCACGCACTCGCCGCTCAAGGTTGGAGTTGAGCAGTTGAATCTGTAATTGTGCGAGCTTCTGCTCGCTGACATCGCTGGTCATGGCGAAAAATCCGTGTACCTCGCCATCCGGGCCCAGATCGGGTACGAAGGTGGACCGGCACGACCGGCTGCGGTCCGGATCCTGAAGCATCGTCCACTCGAACGACACCGTCTCGCCGGCGATGGCCCTGGCCACATGCTCGGCCACCGCGGTATCCGGCGACCGCCACAAGTCACCGACAGATCGACCCCAGAGCTCAGCCCGAGGGACGCCGAACCACTCCTCGTAGGCGTAATTGGTGAAGCGGTAGCGCTCCCCGGTGTCGATGTAGGCAATGAGCACGGGCAACGCGTCGGTAATCAGACGTAATTGCGATTCACTGGCCGCCAACAGATCGGCTCGTTCGGCTGCCCGCCGGGTCATCTCCATTTCCTGCCGCAAGGCAGCCAGCTGAACATGAGAGCCGATCCGGGCGAACAGTTCTCGTGCGGTGAACGGCTTGACCAGGTAATCGTCCGCACCGGCCAGCAGCCCACCGATGCGGGTCTCCTCCCCGGCGCGGGCCGAAAGCAGGATGACCGGGATCGTCCGGGTTCGGGGATCGGCCCGCAGTTCCTTGAGCAAGCCGAAACCGTCCAGGCGAGGCATCATCACATCGGTGAGAACCAGCGTCGGAGGTGATCTCCGAATCGATTCCAGCGCGGCCTGTCCGTCGTCCACCGCCTCCACCTGATAGCTGCCGGTGAGGAGGCGGGTGACGTATTCGCGCATGTCTGCGTTGTCGTCTGCCCAAAGGATCCGCGGTCGCAGATCCGCCGGTTCCACCGAGGACGACTGAGAGGACGAGGCAGACGGCGCAGGAACGGACGACGTAGGAACGGACGACGGCGCGGAGCCTGGCCTGCTCGTCGGGAGGTTCGCCCGATCCACGGTCCGCTGAGTAGGCAGGTCCGGCGACCATCGGAGGGCTTCCGCGGTCAAGGACTGACCGAGACGCGAACCTTCAGCCGCCACCCTAGGGATGCGGGTGACCTGGTCTGGTGGTAGGTGAGCGGCCCCGATCGGGATCGCCACGGTGAACGTCGTCCCGTGCCCGAGTTGGCTTTCGACCCGTACCGAGCCACCGTGTTGTCCGGCCAACTGCTGGACGAAGGCCAGGCCGATGCCGGACCCCTCGTGGTTTCGACCGTGCGCATCAGCAACCCGATAGAAGCGCTCGAAGACCCGCGGTAGATCCGCCTCGGGGATGCCGATCCCGGTGTCTTGGACGATCAGTTCGACCGTCTCGCCGACGACCTGCAAGCTGACGTTGATCTCGCCGCTGATGGTGTATTTCAGGGCATTCGACAGCAGGTTGAGGACCACCGCCTCCCACATGTCATGGTCGACGTACACCTCCTGCGTCACCTGCGGGCAATCCACGCTCAATCGGATCCCGGCACGCTCGCAGGCCGAGCGGAAGGTCGAGGTCAGTTCGGTAGACAGGCTGCCGAGATCGGTCAGTTCGTAGTGCGCCCCGGCCCTGCCCTCCTCGACTCGGGCGAAATCCAAGAGTGTGTTGACCAGGCGCAGCAGGCGCAGACCGTTGCGATGGGCAGTCTCCAATCGGTCCCGCCGTAGCGGATCGATGTCTGCTGAGACGTGGGCCAACTCTTCCTCGAGCGGACCCAGCAACAGGGTCAGCGGTGTCCGAAATTCGTGGCTGACGTTGTGGAAAAACGCGGTCTTCACTCGATCGACTTCAGCGAGCGCATCGGAGCGCTTACGTTCCAGGCTGAGCGCGGTGACGTTCACGATCATGGTCGTCACGGCTGCGGCCGCCATTTCGAAGAACGATCGATACGCCTCGCTCATCGGCAATCGCGGACTGGCTCCCGCCACCATCACACAGGGTGGGCCGCCGTATCCGGGGGGCGTGATGGGCAACACGAACGCGGTCTCAATCTGCTCCGGGTAAGGAGCGCAGATCAAGCCGGGAAACCGCTCCCGCAGTCGATCGACACGGATCATCGTTCGGGTGGTCAGCGCCTGCGCGATCGGCCAGTCGGCCGACGGTCGGGTCACCTCAACGGTTAGCGGACTCGCCGACCCACCGGCTGACAACCCCTGCTGGGCAACGAGTTCGGCCGATCGACCGTCGGCAGTCAGTTGGTAGAAAAGGACAAACGGCACGTCGACGCCGCAGCCGTGGGAGTCGTCTGGCCCGGCAAGAATCTGGGCAGCCGACTGCAGCCCAGGCAGCAGTAGATCCGCGCTTCCGGCACCGACAGCGATATCCCGAAGCGTTCGAGTTTGCCGCTGAGCCAGCATTTTGCTGGTGGTCTCGGTCACCGGGTGGAACAAGCCGGTAACCGCTCCGGACTCGTCCCGGATCGGGCTGAAGGAGAACGTGAAGAACGTTTCCTCGAGGTAGCCATGGCGATCAAGGAACATTCGCTGATCTTCGAGGAAGGCGGTGGTTCCCGCGAGCGCGCTCTCGAAGGCCTCACCGATGACCGGGAACGCCGAAGCCCAGCACTCCCGAAAGTCCTGTCCCATCGCTGTCGGGTGTTTGGCCCCGCAGATCGGCCAGTAGCCGTCGTTGTAGATCTGCGTGCACTCTGGGCCCCACGCCAGCGAAATGGGGAAGTTTGAGTTGAGAGCCAGGCTTACGGTAGTTCGCAAGTTGGACGGCCAGTCACCGATCGCCCCTAACGGCGTCCGCGACCAATCCATCGAGCGGATCAGCCGGCCGGTTTCTCCGCCACCCACGACCCAGTCGCTGCCAGACTTTGTGACCGCAGCAATTTCACGATCAGCACTCATTGCACGGCCCCCCACCACCTATCGGAGATCGCGTCTCCTGGGCCTGGATTTCCCCCGACCCGAGCATAGGTCACGATCGGCGGGCGCTGCCGTAACCGTGCGGAGGAGATACTCACCGGCGTCAGAGACAAAGACTCGCCACTGCCGTAACCGATGACATACTGGGTGAAGTGGACGTGCGAGTGCGAAATCGCCCGTTCCGGCGTGAATCGCGAGAGGAGCACCTGAGATGAGCAGCAACTCAGCGGCCGATATCGTCGCCGACCCGGTCGGCACGATGCGCCGCGTCGTCGTCTCCACCGCAGGCATTGCCGTCGTCCCAGCTGAAACCCCGAGGCCAGGGCCGGGTCAGGTGCTCGTTCGATCCGTGATGGCGGGGATCTGCGGTTCCGATACCCATGCCGCACATGGCAGCCATCCGTTCATTCGACTTCCGTACTTTCCCGGCCATGAAGTCGTCGGCGTGGTCCAGGACACCGCGGCAGACGTAGACAGCATGACCCCGGGGCAGCGAGTGACTATCGAGCCGGATCTGCCCTGCTGGAACTGCAAGCTCTGCAGGAGCGGTCGGCAGAACCTCTGCGAGAATCTGATGTTCTTCGGCTGTGGGTACGAACAGGGCGGAATGGCAGACTATTTCACCATTGCCGCAAATCGGCTGCACGCTGTCCCGGATGATTTGGACGACCTGACGGCGGCGCTGATCGAGCCTTTGTCAACGCCGGTCCATGCCGCCCGCCTGGCCGGCGACCTCGCCGGCAAGGCGGTGGCCATCCTGGGCGCCGGCACCATTGGGCTGGGCATGCTGGCCGTTGTCCGTGATCACGGAGCCCGCCGCGTCGTCATGACGGACCTCTTACCGACCAAGCGCGAGCGGGCGCTGCGCCTGGGCGCCGACAGCGTCATCGACGCCGGTATGGGCGACTCCGCACAGCGGGTCCGAACCGCGCTCGGGGAAAGCGCCGATGTGGTGTTCGACTGCGTCGCCATCAACGCCACCGTGAACCAGGCCATTGCGATGGCCGACCGAGGCGGCACCGTGGTCGTCGTCGGAGTCCCGACCAGCGATGTCACTATTCCGCTCGCGATCGTGCAAGATCACCAAATTCGCCTGCAGGGCAGTGCCACCTACCTGCCGCAAGACTACGAGGAGGCCATTGAGCTCCTGCGCAAAGGCGCCGTCCGTGCCGCCGACATGGTCACGGCGGTGTTCCCGCTCGAGGCGGTGGCCGAGGCCTTCCAGCAATCCTTGAGCGGAGATCACATCAAAGTCCTGGTCTCCACGGATTGAGCGTAGATCGGCCGGCTGCGAGACTCTCGTGATGGCCGACCAAAGGGACATCGCCGGGCGACTCGGGCTCTCGATCGCGGTTGAACCACGCGGTGTCCCAGAATCTGCGGACACCCTCGACGCCGCCGCCCAGATCGCCCTGGCCCGAAACTCCGGGCAATCGCTGATTACCCCCAAGCCGGCTGCCAACGGCTTTCAGGTCACCTCGTTCGGCCCCGCCGAAACCGGCTTCGCCCCGCCGGTGGCGACCTTTGACTCCCCGACCGCCGCGGCGCTCGTCCTGAACGGCGGCCAGCGGTTGTACGTGCCTTCCGACCCGACCTCACCGACTCACCGCTGGGTTGACGTCCCCGGGTTGCAGGCCTTCTATCGATTGCCTGACGTCGATCGCAAGCGCACTCGAAACCGTTGGGCGGACAGGCTGTCTCAGGCCGTGCCCGGAATCGACCAGAGTTCCGCCCGGGCCCTGCCGATCCCGATGCTGCGGATCTTGCTTGCGCACCACGGTGCGGCCGTCTTCGGGGTGTCGAAAGTCCGTCGAGGCGACCCGCCGGTGGATGCCGGCGGGATCGTCAACGGGGTGACCCTGCCCCTGTTGCGCCTGCCGTTGCGTGAACCCGATTGCTATCTGCCGGTCATCGGCCAGGTCGAGGGCAAGCTGGAAAGCATCAACGCCTGGGACGTCGGCGCCGGGGTGAGCCTGGGGGTCATCCAGTTCAACGCCGACCGAGGCGCCTTGTTCCGATTCCTCTGGCGCCTGTGGATCGACGATCCGGATCTTTTCGGTGCCACCCTCACCCGGTCTCTGGGTTGGACCATGAGGTGGGACGGCGACCATCCGGACCTCGTGAGCGGCGCTGACGGGCAGGTCCGCCTCCACGGTGTCGGAGCGGACAAGGCGCGCAATGCCACCTATCTGCAGACCGGCACTATCGAGGGTAGTGGCCGCAATGGACCACACCGACGGAAGGTGGCGGCCGCGCTACGTGACTGTGTGGTCTGGCCACACGTCCAGGACCTGATCGTCGATACCTCCGCGTGGTACCTGCAGGCGGCACTCGACAGCATCCACGCCGAGGGCATCGGGCCGTTGAACCCTACCGCTCCGGAGCGCGAAACCTTCATCCTGACAGCGGTTCTGCTGTCCGGGGCGGTGCGCTTCTCCTCCTGCCTGAAGCGATTGCTGATCGCCCTGCGGCCGTGGTCGAGCCCCGCCGACAAACTGGCGAACTGGACGCAGGCCCTGGCCACCACGGCCGAGCCTTGCCCGACCTTGTTCCCCCGGTTGAAACTTCAACAACAGCAAGCGGAACAGGTGTACGAACAGGTGCTTCGATTGCTGGACTAGGGCGTGCCTCCCCGGGGTCAAGTTCGATCTCAGGCCCGTCGATGTTACGGACCAGAGATGTCCCCGAGTGACGATCGAGAGCGAGCAGGCGAGCCATGATTCGTTCTTGGCGGAATGCGCGGGTACGCACAAAGGTTCTGGTTGGCCTGATGGTGTCGACCTTGGCCGCGGCAGCCCTGCTGGCGAACCAGGTAGAACGGCAGCGGCAAGCCGTCACCGCCGCAAATCAGGCGGTCAGACTGACCGAACTGTCGGCGGCGATCGGTGACGTGCTGCACGAGACGCAGCGCGAACGAGGACGGTCTTCGCAGTTTCTCACCGCGAAAGGCGCTCGCTTCGGCGGTGAACTGAAGGCTCAGCGATCGGCAACCGACCAGCAGGTCGCCAAGTTGTCTCCCCTCGTCACCGGCTTCGGGGCGGGCCTTCCCGCCAAGGTGCAGACCGTGGTGACCCAGCTGGGCAGCCTGCCTGCACTTCGACAGGACGCCGACTCGCTCACGGTTGCCGCCGTCGACGTTCTCGGCGGCTACACGAAGCTCAATGGGCAGCTGCTTGACGACAGTGCTGCTCTCGCCGCCAAGGTGACGGATCCGTCGCTGTCCTCCCGGCTCAACGCTTATTTGTTCTTTCTGCGGGCGAAGGAGAACAGCGGCCTGGAACGAGCCCAGTTGACCCGGGCCTTCGGTCAGGGAAAGTTCGACGATCTCACCCACGTGCTCCGGGTCAATGCGCTGATCAGCACCCAAAAATCGTTGATCAGCTCCTTCGAGGAGTTCGCCTCGCCCGAGGTACTCAAACAGTGGACAGCATTGACAGCCGGGTCGGCGTTCACCGCGGTAACGACGCTTGAGGACCTGGCCCTGGCCAAGGCCCTGACCGGCGACTTCAAGGTCACCGGCGCGACCTGGTTCGACACCAGTACCGCGAAAATCAACAAGCTGAAGGAGATTGAAGACCTGCAATCACGGCAACTCCAGTTGACAGCGACCAACAACGCGAAAACGGCGCAGCAGGGATTGGTGACCGCCCTGCTGCTCGCGCTCGTCCTGCTGACCGTGACGAGCGGGTTGTCAGTGGCGATCACCCGATCGATCACCCGGCCACTGACCGAGGTGATCCGGGTTGCTGAACTGATGGCAGTCGGAGACATTTCCGCCGAAGTGCACTACGAATCCAAGGACGAACTCGGACGCCTGGCCCACTCCTTCCGACAACTGGCCCAATACCTGCGAGCCACCTCCGAGATCGCCAGCGCGCTCGCTCGCCGCGACCTCACCGTCGAGGTCCTCCCTCGGAGCGATGCGGATCAGCTTGGTGCCTCGATGCGTGACATGGTGGAGAACCTGCGTTCGGTCCTGCTGCGCATCAGTGGGTCTGGAGATTCCCTCTCTGTGGCCGCCGATGAGCTCAAGGCCGCCAGCGCCGTACTGACCGAAGGTTCCGGCGACGCGGCAGCACAAGCCTCGGCCGTGGCCGCCTCCAGCGAACAGATGGCCGCTACAGTTTCTGATGTCTCCCGGAGCACAAGTGAAGCGGCGTCCATCTCGGCGCAGGCAGTTCGAGCCGCCGATGAGATGACCCAGACAATCAATAGTCTGAGCCGGTCCAGTTCGGAAATCGGATCGGTCGTCGCGTTCATCCAGACGATCGCCGCTCAGACCAATCTCCTGGCCCTCAATGCCACGATCGAAGCGGCCCGAGCCGGTGAGGCGGGCAAGGGCTTTGCCGTGGTGGCCGGCGAGGTCAAAGGGCTGGCGAACGAGACCGCCCAGGCGACGACCGACATCAGCCGCCGGATCAGTGAGATCCAGAACGGTGCCGAGCACGCGGTCGTTGCGATTGCCGAAATCAGCGACGTCCTGCGGCAGATCGAAGGGATCGCCACCTCCATCGCCGGTGCGGTCGAACAGCAATCGGTGACTACGGCCGAGATCTCCCGCAGCATCACCGCGGTTGCGGTTGCGGCGGACTCCACGTCCCTCGCCGCCGTGGGTGCGGTTTCCTCGGCCCACACGGTCTCCGATATGGCCGCCGAGCTACGCGAACTGGTGAAGGATTTCGCCGTGGACGACCAGGTCGACAACCGGGCCGACGTTCTCGTTCGAATCTAAAGCTGGCCCCGATCCGGCCGCCTCCTCCGGAGCAGCGGGCCAAACCCGGAGCACCGGTTCGCCCGTTTGCTTAGGGTGAACCGGTGTCCAGGTCGAGCCAGAGGGCCGGGGAAAGGGGGTTCCCGGCCAGGCTCGAGCCGAAGGCTTAGGGGAAGATCAGTCTCCGGCGTCTGTGGCACTCACTCCGTTGTTCACCGCAGAACCGTAGATGGACTTCGCATTGGCCGTGGTGTTGCCAATGATCGATCCAGCCTGGCCGTTGAACTCCGTGAGGTCGACGTGCTTGGAATCGAGGTACATCCCGATGCATTCAATCGCTCGGCGGTTGAAGACCTGGTAGTACATCCGCTCGTCCATCGCAGCGAACTGGTCGCCAAGGTTGTAATTGGCCACCCGCTCACGCAAGCTCGACAGCGCACCGAAGTCGATATCCCGGCGTCCCTCGATTTCCGCTTCGATGGCAGTGGACACCTTGGCATCCGCCCGTCCCGCGAAATAGTCCTGGACCAGCCGCATCGGCGCCTTGAACAATTCCGGGAATCCTTGCGAAAGGGCGGATTTGAATAGCACCGAGGCCTCAGCGCGACGATCGGTCGGCAGCGCTCGGACGGCGTAGAACTGATGGCCCAGTGGCCGCAGCGCATACACCAGACCTTCGATGAAAAGCGTCTGGTTGGAGACGAATGCCTGCACGAACAGGGTGACGACGACCTGCCCGCCCCAGGCAGAATGGGTGAAGTAGGTGAAGGTCCGGGCGCTTTCGTTCTGCGCATCGAGATAGTGCTGGACCACCTCGTCCGGCACCCGGCTGACCGGACGGCGGAAGTTCAGCGTGTCGATCCGGTCCGGCTCGGTCGGGCCCACCCGGAAGATCGGCACCGAGATCGCATTCGAACCGCCGCGCACGTAGAGCCGATTGCCCGCGGCCGGCCGCGGGCTGATCCGCGAGGGAATCGAATCCAGCAGGAATCGCTGCAAGCCGCCGCCGGTGATCGGGTCAGGTTCCGCCGGGCGCTCGGTGTAGTGCGATCTCTCCGCCTCGGCCCGGGCGTGGACGGGAGCGGCGCGCTTGCTGATGTCGATCGTCAGGTTCCAGTTGTCAATGTTGACCCCGCTTCCGACGAACGGCGAGGACGCCCCGCGGAACAGGACCACGTTCGTGTCGTTCAGGTCGGCAAGGTTCTGCTCGGCTGCGGGTCGATCCAGCGGATCCGGGACGACCGCCTCCGGCTCGTAGATCACCGCGACCGCCGAGCGCCGGGCCGCCAGGGTCTGGGCGTACACCAGCCGAACCGAGACGATGTACGCCCAGATCCAGAGCACCAGCCAGATCGCCGCGGCCTGTCGCAGCACCAGGAGGTGCCCGACGGCCACGGCCAGGACGAGCGTGCCGGCCAGGAGGACATACCCGAGGGTGGCCGCCAACCCAACGTCCCGGGAGCGGCGGTATCGGCGAGCCTGCGCGGCATGCCGGGCAAGCTGGACGGCGTCTACATTCCACAGCGGGGGCAAAGCGGCCCGGGTGGGATGGATCAGCTCGGCGTTCACCCGGTCGGCGAACGCCTCGCGAAGATAGACCTGAGCGCTGAGCAGTCGGGTGACGAGATCGTCCGGCAACGGCGATGATGCGGCGTGCCTGGGAGCAGAGCGGGGCCCGAGACCACCGTCGGGGTGGGGATCCGTGGTGATCTGATCCGAGCTCGGAGCCAGCGTAAGAATCGGGGCTTCGCTCACCACCGGGCCGATGACGGGCTCAAACTCCGGGATGACGGGCTCAAACTCTGGCGAGGGCGCCGAAACGGTCGCAAGCACTGGCATCGGGAGCGGTTGGGGATAGTAGTCATCCGCCGCAGATTCGTCAATACTCACGGCCACACTCCCTGGTGAGTGAGCGGTCCCTGAGGCGTCCAAGTCAGGTCAACTTGGTGGCATTGGTCCGCTTAATCACCATCGGTTACGGAGTGCAACCAGTCAAGCCCTCTCCGCCACCTTCGCCGAACTCCCCCCGCTGAGCTGGCGTGTACGCATCATTGTCCCCATCGACAACACTGATCTATTCCCGTTTGCCGCCTTTCAGCCCCGCTGGGAACGTGACATTAACAACTCAGGGCGAGGTGAGGTCGAGGATCGAGCGATAGCCCTCCAGGGTCCGCCGGGCTGTCTCGGCCCAGGTGAAGGTGGCGGCGCGCAACTGCCCGACCTCGCCCAGCCGGCGCAATCCCTCCGGGGACGTCGGCAGGTACCTGATCAGGTCGACCAGTTCGTCCGGATGACCCAGGTCGTAGTAGGACGCCGCGGTGCCGGCGATCTCCCGCTGCGCACCGGAACCGCTGCTGATCACCGGGCACCCGACCGCCAGCGCTTCGAGCACGGGCTGGCCGAAACCCTCGTGCAGGGACGTCGTCACCAGTGCCGCGGCGTTCCGGTAGAGGCCGGCCAGCGTGTCGTCGTCCGCCGCCATGAACATCACCCGGTCCATCACCCCGTGATCGGCCAGCACCCGATAGTCCTCCCGGGTCGGTGCCCCACCGCCGGCGCAGACCAGGTGAAATCCGGGACTGCGGGCCAGCGCCGATACCAGGAGCGGCCAGTTCTTGTAGGCGGTGCGCCCGCCGACATACAGCAGTCGCCCCGGCTCCCGGCGTACCACCCGACCCGGCCGGACCAGTTCGGGCAGGTCTGCGGCGAGCGGGGTGACGAACACCTTCTCCTCGGGAACGCCGAGCATCTCCACGACGTCCGTCTTGCTGTCCTGCGAGATGGTGAAGACGACGTCCGCGGCGGCGCACCGGCGGGCCTGGTCCAGCAGCGCGCGACTGGTCTCATCGTCGGCGAAATGCCGAGACGATCGGATCACGCTCAGATCGTGAATGGTGACGGCGACCCGATGACCGGAGGACGGGAACGACGACAGCTGCCAGGTGTCGTGGTAGATCCGGGCCCAGCGCAGCGACGGGCGCAGCACCGGGTAAAGCGCCGCCCGGCTGACCCGGCGCCGTCCACGGAACTGGGGGGTGCGCAGGCCCAGCACTCCGGAGGTGTCTTGCAGGTCGGTGTTGTCGTGCAGGCCGGCGAAGATCCGGGAGGCGACGCCCAGCTCGAGGAGTTCGCGATGCAGGTTCACGAAGTACCGCGAAACACCGCCCTGCCGTTGCCGAAAGGCATCGGGCCCGAACAACACGCGGACGTCACTCACCATGCCTCCCAGAATAGCCACTGTACGTGCCCGTTCGAACTCATACAGTAACAATCTGCGTCATCGTTTACCTACCGACCCGATCACTGCCCTGTCACGACTAGACATGACTGAAGGTTGGCTGCGATCAGAGGCGCGCGACAGTGCACCCCTGACTGCAGCCAACCCTTCAGCGATCAGAAAGTGAGGACTGGCGAATCTCCTCGGAGCTAGTGCTTCACCCACGCACCGAGGCCACGGAGGTCGATCTGCTGAGCGTTGGCCAGGTCGGCGTCAACCATGATCCTGGCGAGTTCGGGAGTGCGGGTCTGCGGTTCCCAGCCGAGCAGGGTCCGGGCTCGGGAGGGATCGCCGATCAGCGAGTCGACTTCGGTCGGGCGCAGGTAGCGGTCGTCGAAGCGGACGTAGCGCTCCCAGTCGAGATTGACGTGTTCGAAGGAGAACTGCAGGAAGTCCCGGACGGTGTAGGCGGCACCGGTGGCGATCACGTAGTCGGACGGCGTCTCGGTCTGCAGCATCAGCCACATGGCCTCGACGTATTCCTTGGCGTAACCCCAGTCACGGACGGCGTCCAGGTTGCCCATGTAGAGGAATTCCTGCTTGCCGGCGATGATGTTCGCGACCGCCATGCTGATCTTCCGAGTCACGAACGTCTCGCCCCGGCGCGGGCTTTCGTGGTTGAAGAGGATCCCGTTGGTGGCGAACATCCCGTACGCCTCGCGATAGTTCCGGGTCATCCAGTACGCGTACACCTTGGCCGCCCCGTACGGGCTGCGCGGCCAGAAAGGGGTGGCCTCGTTCTGCGGAGGCGGGGTCGCGCCGAACATCTCCGAGCTCGAGGCCTGGTAGTACTTGCAGTCCAGCCCGATCATCCGGATCGCCTCCAGCAGGCGAGTCGAGCCGACGCCGGTGGTCAGCCCGGTGAACTCCGGCTCGTCGAACGAGACCCGCACATGCGACTGGGCGGCGAGGTTGTACACCTCGTCCGGCTGCACCTTCTCCAGCAACGTCACCAGCCGGGAGCCATCGGTCAGGTCCCCGTAGTGCAGGAAGAACCGCGCGGCCGGGTCGTGCGAGTCCTGATACAGATGATCGATCCGCCCGGTGTTGAACTGGGAGGCCCGCCGGACGATCCCATGCACCTCATAACCCTTCTCCAGCAACAGTTCCGCTAGATACGAGCCATCCTGCCCAGTGATCCCGGTGATCAGTGCCTTCTTCATGCTGATGACGCCCCCAAGCGCATGGTCAACGCGATCCACGACTCGCCGTCATTACTGATAGCGATCGTTCGAATCCGCAGAGTTACTTATGCGCAGTACCGTAGCGTGGCTATCCGGCCACTTGCCGCACTAGCTGTGGGATCGTCGGAATCTCCCACGTTTACCCGAGGTCGACCAAGGGGCGGTGGGGCGACGATCAACCGACTCTCGGCGTCCAGCGACAGAATGTCACGAACGTCGGACACTCAGTAGTCAATGGTGGCTACCGTAGGCGGGTGACCACGACGCCACCTCGGTTGACCGAGGACACCAAGATCTACGTTGCCGGCCACCGCGGGCTCGTCGGTTCGGCGCTCTGGCGGGCCCTGCAGCACCGCGGCAACCTCAACCTGGTCGGCGCCACGTCCGCTCAGGTCGATCTGCGCGACCGTGACGCCGCAATGACTTTCGTCGGCAAGCAGCGACCGGACGTGATGGTGATCGCCGCTGCGAAGGTGGGTGGCATCCTGGCCAACGACACCTATCCGGCCGATTTCCTCAGCGACAACCTCCGGATCCAGGTCAACCTCCTGGACGCCGCCCACGAGTACGGCGTCCAACGGTTGCTCTTCCTCGGCTCCAGTTGCATTTACCCCAAGTTCGCCAAGCAGCCCATCGCCGAATCCAGCCTGCTCACCGGCGCACTGGAACCCACCAACGACGCCTACGCGATCGCCAAGATCACCGGCATCCTGCAGGTGCAGGCGATGCGCAAGCAGTACGGGCTGCCCTACATCAGCGCGATGCCGACAAACCTCTACGGGCCCGGCGACAACTTCGACGCCCACAGTTCCCACGTCATGCCCGCTCTGATCCGCAGGTTCCACGAAGCCAAGCAGTCCGGCGCGACGGAGGTCACGATCTGGGGCACAGGGACGCCGCAACGCGAGTTCCTGCACGTCGATGATCTCGCTGCCGCGCTCATCTTCCTGCTGGAGAGCTACGACTCCCCCGACACCATCAACATCGGGACCGGCGTCGACGTCAGCATCCGCGAATTAGCCGAGACCATCGCCGAGGTGGCCGGTTGGGAAGGCCGCCTGATCTTCGACCCCAGCAAGCCCGATGGCACCCCGCGCAAACTCCTCGACGTCAGCCGGCTGCGCGAGTTGGGCTGGCAGTCCAGCATCGACCTACGCGACGGCGTCCGCAGCACCTACGACTGGTTCGTCAACAACCACACCACCGCCCGGTTGGCCTGACTTCCGGTTCGAAGGACACGGCCGCTTACTTGCAGTACTGTGTCGACTGCACAGAGTGACCAGGTGGCGAGGGGCGATCACGAATTAAACCTCGCTTGCCTATGAATATAAATATCGCCCGAACGGCAACAAGTCGCTCGACCGCTTGGTTCAGATGCGCTGTCCGAACGGTTCGCAACCGTTCCAGACCTGTAAAATGGTTATGAGACAACAAGTTTCGCCTTATCCTAGGCCTCAGGTTCTTCCACTGGGCCAATGGGGGTCCGCTCCTGGCAGAGCCTTATCCAATGCCGTGGGGGCTGTTTCATGTCCGTATTCGAGGCTTCGGGAGCAGGTCTGTCTGTCGACGCAGTAACCGAACGAAAACCTTCGACCGACGCCTCCACAGCCGGCAGCCCCGAGCCTCCGGTCCAGGTCATCCGACCGCGGATCGAGCCGCCGGACCAGCCGCAGCGGATCCTGGCCCGCTACGGCAGGCACGCGCGAATGGCGGACGTCGTGGTCGCCGCCGCCGCGGCCGTGCTGGCGGTCACGGTCCGGCTCGGCACCACTCCGGGCACGTATCTCCTGCTGCCGGTCCTGTTCCCGCTCGGCTGGGTGACGGCGGTGTGGCTCTACCGAGCGTATGAGCACCGGTTCATCGGCGAAGGCCCGGAGGAATTCCACCGGCTCGCCCGAGCCGGGCTCCTGCTGTTCGCCACGGTTGCGGTGCTCTCCTACCTGTCCCTCGGCAGTTTCTCCCGGACGATCGCGATGATCTCGGTCCCGGCCTGCGTGCTGGGCTCGATGCTGGCCCGCCGGTTGCTGCGGGTGGCTCTGCACCGGGCCCGAGCGGCCGGCCGGGGTCTGCACCGCACGCTGATCGTCGGTCGCAGTGACGCCGTGATCAGCCTGATCGATTCGCTGCGGGTGACCGAGCGCAGTTTCCACCACGGCATGCTCGCGGTCGGGGTGTGCACGTCGACGGCGGACGTGACGCCGTCCCACATTCACGACGTCCCGGTGTTAGGCGCCCCGGACGACGTCCTCACGGCGATCGACCGGGTCCAGGCCGATGTGGTGGCCGTCGTCTCGCAGCCGGATCTGTCCGGGCATGCCCTGCGGAAACTGTCCTGGGCGCTGGAGGAGCGCGGGGTGGAACTGCTGGTCTCCCCCGGCATCGTCGAGGTCGCCGGGCCACGGTTGTCGATCCGCCCGATGGCCGGGCTGTCACTGCTGCACCTGGAACGGCCGGTACTCAAGGGCAGCCGCCGGGTGTTCAAGGTGCTGTTCGACTATTTGCTCGCCCTGACACTGCTGACCGTGCTGTCACCACTGATGCTGGCGCTGGCCGCGCTGATCCGGATCACCAGCAAGGGGCCGGCACTGTTCCGCCAGACCCGAGTGGGTACCGGGGGACGGGAATTCACCGTCTACAAGTTCCGGTCCATGGTGTTGGACGCCGAAGCCCGACTCGCTGGGCTCACGCACCAGGACGAGGGCAACGGCGTCCTCTTCAAGATCCGCTCGGATCCGCGCGTCACCCGAATCGGCGCCATACTACGTCGGTATTCATTGGATGAACTCCCCCAACTTTTGAACGTGTTGCGCGGCAACATGTCTCTGGTCGGGCCACGACCTCCCCTCCCAAAGGAGGTGGCAGGCTACTCCGCCGACGAGATCCGTCGGCTGAGAGTACGGCCCGGCATGACCGGCCTGTGGCAGGTGTCCGGCCGGTCGGATCTGACCTGGGAAGAGTCCTTGCGACTCGACCTGCGCTACATCGACAACTGGTCCATGTCGCTGGATCTGTCCATACTCTGGCGCACTTTTCGCGCCGTCATGCAGGGCTCGGGGGCCTATTGATGGATCACACACTATTTGAAACGCCGGTTGACAAACCTACTGCCGAGATTCCACTCACCATTCCGGCACCGCGAACTCGCGCGCGTTCGGCACCAGCCGCACCAACCCGGATCAAGCCGCATCCGCTGACGGGCAAGCAGGCGCTGGTTGTGGGGATCAACTACGCGCCCGAGCCGACCGGTACCGCGCCGTACACCACGGCGATGGCGGAACATCTGGCTGAGGACGCCGCCGGCGTCACCGTTCTGACCGGTATGCCGCACTACCCGAGCTGGACGGTGGATCCCGCCCATAAGTGGATCCTGCGGTCAACCGAGAACGTGGCGCTCAGCAACGACACCAAGCTGACCGTTCGCCGCTCGCGGCACTACGTTCCCGGCCGCCAGTCGGCGATCACCCGGGCCGCCTACGAAGCCAGCTTCCTGGCGAACGCCCTGACCACCCGCCTGCAGCACCGACCAGACCTGGTGATCGCGGTCTCGCCGAGCCTGAGCGGCGCGGTCGCCGGAGCCCGAATCGCCCGCCGCTACGGAAGCAAGTTGCTGGTGGTGGTGCAGGAGCTCACCGCCCTTGCCGCGTCCCAGACCGGAATCCGCGGTGGTAACTATGCCGCCCGCCTGACCGGATCCATTGAGCGGTACGCGCTGAACCGTGCCGACCGGGTTGCCATCGTCAGCGAGGCATTTCGCAGTCAGCTGCACAGGTTCGGCGTGCCGGACGAGAAAATCAGTCTGCTGCCGAACTGGACACATATCTCTCCCAAACGCCTGAGCACGGCCCAGGCCCGGCGCGAACTTGGTTGGCCGGTGAAGCCGTTCACCGTGGTGCACACCGGGAACATTGGCCTCAAGCAGGACCTGCGCAACCTGGTAGAGGTTGCCCGGCTCAGCGTGGCGGTACCAGACCTGCGGTTCGTCATCGTCTGGGACGGCAATCAGCGAGCGGACGTCAAGGCGCAGGCGGCAGGTTTGCGAAATCTGACCTTCGTCGATCCGATGGACGGCGATCAGTATCCGAAGTCGTTGGCCGCCGCCGATGTGCTGGTGATCAATGAGCGCCCCGGCGTCGGCGCGATGTCCCTGCCGAGCAAGCTCACGTCCTACCTTCCTTCCGGTCGACCGGTGATCGCCGCGGTCGCGAACGATGGCGCTACGGCTGCCGAACTCAAGCGCACCAAGGGAGCGGCGCTGATCGTGCCGCCCGGCGATCCGGTCGCCTTCCTCGAAGGCCTCCTCGACCTGCGCAACGACCCCATCCATCGGGCCCGGATGTCCAGCCTGGGGCAGACGTACGCCGAAACGACGCTCGGCAGGCGACCTGCCGCAGCTCGCCTGGACGCCCTCATCGATGTCTGCATGGAGCCCGCATGACCGAGACGACAAACTCTTCCGTCGGCTTCTTCCGGACCGGGCCCGAGCGTCCCACCGGTGAGATGCCGGTCCTCATCCCGACGCCGCGGGTCAAGCAATCACCGGCTAGACCACCGGTTGCCCACCCGCTGGCCGGCAAGCATGCCCTGGTGGTGGGGATCAACTACGCGCCCGAGCCCACCGGCATCGCCCCGTACACGAAGGGGATGGCCGAGCACCTGGCCCACCATGCGGGCAGCGTCACGGTGCTGACCGGGATTCCGCACTACCCGACCTGGACGCGGGACCCAGCCCACAAGTGGGTGTTTCGAACCACCGAACGCGTCGCGCTAGAAAATGACACCGGGTTGACGGTCAAGCGGATGCGCCACTACATCCCCGGCCGCCAGAGCGCGCTGACGCGTGGCGGATACGAGGCGACCTTCTTGGCGAACGCCTCCGCCAGTCGGTTGCCGTACCGGCCGGACCTAGTGATTGCGGTGACGCCGAGTCTGGGCGGGGCGGTGGCCGGGGGGCGCCTGGCCCGCCGTCACCACAGCAAGCTGATCGTCGTGGTGCAGGACCTGATGGCGAAGGCCGCAAGCCAGAGCGGAATTCAGGGTGGCGGGTATGCCGCCCGAATCACCGCCGCGATCGAGCGTCGTGCGGTCTCTCGCGCCGATCGAGTCGCGATTGTCAGCGAGGCCTTCCGTGACCAGTTGAATGAGTACGGCGTCCCCGATGACAAGATCCGGGTGCTGCCGAACTGGACGCACATCTCCCCCACCCAGCTCAGCCAAGCGCAGTGCCGGCGCGACCTGGGCTGGGCGCTCGAGCCGTTCACCGTCGTGCACACCGGGAACATCGGTCTGAAGCAGGATCTCGCCAACCTGGTCGAGGCGGCCCGACTCTGCCAGTTCCAGCCGGAGATCCGTTTCGTCATCGTCGGTGACGGCAGTCAGCGCAGGCAGGTCGAGGCCTTGGGCGCGGACGTGTCGAACCTGACCTTCGTGGACTCGCTAGATGACGACCTGTACCCGAAGGCGCTGGCCGCCGCCGATCTGCTGGTGGTGAACGAACGACCGGGCGTCGGCGACATGTCGCTGCCGAGCAAGCTCACGTCGTACCTGTCGGCAGGCCGACCGGTGCTCGCGGCTGTGGCGCCGGATGGTGCGACGGCTCAGGAGTTGCACCGCATCGGAGGCGCCGCGGTGATCGTGCCGCCAGGCCAGCCGGTGCCTTTCGTCGACGCGGTCTTGGACCTCTGGCTCGACCACGCCGGTCGAGCCCGGATGTCCCGCGTCGGGCGGGAGTACGCTGAAGCCGAGCTCGGCGCGA
>JANNPJ010000440.1:0-16514 GCA_031400005.1 Kineosporiaceae bacterium | reverse complement strand
CCAATCCAATCGGCAAACGGCATCCCCGCCCTGCCCAGCGGTTCTTTAAGCGAGCTAAATTCGAGGTGCGTGTGGGCATTGATGAAGCCCGGCAGCAGGGCGACGTTTTCAAGGTCGGTGTTTCCTGGACCAGGTCCTCGGCGTCGTGCGCCGAGCCGACTAGGCGGTAACAGTGCGCCAACAGCTCCCGGCGAAACCGCTCGGTCTCGGCAGTGAACCGGTCGTGATTCTCTGCCCGCAGCGGCGACGGCGTCAGGTACTTGACGGCGGGTTCACGGTTGCGGTCACGGCAGTAGCGCCAGTTTGCCAATGGTGCACCTGCTTTCCAGGCCAGTTCACCACCAGGCCCAGTGCCTGCTGCTCGGTCCAGCCGGAGGGCACCGGCATCGCCGCGGCTGCGGGCAGCACCAGGTACTCGGCAAAAGCGCCGTTTCCGACTCCGACGACGCGGGCCCCCGGCTGCGGGCCGGTCACCGCCTCGCCCACCGCAACGACCTCACCCCCGGCCTCGAAACCGGCCAGGTACGGTGGCTGCGGGCCGCCGAGGAACGTGCCGTGGGCCTTGGAAAGGTCGGCGAAGTTGACACCGGCGGCGGTAACCCGGATCAGGACCTCGTCCGGGCCGGGGTTCGGCACCGGCGCGTCGGTGATCAGATGCATGTCCTGTGGACCGTTGAAGGACGTCTGCTGTAGCGCGCGCATGGTCGCGGGAATGCTCACTGGCGATCAGCCTCTCTCGGCGTACCTGATCGAGACCGGCCCGTCGCGGCCGCGTCTCCTACCAGGTAGACCCCGGTCACCACCAAAAGGAATCGGTCCCCGCGATGAGTTTGGGGCTCCAGCCGGGTCTGCCCCCGTGACACTCGACGAACTCGTGACACTCGACGAAGGAGGAACCATGGGCAAGGTCATCGCATCAATCACCACGTCGATCGACGGATACATCACCGGTCCCGACGACGGGCCGAAGTATGGCCTGGGTCAGGGTGGTGAGCGCCTGCACTACTGGGTGATGGGCGGCCCGTGGACGTATGAGGGTGGCCACGACTTTGCCATGTATGGCCCCGACAAGGAGTTCTACGACGAGTTGATCTCGACGGTGGCGTCCGGGGTGGTGGGTCGGGGCATGTACGAGGCGGCCGGCGCGTGGGGCGGGACCAACCCGTTCCCCGGGACCTTGTTCGTGCTCACCCACCGCATCGCGGACCAGCCGGCAGCGGAGACCGGCTTCCGGTTCGTCCCGGACCTGGACGCGGCACTCGCTCAGGCGGCGGAGGTAGCCGGGGACGGCGACGTCGCGGTCGGTGGTGGCGCCGACATCATTCGGCAGGCCCTGGCGGCGGGGAAGGTGGATGAGCTCGTGATCTCGACGGCTCCGGTGATTCTCGGTGCGGGCAAGAGACTGTTCGACGGGTTCACCCGGGACATGGACCTGGAGATTGCCAAGGTCTACAGCTCGCCGTTCGCCACCCACGTGCGCTACACCGTCGCGAGGTAGCCGCAGCTTCGCGCTACCGAGACTGACCTCATGTTCGGGAGCAAGCGCAGGAGGCCTGAACGGTCCCGGGTCAGAGCGACGGTGGCGCGGCTGAGACGACGTCCAACGCTGGCGGGGCCACGGCGGGCATCACTTCCACCGGCACGCCGTTGAGTACCGCCGTTCCGGACAGCGGGTCCAGCCTCTGGTCGTCGGTCAACAGGTTGCTGTTGACCCCGGCCGAGCTCTGCCGCGCCACCGAAAGCTCGACGCCGGGCAGGTCGTGCCCGAAGCCATGAGGGATGCTCACGACGCCCGGCGCGATGTCGTCGGTGACCTCCACCGGTAGCTCGACCTGCCCGACCCGGGAGGTGACCCGGGCCTGACCGCCGTGAGTCAGGCCCAGCCGGTCGGCGTCGGACCGGTTGACCTGAATGGTGCACAGCGGCCGACCTTTGACCAGGCCCGGAACGTTGTGCATCCAGGAGTTGTTGGTGCGCAGATGTCGCCGACCGACCACCATGAACATGTTGTCCGGCAACGATTCTGGCGCTCCCAGTGTTGCTACTTCGGCAGCGATCGGGGCTGGGCACAGCTCGATCCGCCCGGATGGGGTACGCAGGATCTCTGGTATCCGCGGCTGCAGCGGGCCGAGATCCACTCCGTGTGGCTGGGCTTCCAGCTCGTTCAGGGACAACCCGTACGGACCACTGGACAGCCGAGCGTCCAGCAGGCGCAGTGCCTGCCCCGGGCCGTCGGTCTTCACCTCGGGGCCCTCCCCGGACAGGATTGCGATCAGCCGCAGAAAGATGTCGCTCTCGTCCATCGCTCCCGCCGCCAGCGGGATCGCCGGCGGCGAGAAGCGGGCCACGTTGCGCACGGCGAAGTACGAGAAAGCCAGCTCGTAGTGCGCCTGCTGGCTCTGCGGCGGCGGCGGCAGGAGCACGTCGGCGTGCCGGGTGGTGGCGTTCACGTACGGGTCCACGCACACCACAAAGTCGAGCCCCGCGATCGCCGGGTCCAACCGGCCGGCATTGGGAAGCGACAGCGCCGGATTGCCGGCGACCGTGATCAGTGCGCGCACCTGGCCCGGGCCCGGGGTCAGGATCTCGTCGGCCAAAGTGACGGCGGGCAGCTCGCCCAGGACCTCGGGTAGCCCGCGAACCCGGCTGCGCCACCGTCCCGTGGTGAAGCCGGAGCCGGTTCCGGTGCCCCGGCGCCCGTGCGCGGGCAGCGGAAACATCACCCCCCCGGGCCGGTCCAGGTTGCCGGTCAGCACGTTGAGGACGTCCACCAGCCAACTGGTCACGGTGCCGTGCGGAACCGTGGTGGTGCCGATCCGGCCGTACACGGCGGCCCGCGGCGCGGCGGCCAGCTGCCCAGCCAGATCGCGGATCGCGTCGGCGTCCACCCCGCACCACGGCGCGACCACGTCCGGCGGGTACGGGGCGACCAGGTCGCGTACGTCGTCCACGCCGGACACATGCGGCGCCAGATGGCCCAGCGCCACCAGGTCCCCGGCGAACAGCTCGTGCACCAAGCCCAGCAGCAGGTAGACATCGCCGCCCGGCCGGATCGGCAGGTGCTGGTCGGCGGCGCGGGCGGTCCGAGTGCGGCGCGGGTCCACCACGACCAGCCGGCCGCCCCGGCGGCGCAGCTCCCTCAGGCGCGCGGGCAGGTCCGGCACCGTCCACAGGGAACCGTTGGACGAGTACGGGTCGGCCCCGAGGATCAGCAGGAAGTCGGTGCGGTCCACGTCGGGTACACCGATCGCCAGCGGGTGACCGAACAGGTACCCGCAGGACACGTGCTTGGGCATCTGGTCCACCGTGGACGCGGTGTAGGTGTTGACGGAGCCGAGCGCCTTGCGCAGCGCTCCGGCGAACATCCCGCCGGCCAGCGTGTGCACGTTCGGGTTGCCCAGGTACAGGGCGACCGCGTCCCGGCCGTGCGCCTCGATCACCCTGGTCAGCCCCTCGTGCACGACGGCGAACGCCTCATCCCAGCTCACCGGGACCAGCGATCCGCCCCGGCGGACGCGCGGCACGCGCACCCGGTCGGGATCGGCGTCCAGCTGCCCGAGGGCGGCACCTTTCGGGCACAGGAAGCCGCGGCTCAGCGGATCTTCGCCGTCCCCGCGAACTTCGGTGATTCGATCACCGTCAACGGTGAGTTGAAGCCCGCAGGTGGCCTCGCACAGCGGGCAAATGGTGTGGACAGTTCGGGCCATCTGTCCATCCAAGGGCCCCGGACCGGGCCCGGCAAGGGCATCGGTCGCTTTTCTCCCTCAGATCAGCTTGTCGAGCGTGATGGGCAGGTCCCGCGAACTACTTAAATGAAGGTCAGCCACTGATCGAGCTGATCAAAGGCGGCCTCCTGCATGGCCACGTCAAATCGGTGTGGACCAGGGTAGAACTGGCCCACATAAGCAGCCCCCGCTCCCATGTTCTCGTAAGCCTGCTGCAGGCGAGCGTGTGCTGCACGCATTCCTTCGACGGAAAATAGCGAGTCGTCGAGCAGATATTGAACCAACAGTGGCGAAGGAGCGCGGGTCGCAGCGATATCAGGCCAGTCGGCGATGGCAACCAGAGCAGGAGGAAACAACATCCACGTATGGTTTGCGACGTGCCGATCGAGCAGCCCTCGGTAGGTGGACATCATCCCTACGACGACCGCCGCCTTGATCCTCTCGCATGTCGCCTGCAGCAAAACAGCCCGGCAGCCGCCACCGGACAGCCCCACACAGCCAAGGCCGCCAGTCTGTACGTCTGCACGTCCGGCGAGGTACTCGGCCGCGACCCGATCCTCGTAGCTGACCAACCCGGAGATGCTCGTTCCTAGCAGGGTGCAATATTTGGCCACCACGTGTTCGTGCCGAGCCGCCAGTCGGTTATACCACTGCACATTCTCGGCATCACCCTCTGATTCCGCGGCAATCCAGCGATCCTCTGGAGGTGGCGCGCCCTGGGCGGGCATCACATCCGCGGGGAAGCGCCGCGAACCCCACAGCAGCACGTCATGTACAAGTACCGTATGTCCGCGCCGCGCCAGCTCGGTTGCGAAGGCTCGTCCTCCGTACAACCTCCGACGCACAGTGGCCAATTCTGGCGAAACCTCGGTCGGGCTATCCGCGATCTTCTCTTTGCCGTGCCATTTGAACGAATCATGACCGTGGAGCGCCAACACCCCAGGTAGCGGACCGGCGTGACCAGCCGGTCGCAGGACCCAGGCCTGGGTGCGAGGGCCATAGCCGACCGACCATGACACTTCCTCGCCATCCACGCCATCGCGTGTCCACCGATCGTGCACCTCGACATCGCGGGGTCGAGGCTCCAGATCGAAGCCCACCAGGCGGCGAACCTGGCCGGGCTTCAAAGCGGTTGCCGACGGCGAGGATTGGGTCCGAGTAGCTTCGCTGAAGGACACGAGGTCACTGAAGGGTCCGAGATGCTCGAACGACTCAGGCACGTCCACTCCTACTAAATCGGAAGCACTAGGCGCGCCATTCTGGGACAAACTGACTGTAGCAGGCGGTCATCACGGCCAGGGCGGACCTGGGCACCAGCGCGAAGCGGGACTGCTCCGGATCCCGATCAAGAGGATCACGGGCAGCGAACTGACCGTCGATCAGCAGGCGTCCAACCCCAGCATCATCCGCAGCGTGGTCGTCTTTCCCGCACCATGGGGTCCGAGGAACCCGCACACTTCTCCGCGACGCACGCTCATGTTGATGTCGTCCACCACGATCCGGCCCGCGCTCGACGGGAGCTAAACCTAGTCGATCAGATCTGGATCGTCAGAAGTGCCGCTGAGGGGCGTGGTCCATAGGGCTGAGATCGGAAGGCAAGCGAGGCGATCGCCGAAACTGAGTTGCTGCGGGCCGCAGTAAAGTACGAATCCAGCGGTGAACCGGTCGCCAAGTCGATCTCTGAGGATTCTCAGGGCACGGAAGTCGTCGAGTCGGACCGTCTCCGCAGCTTTGACCTCGATCGCGATGATTTGGCCGCTTGAATCCTCCAGTATGGCGTCCACCTCGTTCTGGTCTCGGTCGCGGTAGTGGAAGAGTCGGGCATCCGTTTCTGACCATGTAAGTTGGCGGCCCAGTTCCCCCAGGACGAAGTTCTCCATGAGTCCGCCAACCATCCCGTCGGTGGTGATACCGGCTGTGAGATGCGCCGCCAGGCCGGAGTCGACGAATGTGATTTTGGGTGTCCCGACAGTCCTTTTAGTGGCGTTCGCGGAGTAGGCGGGGATGATCCGAATAACGAAAACAGTCTCTAGAATGGCCAGATAGGCTCTGACGGTGGACGTGGAGATGCCCAGTTCGCTTGCGAGGCGGCTGATGTTGAGCAAGCCGCTGGTCTGCCCTGCAAGCAGCGATATTAACCGGCGGATCTCGCCGGTTCGTTGGATGTCGGCAACCTGATGTACGTCGCGGGATATGATGTCCGCCACGTAGCTGCTGAAGAAGCGTTGCCGACGCCTGGGAGTCGCGCGCCGCACGGCTTCGGGGTATCCGCCTCTCGCAGCTCTTGCCAAGTAATCCTTGCGCGTGGGTGAAGCGGTTTCAGACTCCGGAAGCTCCGTCAGGTTAGTCCCGGTGCGAAATGCGGCATCCACGAAGCCGTCCGGGCCGTTGTCGATCTCTCCTTGGGAAAGGGGCCAGAGTTCGATGGTTTCGGATCGTCCGGGTAGCGCGTCCGGAAGGCTACGCAGGCCGAGCAGGCGGGCCGATCCGGTCAGGAGGAAGCGGCCCGGGCGAGGCTCCCGGTCGACCAGTTCCTTGATCGTCAGCCAGAGTTCTGGCACCCGTTGCACCTCGTCGATGAGCATCAAGTGGTCGTGACGCACGAACCTGACTGGATCTTCCTGTGCAGCCGTACGGGTGAGGGGGTTGTCCAGGTATCGCGTTGTGCTACCAGCGAACTGCTTCAGGACGGTTGTGGCCAGTGTGCTCTTACCTACCTGCCGGGCGCCATTGACGACCACCACCCGGGTATCGGACAAGGCTTCCAGTACCAACGCTGATGCCTTGCGCGGGAGGTATCCGACGGAATCAGACATGCATTGAGAATATCAGGACCGACGATCTGACGACAGTCACACCACCGATCTGCCGACTCCTTGACCGCTGATCTGCCGACCAGTTGACCGCCGATCTGCCGACCGGTTTAGCACCGATCTGCCGACCTTCTCAGTGACGGCGAACGCCTCATCCCAGCTCACCGGGACCAGCGATCCGCCCCGGCGGACGCGCGGCACGCGCACCCGGTCGGGATCGGCGTCCAGCTGCCCGAGGGCGGCACCTTTCGGGCACAGGAAGCCGCGGCTGAGCGGATCTTCGCCGTCCCCGCGAACTTCGGTGATTCGATCACCGTCAACGGTGAGTTGAAGCCCGCAGGTGGCCTCGCACAGCGGGCAGATGGTGTGGACTCACATCAGTTTGTCGAGCGTGATGGGCAGGTCGCGGATCCGCTTGCCGGTTGCGTGGAACACCGCGTTCGCGACCGCTGCGGCGACGCCGGCGGTGCCGACCTCGCCGAGGCCGATCAGGCCGAGTGGCATCGTGGGGTCGGGTTCGCCGAGCCAGGTGACATCGATCGGCGGGATGTCGGCGTGCACGGGGAGGTGGTACGAGTCGAGGCCCGCGTTCATGGTGCGGCCGGTGCGAGGGTCGACGAGGGTCTGCTCCGACAATGCCATGCCGAGCCCCATCACGATCGCGCCACGCAGTTGGCTCGCGGCCGTCTTCGGATTGATGATCCTGCCGACGTCGAATACCCCTAGCCAGCGGGCGATTCGTATTTCGCCGGTGTCCTGGTCGACGCGCACTTCGCAGAACTGCGCTCCGCGCGCAGCTTTTGACCAACGCTGGTCGCGCATCATTTTCGCGATGAATCTCGCCTGCCCGGCCAGCCTGCCCAGCCTGCCGTTCGATCCGACCGCCGCCTCGACGGCGGGCAGGCCGGCCTTGACCAAGGTCGCCGGGTAGCTCTCGCCGACCGTTCCGGTGCGCCGAGCGAGTGCCTGGAGCTTCAGTTTCAGCGTGTCGCAGGCAGCCAGCACGCTTGTCGCGACGGTCGCGGTCTGATTGGAGTTCAAGGCGGCCGGGCCGGCTGGCAGGCCAGAGTCGCCGTATTCGACCCGGACGGTCTCGAAGGGCACACCGAGCGCGTCGGCGGCGATCTGTGCCTGCGCGGTCGCGCCGCCCATGCCCATCTCCTGAAAACCGCACCGCACCAGCACGCTGCCATCGGCAGCCAGGCGCACCGTGACGTTGGCGATCAACTGCAGTACCGGGTGAAAGGCGGTGGCGACGCCGAGGCCGATCAGCCACCGCCCCTCGCGCATGGAACCGGGCTGCGGTAGCCGGTCGGCCCAGCCGAAGCGTTCCGCGCCCACCGCGTAGGCCTCGCGCAGCATTCGGTGCGAGAACGGTTTACCGTCGACGGGGTCGACCGCCGGCTCGTTACGCATCCGCAGTTCGATCGGGTCCAAGCCCAGTTCGTAGGCGAGTTCGTCCATCGCCGACTCCAGGACGAACGTGCCGATGGCCTCGCCGGGAGCTCGCATCCAGGTGTTCGGGAGTAGATCCATCTCGACAACATGTTGCTGCAGCAGGATGTTCTCGGCGCCGTAGAGGTGCTTGGCGGGGGAGATGACTTGTTCCGGGCTGCCGCCGACCCGGCCGGTGCGGGTGACACTGGTGTGGATGAGGGCGGTCAGCCGGCCGTCGACGTCCGAGCCCAAAGCGATCCGGTGGGTCGAGGGAGTGCGGCTGCCGACGGTCCGGTTGACGCCCGCCCGGGTCAGCATCAGCCGCACCGGACGGCCTACGACGCGGGCGGCCAGAGCGGTGAGGACCGTGCCCGGCCACACCGCGCTCTTTCCACCGAAGCCACCACCGACGTAGGGGGAGACCACCCGCACGTTCGCGATCGGGACCTGGAATCGGCGGGCCAGGTACTGAGCGGCCCAGACGACGCTCTGGGTTGCGTCGTGGACGGTGAGGTGGTCGCCGTCCCAGGCGGCGGTCGTCGCATGCGGCTCAATTGCGTTGTGCTGCAGGGGAGGTGTGGTGTACCTCAGGTCCAGCGCGATCGGCGCGGCGGCGAGTGCGGCCTCGGCATCGCCCTTCGTGGCGCTGGCGGGTAGCGGCAGGCTGCCCTTCGACGGCGTGGCGTTCTTCTCCTCTGCCACGAAGTCCACCGCGGCCGGGAGCACGTGGTAGGCGACCCGGACGAGTTCGGCGGCTTCGCGGGCGGCAGTCGAGTTCTCGGCGACGACGACAGCGATCGGCTGGCCGTCCCAGTGCACCTCGTCAGTGTTGAGGTAGTTGACTTGGGTGCCGGAGACGCACGTGCTCATGTTCAGGATATTGACCGGCTTCGGCGGCTTCAGTCGTGGCGCGTTGTGGTGGGTCAGGACGGCGATGACGCCCGAGACGTCGGCCGCGGCCTTGGTGTCGATGTGGGTGATCCGGCCGCGCGCGATCGTGGCGTGCACCAGTGCGGCGTGCGCGAGGTGGGGATAGGGGAACTCGGCCGCGAAGCGGGCGGCGCCGGTGGCCTTGGCTCTGCCGTCGACCCGGTCGATCGGCCGGCCGACAGCGAGCCCTGCGGCATCGCTGGTGGGCGTGATGGCAGGCACGGTGCTGGTCATCCGGCGCCCCCGTCGATGCGCAGCTGATGCAGGGTCGCCACAATGGTGCGCTGGGCGAGCTCGATCTTGAAGGTGTTGTCCGAAAGACCGACCGCGGGAGCAAGTTCGGCTGCTGCTGCCGCACAGAACGACTCCTCGGTGGCGGGGGCACCGAGCAGGATCCGCTCGGCCTCCCAGGCCCGCCACGGCTTCGTGCCGACACCGCCGAGCGCCAGGCGGATGGCGCTGACTCGGCCGTCCTGGACCTCCATCGCGGCGGCGACGGAGACCAGTGCGAAGGCGTACGACGCGCGGTCGCGTACCTTGCGATAGCGCGAGTGGGCGGCCGCCGGCAGGGCCGGCAGCTCAACCCCCGTGACAAGTTCATCACGAGCCAACTCGGTTTCCAGATGCGGGGTTTCACCAGGCAGCCGGTGGAAGTCGACCAGCGGGATGAGCCGCTGTCCGCGGGTGCTCTCCACCACGACCACGGCGTCCAGTGCGGCGAGCGCGACGCACAGGTCCGAGGGGTGGGTGGCCAGGCAGTGCTTGCTGGCGCCCAGGACCGCATTGCTTCGATTGAAGCCCTCCCGGGCCGCACAGCCCGCGCCCGGGTGGCGCTTGTTGCACGCCGACGCGGTGTCGTAGAAGTACAGGCACCTGGTGCGTTGCAGCAGGTTTCCACCCACCGTCGCCATGTTGCGAAGCTGCCCCGAGGCGCCGAGCAGGATCGCCTGGGCCAGCATCGGGTAGCGGGTTCTGATCATCGGGTCCGCAGCGAGGTGGCTGTTGCGGACCAAGGCCCCGATCCGCAACCCGCCGGCCGGCAGTTCCTCGACCGCGGTCAGCGGCAGCCGGGTGATGTCGATGACCGTCCCCGGCTGTTCGATCCCTTCGCGCAGCAAGTCGACGAGGTTCGTGCCGCCGCCGAGGAACTTCGCGTGCGGCTCCGCCGTGATCGCCCGCAGGGCGGTATCGAGATCGGGGGCGCTCAGATACCCGAAGGGCTTCATCGCGCGACGTCCGCGATGGCGTCGACGATGCCGTTGTAGGCGCCACACCGGCACAGGTTGCCGCTCATCCGCTCCCGGATCTCGTTCGCCGTCAACTCACCCCTCGTGGCCACCTGCTCGGTCGCGGCGCTCGGCGCGCCTCGCGCGTACTCGGCGAGCATTCCGATCGCCGAACAGATCTGGCCGGGAGTGCAGTAACCGCACTGCAAGCCGTCGTGGCGGACGAACGCCTCCTGCAGCGGATGGTCCAGGCCCTCGATCGTGGTGATCTCCCGGCCGTCGTACTGCACCGCCAGCGCCAGACAGGAGTTGATTCGCTCCCCATCGGCCAGCACGGTGCAGGCACCGCAGGCGCCTTGGTCGCAGCCCTTCTTCGTCCCGGTGAGACCGAGATGCTCGCGCAACACATCCAGCAGGCTGACCTGCGGCACCAGGTCGAGCACCGCCTCGCTCCCGTTGACCCTGAGCCGTACCTCGACCACGACGTTCCCTTCACTGGTGCCAGTCGCGCGCGATTGCTTGTGGCCACGAGGAATCTCGGGATGGTGCAGTGCGATATTGGGCATTACCGATCTTTGTCGGACATGGTTCTATCAGGGTTCAGGCGGGAAATGAAGATCAGCGCGCTTGGCGCAGGGAGCTGAGCCGTCAGACGGTGAAGTCGACACCCTGGGCCAGTGGGAGCTGCCCGGAGAAGTTCACGGTGTTGGTTGCACGGCGCATGTACGCGCGCCAGGCGTCGGAACCGGACTCCCGGCCGCCACCGGTCTCCTTCTCGCCGCCGAACGCCCCACCAATCTCGGCGCCCGAGGTGCCGATGTTGATGTTGACGATGCCGCAGTCAGAGCCTTCGGCGGAGACGAAACGTTCCGCCTCTGCATGGTCGTTTGTGAAGACGCTCGACGACAGGCCCTGAGGTACGGCGTTGTTGATGGCGATCGCGTCGTCGAACTGCTCGTACGGGAGGACGTAGAGCAGGGGGGCGAAGGTCTCCTGCTTCACGATCGCTGTCTGGGTCGGCATCCGGACGATGGCGGGCCTCGCGTAGTGCGCGTTCGGGGCCTCGTCGGTCAGCACTCGGCCGCCTCCCACGACCCGTTTGCCGCCCTGTTCGGCTGCCTGGGTGATGGCCTGCTCCATCGCCGCGTACGCGGCGCGGTGGATCAGCGGGCCCACCAGGGTTCCCGCGCTCATCGGGTTGCCGATCGGGAGACGCTCGTACGCTGCGGCGAGCCGGTCGGTCAGTTCGTCGATGATCGATGTGTGCGCGATGACCCGGCGCATCGTGGTGCAGCGCTGCCCGGCGGTGCCGACGGCGGAGAAAACGATGCCGCGGACCGCGAGGTCAAGGTCGGCGCTGTCGGTCACGATGGCGGCGTTGTTGCCGCCGAGCTCGAGGAGAGAACGGCCGAAGCGCTCAGCTACTCGAGGGCCAACTGATGTGCCCATCCTGGTGGATCCGGTGGCGCTGACCAGCGCGACGCCGGCGTTGTCAACCAGCGCCCGGCCGACGTCGGGGCCTCCGATCAGCACCTGGGAGAGCGCGGCGGGTGCGTCGTGCTCGGCGATGGCGCGCTGGAGGATCGAGTGGCAGGCCAGGGAGATCAGCGGGGTGAGCTCTGAAGGCTTCCACACCACCGGATCGCCGCAGACCAAGGCGATGGCGCTGTTCCACGACCAGACGGCGGCCGGGAAGTTGAAGGCGGAGATGACGCCGACGACGCCGAGTGGGTGCCAAGTTTCCATCAGTCGGTGGCCGGGACGCTCCGACGGCATGGTGCGACCGTAGAGCTGGCGAGAGAGACCGACCGCGAAGTCGCAGATGTCGATCATTTCCTGGATTTCGCCCCGCGCCTCGGACGTGATCTTCCCGACCTCGAGGCTGATCAGCGTGGCGAGGTCGTCCTTGTGCTCGGTGAGGAGCTCGCCGAATCGCTTGACGAGCGCGCCGCGAGCCGGAGCGGGAACCTTGCGCCAGGTCAGGAAGGCCTCGTGGGCGCGCTCGACAGCCGGATTGACGGCGTCGCCGTCCACCCACGTCACGGAACTCAGGATTTCGCCGTTGACCGGCGAGATGCTGCTGTGGGTGCCGTGCAAGGCATCGAGGCTGACGCCGCATCGGACGGCCGTCGCCTGAGCCAGATTGGACAGCTCGGTCTGGGAAGGGATCGTCGTGATCGCCATGATGGTCTCCTTGTGAGTCAGACGATGTTGAGTTCGGGCCGGATTGTGCTTCCGCGGAATCGGCTGGCGTGCAGTCCGCTGACGTCCACGGCGGGGGAGATGCCGTGGTAGAGGTCGCGCATGACCTCGCCCACCGCGGGACCCATGAGAAAACCATGGCCGGAGAATCCGGTGGCATAGAGGAACCGGGAGACCTCGGCGGCTTCGCCGATGATCGCGTTGTGATCCGGTGTCATCTCGTACAGGCCCGCCCATCCGCCGGTGATGCCGATCTCTCCGATTTTGGGGGCACGGTTCTCGATCACCTCACCGAGCCGGGGCAGCCAATCATCGGAACGCTGGAACTTGAAGCCCGGGGTCTCCTCGGGATCCGACATGCCGAGAAGGAGGCCGCGGCCCTCGCCGTGGAAGTAGAAACTGGAGGTGAAGTCGATAGTGAACGGAGTTCGTGGGTCGAGGCCCGCCATCGGTTCGGTGGTGAGGATCTGTCGGCGGATCGGGACCACAGGTAACTCGACCCCTGCCATCGCGCCGATCGCCTGAGACCACGGGCCAGCGGCGCACACGACGGTGTCCGTTCGGATCGCTCCGCGGTCGGTCAGCACTGCCGTGATTGTTGCACCGTCTCGAGTGATGCCTTTGACGCTGGTACCGCGCAGCAACCGGGCGCCAGCGCGCCTGGCAGCCGAGGCGTAGCCGAGAACGACCGACTCCGGGGTGCAGTGCCCGTCCGTAGGGGAGTAGGTGGCCGCCAGTAGTCCTTCGGTGGCAATCAGCGGGGAGAGGCGCTTGGCTTCAGCGACATCGATCATCCGGCTTGGCACACCCAGCTCGTTCTGCAGCGCGACGTTCTCCTCGAATGCCCCGACGTGCTCGGGTCGGTCAAGCAGGAAAAGATAGCCCACCTGATGCAGGTCGATCTCCTGTCCGAAGTCCTGGTAGAAATTCTCGAACGTGCGGAGACTGCGAAGGCCGAGCTCGATGTTGACGGTGTCGGAGAACTGGGCGCGGACCCCGCCCGCGGCCTTGCAGGTCGAGCCGGATCCGAACTCGTCCTTGTCGACCAGGACGACGTCGCGGACACCGGACTTCGCCAGCTGGTAGGCCGTGCTGAGGCCCATCACGCCGCCGCCGATGATGACGATGGAGGCGGTCGTGGGAAAGTCGGCAGACGACACGTGTCGTTTCCCTTCCGGCTGATGATTGATTGCAGTCGCTCCTCGCGGCGGAGGTTGCGCCGCGGGAGCAGGTGAAGTCTCCCTCAGCGAGTGATGCGGACCGGGCTAAGGGAGTTCGTGGGTACGTGTGCCAACTGGTCGGTCAGCGTGCCTTCGGCGGTGACGATCGACCGTTCCGACTCCTCGGCGTAGATCAACTCGGGAATCCTGACCTCCGCTCCGATGACGTCCGACATCCACTCCAGGGTCCGGTCGGCTCCGCCGTGCCGCTCGTCCATCGAGCCGCCTCCGGTCAGGTTCGAGGCAAAGATTCCGGCTGCCGACTGGGGCAGAAAGTCCTCGTAAACGATGGGCTCGGGGATGAGGACACCCAGCCGCACCAGATCCGCGAGCTGAGGCTTCTGCCCGGCCGTCCCGTTATCGATCGCCTGCTTCACGGCTTCCAGATCAACGCTGTAGGTGAAGTAGCCGAGGCCTTGCAGGCACAGCTCCTCCTCGGTCCGAGGCAGGTGCTGCTCCCAGACGCCTGCCGCGACGGCCTGGCGGTCCGCTTCGGGCCGGTCGGCCATGTGTTCCTCGACGGCACGGACCATCTGCTCGTAGAGGTGGCGTCCCGCAGGGGTCAGCGCGATGCCGCGAGCTTCGACTTCTCCGAAGCGCACTCGCAGTGAACCCTGCTGAACTCGACCGTCGGCCTCACGGAAGTCGCGCGGCTCGGCGAGAGCGCGAAAAGACGTCTGCCGCAGCAAGATTTCGGGCCCATCAACCCGCGGTGGTCCCTGGATGCGGTCGATCATCTCGACGCCACGCTTCTGCATGGAGAAGTACAGGTCGTCGATGTCAAGAACCCGCGGGGTCAGGTGATTGATGTGGGTGCTGGTCACGCCGCCAATGTCCGCAGCGACGCTTGATACTCGTTCGAGCTCGGTGTACCAGGCGCGGTCGACGGGTTCGCGGGAAAGCGCGAACGAGGCGGTGGCGAGGTCGAGGAAACGGTTGGCGTCCAGGGAGCTCAAGTGGTGCTCGGCGACCCCCCGATCAGCAAGGTCGAGGAGCTCGTCGGGAAAGAGCCGGCGGGAATCCACAAACCTGCGCAGCCGCTTTTCAAGATCAGAGTCGAAGAACCGGCGGTCTTCGGGCACCAGCATGGAGGTGAAGACGCGGAAGGGGTTAATCGCGAGCTCGTGTCGATCCAGCGGCCGGAAGGCCGTGGACACGACCGGGATCGGCGAGGGGTGTGCGTCCCGCAGATCATAAAATCCGCACGGAAGCATTCCCAGGGTCGCGAAGATCCGGGCGACCTGGGCCAGCTCTCGGGCAGATCCAACCCGGATGGCTCCGTGCCGCTCAGCGGTGACGCGGGCGATGCTCCCTAACCGTTCGGCGTCGCCTCCGCGTCGTCGCAACACCCGCTCGTTGACCTGCTGCGTGACCTCGACAAGGGTGGTGTAGGCCGGTACCTCGGATCCATACAGAACCGAAAGGCGGGCCGCGAACCGAGCCCGTAGCTCGGTCGGACCGACCATGCTGGTCGTTGACGTGGCCGTGCTGTCGTTCGAGGTGGTCATCGGGAAAGATCTCCGTTCAAGCGAGTGCCGTTGGACCGGCGATGCTTTCAACACTGCCCGCCGAGGTGACCGGGCGGTGAGACCGCACGCCCGGGTGACGCAGCCCCGGGTGGACTCCGGGTGGATGTCCGGTGTGGTCGGCCAGTCGTTGGAGGACGGCGATGAGCTGGGCGCGTTCGCGGGCATCGAGCGCGGCGAGGACCTCTTCCTCGTGCTGGTCGGCGACCCCGCGGGCGCGAGGTAACAACGTGCGTGCCGCCCCGGTCAGGTGCAGGGCGTGTGCGCGACGGTCGGCGGGATGCCGCCGGCGTTCGACCAGACCGCGCTGCTCGAGGTCGTCGAGCAAGCCGACCATGACCTTGCGGTGGATGCCCAGGGCGTCGGCGAGTTGTTGCTGGGTGCTTCCTTCGCCGTGCTCGAGGTGCGTCAGGAGCCCGAAGTGGTTCGGTGCGATGCCAAGCGGCGCCAGTCGCGCGGCGAACGTCTGCGCGATGTGGAACCCGAGCTGTGACAGGAGGAAGTTGGCCCGGCCGGCCAACGGTTGGTCCGGGCCCGGTGTGCAGTCGTCAGGCATTCCGACACTGTACGCCTCAGTTATTGTCCGGTAAGGTAACAGTTACTCGTTATCCGTACATGGAGGCGACAATGAAGGTGACTGTCTTCGGCGCGACTGGCGGTATCGGTGGCCACATCGTGCGCCAGGCTCTGGACCGCGGGTATGCCGTGACTGCGGTCGTACGCGACCCGGCCCGCCTCGACGTGCGTCATCCGACGCTGGCGGTGGCGACGGTGGCGGCGCTGGACGATGCCGAGGCCCTGGGCCCTGTGTTGCGCGGTAGCGACATGGTCCTGTCGGGAGTGGGCCCGCGCGGCCGTTCCGACGGGCCTGTCGCGTCCACCGCCACGCGCACAATTCTGAGCGCCATGCAGGCCGAAGGTGTTCGCCGTCTCGTCGCGGTCAGCGCCGCTCCGGTTGGTCCCGTTCCCGACGGGGACAGTTTTCTCAACCGCCGTGTCCTGCTGCCCGTCATCAGCGCACTGCTCAAGGACGTCTATGCGGACCTACGGGCGATGGAGGACGAGATGGCGAACAGCACCGCGGAATGAACGGTTATGCGGCCGCCCAAGCTCGTGAACAAAACGCTGACCGGTCGATACCGCACCGTCATCGGCAGCAACGTTGCGCGCGGCTCCACGATCTCGCGGGCCGACGTGGCTCACGCCATGCTCGCCGCCGTCGGCGACCCGGAGACGATCCGCAGGGCGATCGGCATCGCGTACTGACCCATCGCTGTTCTCGTCGAAGCCAGGGGATGCATGGTGCTCTATCCACTACCCCGTTCGCCGAGCCGCAACCGGACGGATTCGTCGATGGGACCGGCGTTATTAAACCGGAGCCCGGGGAAGAAAGCCGAAAGCAGGAAAAACCCCAAAAAAAACAGGGTGTGGATCC
>JANNPJ010000438.1:0-4713 GCA_031400005.1 Kineosporiaceae bacterium | reverse complement strand
GACATACATGAACACGATGTTGATCCCGACGATCAGGAGAGCCGTGCCGGTCAGGTAGACCGTCAGCGCTGACACCTTCGAGGCGAGAAACCGACCTCTTCGGGGAACGGCCAGCAGGCTCACCCCGAGCTGCCAGTTGCGGAACTCCTGACCAACGATCACCGCGACGAGAATCGGCAGGAAGACGCCCATCTGTAAAGACGCCCCGGAGAGAAGATCAAGGATCGCCTTGGCCGCGGGTTGCGGCTCTCCAATAAAGATCTCAATAATGCCGGCTGGCGTGATGTCAGCAACCGCCTTCGAGTTGAGCCCCATGGTTTGGACGCTGATCAGCACCTGGAGTCCGAGGATCACGCTAACGATCACCCATCCGATTCGCAGGGTGAGGATCTTCGTCAGTTCCGCTCGGGTCGCTGCGATCAGCGCGTTCACCGCCTCGGTCCAGTCCGGTCCCCGGTCAAGGCGAAGAACGCCTCCTCCAGGCAGGAGTGCCCGGCGGTGATCTCGCTCAAGGTCCCGTGCGTGACGATCCGGCCGTGGTCAATGATGATCAGATCATCGGCAGTGTAAGACATCTCAGTCATGATATGGCTTGACAGCAGCACCGTGCGACCAGACGCGGCGTAGTCGCGCAGGAAGCGCCGGATCCAGCGAATCCCTTCCGGATCCAGGCCGTTCGTGGGTTCGTCGAGGACGAGGACCTCCGGATCACCGAGCAGCGCCGCCGCGATACCCAGCCGTTGGCCCATGCCCAGGGAGTACTTCTTCACCCGCTGTTTGGCCGCGCCCTCCAAACCCACCAACTGGAGCACTTCTCGGACTCGGGCGCGGGGGATCCGGTTGGACTGGGCGATCCAGGTCAGGTGGTCGACCGCGCGGCGTTCGGGCACCGGTCCCGCACCGTCCAGCAGCCCTCCGACCGTACGCAGCGGGTACCTCAGGTCGCGGTAGAGCTTTCCGTCGATCAGCGCGGTTCCCTGGGTCGCCGCGTCCAGTCCCAGGAGAATTCGGAGTGTGCTTGATTTCCCGGCTCCATTCGGTCCGAGGAAGCCGGTGACCTGACCCGAACGCACGATGAAGCTGACGTCGTCGACGGCCGTCTTGCTTCCATAATGCTTACTCAGCTGGGATATCTCGATCACGGCAAACCTCACAGGTGGCTGGCAGGACGTGATCATCGTGCCGCCGGGAAGGCGCCCTCCGCGTCACCCGAGAGTAGACACCTACCGAGCCTCGTGCAGCAGACCGGCCTCGTAGGCCAGCACCGCCAGATGCGTCCGATCATTCACGCCGAGCTTGGCGAACATGCGGCGCAGATACGTGCGTACCGTCTCCAGACTCAGGAGCAACTCGTCGGCGATCTGCTGGTTGGAGAACCCGCGTGCCACGAACCTGACGACCTGGAGCTCCCGTTCGGAAAGTACCTGGCCGATGAAGGCGTGTTGCTGTTTCGGCTGCCGGGGAGCGAACTGGTGGAGCAGCCTGGCGGTGACCTCGGGTGCGAGCATGGCGTTCCCGTCGTTGACGGTGCGGACTGCATGGAGCACTTCGGGCGGAGAGCAGTTCTTCAGGAGGAATCCCGATGCCCCGAGCGTCAACGCCTCATGGACGTAGTCGTCGAGGTCAAACGTGGTCAGCATGATGATCCGGGTCTTCGTGGAGGGCAGGATGCGCCGCTTCGAGCCCGCTCATCCCCGGCATCTGGACGTCGAGCAACGCCACTGCCGGTCGCCACGCCTCGACCAGTCGGACCGCTTCAGCGCCGTTGGCAGCCTCCCCAACGACCCGGAATCCCTCCGTCCGGTCGAACAGCTTTCGATGCACGCTGCGATAACGCGCGTCGTCATCGGCAAGGAGGACGGTGATCACGTCGCGTTCCGGTTCGGACATCAGGAACCTCCGGTCGGCACGCGGGCCTCAACCATGAACCCTCCTTCTGGATGGTTTCCCCAGGTGACGCCGCCACCGATCAGGCGGGCCCGCTCCCGCATACCCCGCAAGCCAAAGCCGGAATCCCCAGTCGTGCAGGTACCCGGACCATGGTCACGGACGCGCACCACGACGGCGGAATCCTGCTCCTGCACGTCGACCGTACAGGTGGCGCCCGAGGCATGTCGCACCACATTGCTCAGCGACTCCTGGATGATCCGGAACACGACGTTCCGCACCACGCCGTCGACCTTTTCGCTCATCTCGATGGCAGCAACGACGTCGACGCCGGCTGCTCGCGTGGTCGCCACGAGAGAACGAAGATCTGCACTTCCCGCGGTCCTCCCAGATGCCCCCTCGCCCAGGTGCGACGGGTGGGTGGACCTGAGCCCGCGGACAAGCCCTTGCACCTCCTCAAGCGCCGCTCTGGCGTGCCTCTCGATGTCGGCCAGCGTGTCGCGCAACTCCCGTTCGTCGGCGTCCGCCAGGCCACGAGTCACGCCCGCCTCCGCGCTGATCACGGCAAGCGCGTGGCCGACTTCGTCGTGCACGTCGCGCGCCACCTCTAACTGCACGCGGGCCCGTTCCGCCTCGCGAGCGGAGGTGATCTGCTTGCCTACCGCCGTTCCCAACAGCCAGGCGACGCTCAACGCGGCGACGGACAGAACCAGTCGCTGCCCGATCACGCTGCTCCCGCTCCCCGGGACGCTTACCACAGCCGCGAGCGCGGCCAGGAAGCACACGAACATGAGTACGAGGGTGCGGGTACGGGCGGCGTGCGCGATCGCGAGCGGATAGAGACACCAGGCCGCAGCTAACATCGGGTCCTCGCACACCCCAAGGCCCGTCCCGACGACAGTCGCGATGGCAGCAATCACCGTCGACGCAGTCGGAAAACTGTGGTGGACGATCATTACCGCACCGGTGATCGACGTCAATGCCAATCCGACTACGGTGAGCGGCGTTTGGCTATGAATCGTGGAGGGGATCCAGAAAATCCCGGCGATGAGGATCGCGGCTGAAAGGCTCGGGAGGATGCCATCGACGACCGAACGACGGTGCATTGCTTCATGTTATCGAGGTTCGCCGGTCACCCCCTCTGCAACGGTTGGTCGGCCTGCAACGGTTGGTCGGCGAATTTGATGCTCTGGACGCCGACACCGGGTGCTCTGGCTGGAGAATGGGCACCTGCGCATGGATGGCCCTACTGAGTCGGTGCTCAGCGCCTACGAGAACCAGCCCACATCCTGATCGTGCTGATCAGGCGCAGTCACACCGGGTCGGGCTGGCTGACTGCGCCTGATCAGGAGTCAGGGTCAGGCCACGTCGAAGGACGACGAGTTCGTCGAACCGGTGGCGCTGGGGCTGGGGCCCGGCTTCGGCGTATCCGGGGTCTTCTCGTCGGGCGCCAACCAGGGTCGCTGCTTCAGGTGCATCCGGCCACCAAGATGACCTGGCGCCGGGCCCCCATTCTGGACCACGGTGCGGACTCGCTGCTCCAGCGTCTTCTCGATCTGGGTGGCCGTCTCCTGGGTGATCTTGCCGACCTTGACGCCTTCGGCGATTCGGGCCTTCGCCACCGCGACGAGCGCGCTGACCAGCGTGTCGACGTCCTTACCCTGCTTTTTGGCCAGCTCGGCGAGCGTACTGCCGTCGCGGATCGCGGTCCGCAGGTCCTCGACCGACATGCCGAGTACCTTGGCCGCCGCCTCGTCTGCCTGCGGCCCTTCGACCCCGAGCAGTCCGCCGCCACCGTGTCGACCGGGGCCCCCGGGGCCACCCAGCCCGCCGAAGCCGCGCACCGCGCCTGACTTGCCCAGCGTTTCGGCCACCTTGTCCGCTTGCTCGGTGGTGAGGGTCTTGTCGTCTACCAGACCTTTGAGCGCCTCCCGGATCGCTGTCGCTCGGCGTCCCTCCATGGCCTGCTCGCCGGCCTCGGATCCGGCCTGCGGAGATTCCTTCGCCGTGCTGTCGGCCAGCGCGGGATAGGCCGCAACGCCCATCGCTCCGAGTCCAACGGTCCCAGCAAGGGCAACGGCAGTCAGTCGCTTGCGCATGCTCTTCCCCTTCACCTCAGGCCGGGCGGCGTCACCCAACACCTCAGACTCTCGACAGCGAACCTGTGCTCCGCATCGGGCGTAGCTGGCAAACGCCTGAGAATCTGTGAGCGTCCTGCGCCCAGCGGTTCGAGCCTCCTGCTTCGATCCCTCGGCGGTTCGAGCGCCACTGGTTCGAGTACCGCTCAGGATTTGGTAGTCTTCTCCGGCCAGCAACGGTCCCCCGTAGCTCAATTGGCAGAGCATTCGACTGTTAATCGAAGGGTTACTGGTTCAAGTCCAGTCGGGGGAGCAACACCGCAGGTCAGGGGCGTGGGACCTGCTCGGAAGGCCGAGCAGGTCCCGGAAAACTCCCGCAAAATCACCTCGCTGGCCCAACTGCTGCAGGATCGATGGCCGTTAGCCTCGTCTTGGTTGCCCACTTGGCACGGATTCCCTACGCAGATGATCTTCCTGCGAGACCGAGTGCTCCGATCAGCGTTGCCGACCTAGTTCATCGATGCTTCCACGCTTTCAGGCCGGTGCCGGCCAGAACCCCTCAGGTTGTTCTGGCCACGGATGATCTTCACTGCTCGGCGACCTTCGGCTTGACCTCAGGTCCGGTCGAACAAGCGGTCGAAGCCCCAGGCCGTCATGGGGCTCGGCTTTGGTAAGGGGCATGAGTCGACCCGGGTTCGGTGGAGGCTGGGTTATCCCGCGTCTTCAGAGGTGCGGGGGTTGATGTACC
>JANNPJ010000432.1:0-15469 GCA_031400005.1 Kineosporiaceae bacterium | reverse complement strand
CGCGCGGCAACGTCAGTGGCCACCAGCACGCGCAGGTGCTGCGAGCGCAGGCCTTGCAGCACGCGGTTGCGCCGGCCTTGCGGCATGCCGCCATGCCACGAAGCCACCGAATGGCCCATGTCGTGCAAGCGTTCGGCCAGCCAGTCGGCATCACGCTGCGTGCTGGTGAACACCAGCGCCTGTTCGACGCTGCGCTCGGTGAGGATGTGGTCGAGCAGCGCGTTCTTGTGCGTCAGGTCGTCGGCCCAGTGCAGGCGCTGTTCGATGTCGGCGTGGGTCGAGGTGGCGTTGGCCACGTCGATGCGCAACGGGTCGCGCGTCAGGTCTTTGGCCAGCGCGCCGACATGGCCGCCGAACGTGGCGCTGTACATCATCGTCTGGCGATCAGCCGGCATCGCCGCGGCGATGTGCTGGATGTCTTCGATGAAGCCCATGTCGAGCATGCGGTCGGCTTCGTCGAGCACCAGCATCTGCAGGTTGCCGAGCACGGCCTTGCCGGAGCCCAAGTGGTCTATCAGGCGGCCCGGGGTGGCGATCAGGATGTCCAGCGGCTTGCGCAGCGCAGCCAGCTGCGCGCCATAAGGCACGCCGCCAACCACCGTGGCCACACGCAGGCCTGGCACGAAGCGGCCGGAGTCGGCTGCCGCCTTGGCGACCTGCATCGCGAGGTCACGTGTCGGCGTGAGCACGAGCACTCGCGGGCCGCTGACCACGCCCTTGGGCCGCGTCGCGCCGCCGTTGCGGGCTTCGTCGCGAGCACGCAGCACGCGCATCAGCGCGGGCAGCATGAAGCTGGCGGTCTTGCCGCTTCCGGTGCGGCTCGAGACCATCAGGTCGCGGCCTTCGAGCGCGGGCGGAATGCTCTGTGCCTGCACCGGCGTGGCTTCGGTGTAGCCGGCGGTGGACAAAGCTTGGGTCAGGGGCTCGTGCAGCCCCATGGTTTGAAAACTCATGGTCAGACTTTCGCAGCCGCCTGGCGAGCAGGTCGTGCTGTCGTGGGAGGGGGCATCGCCGCCAACCACGAGCCCGACTCGGTGAGGAGCGGGGCGAATGAGGTGCCCAAGCAGGACACCGACCAAGGTCAGAGGGGATGAACGAAAAGCTTCAAGAAGAAGCCAGCCGGGCATTGTAGCTGACTTCGGGTTTGCACGAGGCTCGCGCGCCTGGATACTGCGGTGAGCCCTTCTCCCGCGATCCATCCCATGGCCAAGAAACCTTTGAACGTCGACACCTTGTGGCAACTGCAGCGGGTTGGCGGCATCGCCGCCTCGCCCGACGGCACGCAGGCCGTCTGCTCGGTGAGCTCGTACTCGATGGAGCACAACCGCAGCAGCACGCAGCTGTGGCTGCTCTCCACGCTCGGCGGCAAGCCACGAGCGCTTACCCATTGCGGCGACAAGGACGGCCAGCCGGCGTGGTCGCCGCAGGGCAACCGCATCGCCTTCGTGGCCCGGCGCGAGCAGGAAGGCAGCAGCGACAAGTCGGCCCAGCTCTACGTGATCCCGTCCGATGGCGGTGAAGCGCGGCGGGTCACGACCTTCGGCCCCGGCGTCGAGGCCTTCCGCTGGATGCCCGACGGCAAGCGCATCGTGTTCATCGCCTGGATCTGGCCCGAGCTGAAAGGAACGGCCGCACAGAACAAGCGCCAGCAGGCGTTTGCCGAGCGCAAGGAGAGCGGCTACGCCACCAGCGAGGGCCAGTACCGCTACTGGGACCGCAACTTGCCGATGGGCCGCGTGCCGCACCTGCTGATGGTGGACGTGGCCAGCGGCCGCGTCACCGACCTGCTCGAAGGCAGCGGCTACGAGTTGCCGCGTGACGACCCGGGGCTGGCCTGCTTCGATGTCAGCCCGGATGGCCGCCACATCGCCTTCGCCTGCGATCTTGCCGCGGTGAAGATGGCCGGCCAACGTTTGAGCTTGGTGGAGCTGGATCTGCGCGCCAAGCGCTTCAGCAAACTCGCCGACCATGCGCGTTGGGATCTGCTCGGCCCGCGCTACAGCCCCGATGGCGCGCAGCTGGCGTTTTCGGCCACCGAGGTGGGTCGTCATCACATGGCGATGGGGCAGTTGGCATTCGCCACGCGCGGCAAGAAGTGGAGCGAGCAGGCCGCCGGCTGGGTGAACGATGTGCCGGCCGCGCTGCTGTGGTCGGCCGACGGGCGCTCTGTGCATTTCGCCGCCGAAGAGCGCGGGCGCTGCCACGCCTGGCGCTTCGACATCGCCAGCGGCGGCTTCGACGCCACCGTGCGCGGCGGTTGGGTGCAGGCCTTGTCGCTCGGCGGGCCGGCCGACGCCGAAACGCTCGTGGTGGCGATCGACAGCGCGTCGCACCCGGTGCAGGTGCACGCCCATCGCGAATCCGGTGCGCGGCGCCTCGAATCGTTCAACGACGCGGTGCTCGACGGCATCACGTTCGGCCAGGTGCAGGAGGTCGGCCTCCGCGGCGCGTTGGGCGACGAGGTACAGATGTGGCTCACCTTCCCGCCCGGCGTCAACCCCGCCAAGAAGATCAAGAAGAAGCACCCACTGCTGCACGTGATCCACGGCGGGCCGTATGCCGCAGCGGGCGACACCTTCAGCTACCGCTGGAACCCGCAAGTGCTGGCTTGCAAAGGGCATGTGGTGGCGCAGGTCAACTTCCACGGCTCGAGCAGCTTCGGCTTCGAGTTCCGCAGCAGCATCAGCGGCCGATTGGGCGAACTCGAACTGCAGGACCTCGAAGCCGCCACCGAGTGGCTGGTCAAACAGCCCTGGGCCGATGCCTCGCGCCTGCACGCCAGCGGCGGCAGCTACGGCGGCTACCTCGTGGCGTGGATGAACGGCCACCTGCCGGCCTGGCCGTTGGGGCGCATCCGCTCCTACATCTGCCACGCCGGTGTGTTCGACCGCGTCGCCACCTGGAGCGCCGATTCCTACACCCAGCGCCACAAGGACCTGGGCGCCACGTACTGGGCCGATCCTGCGCGGGTGCAGGCGCAAAGCCCGGCCGCGTTCGCGGCGAACATGAACACGCCGACGCTGGTGATGCACGGCGCGCTCGACTACCGCGTGCCCGACCAGAACGGGCTGGCCTACTACAACACGCTGAAGGCTCGAGGCGTCGATGCGCGGCTCTTGTGGTTCGCCGACGAGAACCACTGGATCCTGAAGCCACGCAACTCGAAGCAGTGGTACGGCGAGTTCTTCGACTGGTTGGAACGGCAAGACAAGCGCAAGCGATAATCGCCGCCGGTCGGCAGTTCACCCAGGCGTTGCCGCGTGGTTCGCACCACGTGCTAAACCTGCCAGCAATCGAAGGCTTTGCCCACGTCAGTCTCGCGTGCGCCAGGTCGGAAGACGGCAACCACCGGCGCCTCATGTCACGGGGTCTTCACGCGCATGCAGGAGCACTGACATGCCCAGAACGGCACTGCCTCTCGCGCTGCCCGACGCCACCGCCTTTGCGCGATCGCTCGGCCGCCATCTTCACGAACGCCACCGCGACAAGCTCGAACCGCCGAGCCACGTCGAACTGCTGAACCTGATCGCCCAGGCCAGTGGTCATCGCAACTTCCAGGCCTTCAAGGCCGCACCACCGCCGGTTCCAGCGGCCGAGCCCGCACCGCCGGGCCCGCCCAGCCCCGAGCTGAGCGACAACGCGCGCAAGGCGCTGGGCCACTTCGACAGCCACGGCCGGCTGATGCGTTGGCCGGTGAAGTACTCGGTGCAGCGCCTGGTGATGTGGGCGCTGTGGACGCGCTTCGACGCCAAGCGGCTCTACACCGAAGCCGAGGTCAACACGATCCTCAAGTCAGCCAACCTGTTCTTCGACCACGTGACCTTGCGCCGCGAGCTGATCAACCACCAGCTGATGGCGCGCAAGAGCGACTGCAGCGAATACCGCAAGCTGCCGGCGCGGCCGGACAACGAGACGCGCGCCATGCTCGGCGCGTGGCGCAGCGCACAACGGGACTCCCCGCTTGTGCGTCGCCACGCGCGACCTTAGGGTGTTGCGCATGACCCTCCCCTGCCCCTCTCCCCTCTCGCGGCGCCGCGCCGGCGCTTGCGCCCTCGCGCTGGCCGGCGCGTTCGTGGCCGCTTCCTATTCGTCTGGCGGCCCGACGGCCGCCGCTGCCACCCCGGCGCGACCGAAGCTGGTCGTCTTCCTCGTCGTCGACGGGCTGCCGATGCGCCAGGTGACCGGCTACCGCGCGCAGCTGGCACCGGGCGGCTTCGCGCGCTTCCTCGACCGCGGCGCCTGGTTCAGCGATGCGCACTATGGGCATTCCTACACCGTCACCGCGACCGGACACGCGACGATGCTCAGCGGTGCCTACCCGCACCGCAGCGGCATCATCGGCAATGAATGGCGCGACGTGAACACCGGCGAGCGGGTCTACTGCACCGGCGACACCAGTGCCAGCTATATCGGCCACAAGACCGAGAAGCTCGACGGCACAAGCCCGAAGAACCTGCTGGTGGAGCCGGAGGGCATCGAAGATCGGCATCGCCCGCTCGACGAGTGCCTTGTCGCCGCCGACCATCAGGCCGTACCCGTTGGCCAAGCCCCAGATGCCGCCGGAGACGCCGCAGTCCAGGTAGCCGATCCCGGACTTGGCCAGAGTCTCGGCGTGCACGAAGTCATCGGTGAATCGAGAGTTGCCGCCGTCAATCACCAGGTCACCCTCGGACAGCAGTTCGCTGACCTCTTCGATGGTGGCTCGGGTCGCCGCGCCCGACGGCACCATCACCCAGACGATGCGCGGCGCGGGAAGGGCTGCCACCAGGTCGCTCAGGGTGGCGACGTTGGTGGTGTCGGGGTTCCGGTCGTATCCCGTGACCTCAATCCCCGCTTTACGCAGGCGAGTGGCCATGTTGCCGCCCATGCGGCCGAGGCCGATAAGTCCGATGTGCACGATCGGTCCCTTCAGGTCAGCCTGCGACCCGCACCGGCATCAGCAGGTATCGGTAACTACTGTCGTCCGGGCCATCGGGCTCGACCTGAGGAGACAGCACCGCAGGCTTGGTGGGCTGAGTAAATGACAGTCGGGCCAGGGGCGTGTTCAGCGCACCCAGGCCATCGAGCAGGAACTGCGGGTTAAAGGCTATTGAAAGCTCTTCGCCGACCAACGTCGACTCGACAGCTTCCGAGGCCTGAGCGTCTTCGCCCTGGCCGGCCTCAAGAGTGAGGATGCCCTCGGTGAAGGTGAGCCGCACGGGCGTGTTCCGTTCAGCGACCAGCGACACCCGCTTGACCGCATCCGTGAGCGCCTGCGTACCCACCACCGCATACGTCGGCGCCGAGTCCGGGAACAACGCGCGGACCTTCGGGTAGTCGCCGTCCACCAGGAGCGACGTCGTCCGCCGTCCGCCGGCCTCGAAGCCGACCATCTCGGTGGCGCCGCCGGTCGTCAGTGCGAACGTGACGTCGGCGCTCGTCCCGAGCGCCTTGGCAACGTCGGACAAAGTGCGGGCTCGAACCAGAGCCACGCTGCTCTGCCCCGGATCCGTCGGCCGCCAGGACAGCGTGCGCATCGCGAGCCGGTAGCGGTCGGTGGCCAGCAGGGTGAGTTGCTCGCCCTCGATCTCCACCCGGATCCCGGTCAGGATCGGCAAGGTCTCGTCTCGGCTTGCGGCAATACTCACCTGCTGCACCGCTTGGGTGAAGACGTCACCGGCGACCGTGCCGGCCGACTCGGGCATCGCCGGCAACGCCGGGTACTCGTCGACCGGCATCGTCAGCAGGGTGAATCGGCCGGATCCACAGACCACCGAAACTTTGGATCCATCGGTCGTGACATCGACCGGTTTGGCCGGCAGCGATCGGGAGATGTCGGCCAGGAGCTTCCCGGAAACCAAGGCGCTACCGGCGTCCATCACCTCGGCCGGCACTTCGACCCGAGCGGAAACCTCGTAGTCGAAGCTCGAGAGACGAAGTACACCAACCGAATCGGCCTCGAGGAGCAGACCGGCAAGGACGGGGACCGGAGGTCGGCTGGGCAGCGCTCGAGCCGCCCAGGCAACCGCGTCAGCCAGCGCATCGCGCTCGACCCGGAACTTCACGCGTACCCCTCCATGCCTAGCCAATTTTTTGATGTGCGGCCCTGACAGTACGCGAGTTGCCGAGCCAGGGGGAACACAGTTGGCCACTCGTGCAGAAGCAGTTCGGACCTTGAACCTCAAGATCCGTCGATCGAGAGCCGATCGGTTAACTGCGGGCGGATCAGCTCTCTCCAAAATAACTGTTTAGCGTTTGTCATAGGGGCTGTTGATACTGTGGACAAACCCCTCTTTTGCCAGGTCACTTGGGCTCGAGGCCGGTGGACAAACGGTGGACGAATTCCAAACATCGGTGGGTAATCGGTGGACGGACGACCGTTGCCAACAAGTTGTTATTCGGTCATGCACCGATGACCCCGAGATGTCCACAGTTCATCCCCAGCCTGTGGGTGAGTTGTCCACCGGTTATCCACGGGCTGGGGACAGCTTTGGGGACAGTTGGGGACGGGTAGGCGGCAGATTTTGGCCCTCGAGAGCGACCTGAAGGGCTGCGCCAGATCCGCTGATTGCGCCAAAAATGTTTTTGCGGAACGTCTTCCGAGCCTCGAGCGGTGACGGAGGACACCAAAATTCGATCGACCACCGGTCGCTGATCGACCTCAGTCGCCCGTCGTCGGGCCGCAGAGGAGCCGCGGAGGAGCGGCTGTCGGGCTGCCTCGCTGGACGCCGAGAGGTCTCTCACCCTCCCGGCAGGGGGGCGTCTCGGACGTCGTCCTGGCGGTATTAGAAGGTGGTTCGACAGGTGGTCTGCCATCGTCCGGGTGTCATTTGATGGCCGGCCGAACGCTTTTCCGAATAACTCGGACGATGAATGACGGATTGTGGCGCTTGTTGTCAGGAGGGGCCGGATACGTCATCCACAGGCTTTTCCCCACCTGTGTACGAAGCGTCTCTGTTCACCACGATGCACCGCGGCTGAGCCCGAAATATCAGTGCACAACAGTGGGCAATAAGGCAGGAAGAAGCCAGCTGGGTGCTACTGGAGCCCGATACCGGTGCTACTGGAGCCTGGTTCTACTAGAGCCTGGTGCTACTCGAGGGGGACGCAGCCGATCAAGCGCGGGAGGTCTGCTTGATCCGGTTGGTCAGCTCGGTCACCTGGTTGTAGGTGGAACGGCGCTCGGCCATCAACGTGCGGATCTTGCGGTCCGCGTGGATGACGGTGGTGTGGTCGCGGCCACCGAACAACTGGCCGATCTTGGGCAGCGAAAGATCGGTCAACTCGCGGCAGAGGTACATGGCGATCTGGCGGGCGTTGACCAGGACTCGAGAACGAGAGGCCCCGCAGAGGTCCTCCATCGTCAGGCTGAAGTACGCCGCGGTCTGAGCCATGATCGTGGCTGAGGTGATCTCCGGAGTGTCGTCGGCCGGAATCAGATCCTTCAGCACGATCTCGGCCAGCGAGAGATCCACCTGCTGGCGGTTCAGGCTGGCGAACGCCGTCACCCGGATCAGCGCGCCCTCGAGCTCGCGGATGTTGGTGGAGATCCGCGACGCGATGTACTCCATCACGTCGTCGCGTACCTCGAGCCGCTCGCCGATCGCCTTCTTCCGCAGGATCGCGATCCTGGTCTCCAGGTCGGGCGGCTGGACGTCGGTGATCAGACCCCACTCGAACCTCGAGCGCATCCGTTCCTCGAACCCGGCCAGCTGCTTGGGCGGCAGGTCAGAGGTGATCACTACCTGCTTATTGGAGTTGTGCAGCGTGTTGAAGGTGTGGAAAAACTCCTCCTGGGTCTGCACCTTCCCCTGCAGGAACTGGATGTCGTCGATCAGCAGCACGTCGACGTCGCGGTAGCGGCGTTGGAAGGCGCTGGCCTTGTCGTCCCGGATGCTGTTGATGAAGTCGTTGGTGAACTCCTCGGAGTTCACGTACCGCACCCGGACCCCTGGATAGAGGTTCTGGGCGTAGTGCCCGATCGCGTGCAGCAGGTGGGTCTTGCCCAGTCCGGACTCGCCGTAGACGAAGAGCGGGTTGTAAGCCTTGGCCGGCGCTTCCGCCACGGCGACCGCTGCGGCGTGGGCGAACCGGTTGCTGGCCCCGATCACGAACGTCTCGAACGTGTACTTCGGGTTCAGTCGGGCCGGCTCGGCTTGCGGTCGGGTGGGTGGACGTCGGACCGGCCGGTCGTCGTTCCTGGCGGTCGAACCCTGCGCCGACCCGAGTTCGGACTGCCGATCGGACCGGTCGTTGCGGTCACCGACGTACCGGTCCCGATCCGGGCCGACGTAGAACGGCGAGTTCGGGGCGTATCCGCCGGGGACCGGATTGGTCCGCTCGAAATTCCGGATGTCGATCACTTCGTCGCTGGAGGAGCCATGGTTGCCGTCGATCGAGTTGTCGGCCCGACCTTGGGTGATCCGTACGCCTTCTGGGGAGAAGGTATGGAAATCGCTGTCGTCGTCCAGTTCGCGGCGGTTTGCGTGCTCGGAGTCGAAATCTCGCTCCAGCAGGCGGGCGGGCGGCGGCATCGGGATCGGACCGGACGGATCGTTGGTCAGCGTCGGATCAACCGTGACAGCCAGTCGCACCACGTAACCGAGCTGCTCGGATAGCACCTGGGTGATGGAGTCTCGAAGACGCTGCTCCAAGATCTCCTTGGTGAGTTCGTTGGGTACAGCGAGCAAAGCCGTGCCATCAAGGAGGCCGACGGGACGAGAAAGCCGGACGAACGCCCGCTGCTGCGGGGTGATCCCGAAGGCGTCCAACGATTCGAGCGCGCGGCGCCAAACCGCAGGGAAGTTCTCCTCAGGCGTTGACAACGCCGCTCACCTTCCCCTGCTCATCCATACCAAAGTACTTGTCCACACCTTTGTCCACATGCTGTGTACGAGAGAGTGGTGTGTCATCACCCAGCGTCGCCGCCCAGCCCCCACAGTCCAGACCTCGAGCAACGCCTAGCGCTCTCGGTTGTCGTTTCGCCGTCTCGGGCGATCCGTTTCTCCTGGCTCTCACGGACCCGGCGTGTCGCTGTCCCGCCATGGACTCGCAGGAGAGGACCATAGCTTGTTGCGCCCCTCCGTGGGGCTGGTGCTCGGAGGTCCATCGGGTCCGGGTGCGGACGAATGCGTCCGATCCCGCCCTGCAGCCCACTGGAACCAGTCTGAGTCGTGACTGACCGGACCGGGTACCGTTCACCTGTTTGGTGGACCTTTTCCGGGCAGTGGCACACTGCCGATCCGATCCTCGTTTTCGGGCCTTCCGCCTGGAGGTATCCAGACTGATCCGCAGGCTCGACAGCCGCTGATCCGTTTGACCCCGTGCCGAGGTGACCCGTACCGTAGGAGGGCTTGACGGCGACCTCTCTTCGCGTGCCCATGCAACAGCGTGGGCGTCCGATGGAGGTCGGTGTCAATGGTGGTGCATCGATCCGATGTCAACTGCCCGCCGATCTGCATGACGAACCGGGAGTCTTCACGTGAGCAAGCGGACGTTTCAGCCGAACAACCGGCGCCGCGCCAAGACGCATGGCTTCCGGCTGCGAATGAGCACCCGGGCCGGTCGGGCCATTCTGGCGGCCCGCCGCCGCAAGGGTCGCGACGAGCTTTCCGCCTGATCGCGCTGCGGTCCTAGGGGTGCTCTCAGCCGCTCACCGAATGCGCAACGGCGGTGATTTCACCACCGCGGTGCGTGGGGGACGTCGAGCCGGTCGCCGAACGCTCGTCGTCCACTTGAGTCGCGCCCGTACCGAGGCGCCGACCCGAGTGGGCTTCGTCGTATCCAAGGCAATCGGTAACGCAGTGGTCCGTAATCGGGTGAAGCGGCAGTTAAGGCACATCGCTAGCGACCGGATCGGCAAGCTACCCACCGGATCTTTGGTTGTGGTCCGGGCGAATCCGGCTGCCGCCGGGTCCACAAGCCTGGTTGCCGATTTCGACAGCGCTCTTGCGAGTCTGCTTCGCCAGGACAGCCGCAGCGAGGTTCAACAGGATCAAGGTGCATCGTGATCGCACGGTTCGCCCGTGCCATCCTGAGGCTTCCGCGTCAACTGGTCGTTTTGCTCCTGCGCGCCTACCGCAAGGTGATCTCTCCGCTCTACGGACCGACCTGCCGGTTTTACCCGTCCTGCTCCGAGTACGCATTGATCGCGGTAGACCGGCACGGTGTGCTCCGGGGTGGTCGGCTCGCCGTGTGGCGGTTGCTGCGGTGCAATCCCTGGAACCCTGGCGGCGTTGACACCGTTCCTTTGATCGGGGGCGCTGTCTCCTCGGCCGAGTGCACTACTTCCGCTGAGGGTTCGATCACAACTGCCGACACGACCCCTGCGCCGTCGTCCTTCCGACGTGTTGCCTAACCGGCGAGGAGCCGATGTCTACAGTCCTCTACCCACTCGAGTTCATCGTCGCCTGGATCATGGTGGCGTGGCACTCGGTGCTGACTCGCATCGGTTTTCCCGAGACCTCCGGTTGGACATGGGCGCTGTCCATCGTCGGCCTGGTGATCGTGATCCGGATCATCCTGATCCCGCTGTTCGTCAAGCAGATCAAGGCTTCTCGCGGTCTTCAGCTGGTCCAGCCGGAGATCAAGAAGATCCAGGCCAAGTACAAGGGCAAGTCGGACCAGGAATCGCGTCAGAAGATGACGCAGGAAACGATGGCGCTCTACAAGGACACGGGTACTAACCCGTTCGCCTCCTGCCTACCGATCCTGCTCCAGGCGCCGATCTTCTTCGCCCTCTTCCGGGTGCTTAACAGCATCTCGAAGAAGGACTACTCGATCGGCCCGCTGACGAACGAGCTGCGTGTGCAGGCGGACAACGCCACGCTGTTCGGATCACCGATCTCGGCGACGTTCCTGAACTCGGACCTGACGTCGACGAAGATCCTCACCGTCATCCTGATCATCTTGATGTCGGCTTCCACCTTCACCACGCAGCGCCAGCTGATGATGAAGAACATGCCGGCATCGGCGTTGGACAACCCGTTCGCTCAGCAGCAGAAGATCCTGCTCTACGTGCTGCCGCTGGTCTTCGCGGTCTCCGGAGTGAACTTCCCGATCGGCGTCCTGCTCTACTGGCTCACCACGAACGTCTGGTCGATGTGTCAGCAGTTCTACGTGATCCGGCGGATGCCCGCTCCTGGTTCGCCTGCGGAGAAGGCCTTGAACGAGCGCCGGGCCAAGCGCGGAAAGCCGGCCCTGCCTGAAACGAACGGCGTTGTCTCACTGACCAAGGGCGACGAGGTCAAGGACGCGACCGATGACGGACCGGTTCCTGGGCAGCGGATTCAACCCAAGAAGCAGCCCAAGCGGAAGCGAAGTGGCGCTAAGGCACCTGGTCGCCCGAGCGGGCGAGGGCCGGGATCGTCGTCCGGTCCGTCGTCGGGTTCGACGCGGAGTAAGTTCACCGAGACGTAGAGTGTTCAAAGGATGACGAAGTCAATCGGATGGAACACCGTGGGGATCGGACGGTTTCGCCGCCAGGATTCCGCGATGGTCTGTCTTCATCCAGGACTTGCGGATGAATGGCGAGTGACCGGGCAATGCGCGTGAGCGAGGTCCGCGGTGAGGAGACTTTGATGAGTGAACAGGGTGAGACTGTGACTGTGCAGGATCGACCGATGAATGAGGTTGACGTCGACACCACAAAGGACGTCGGCAGCGCTTCCTCGCCCGACTCGGGCGAGCCGATTACGACCTCATCGCAGGCGTCGTCCGTCGGGACTGACTCGGCCTCGGTGGCCGATTCGACTACTGATGGCTCGCCGCTCACTCCGGCAGTTAAGGCTGGTAGTGCTGCTCCGGCTACCCCCGTCGACGATGCCGCTGCTGCCGCGGCTCCTACTGCCGAGGGCAGTGGTGATACTGCGGGTACTCCGGCCGCGAGTCGTTCGACGCGAGGTTCCGTGCGTGACCTCGAGGAGGAGGGCGAGGTAGCAGCCGACTATCTCGAGGAACTGCTCGACATCGTCGATGTGGACGGCGACATCGACATTGATGTGGAAAACGGCCGGGCCTCGCTGGCCATCGTTGCCGAGGGCGGAAGTGACCGTTCGCTTCGCCGCCTGGTCGGTTCGAACGGTGACGTCCTCGAGGCGCTGCAGGAATTGACCCGCCTGGCCGTGCAGGCGAGCACTGGAGAGCGCAGCCGGCTGATGCTTGATATTGCCGGGCACCGGGCGCAACGACGTAAGGTGCTGACTGACTCGGCCGCGAAGGCCTGCCAAGAGGTGAAGCGCTCGGGGAAGCCGCTGAGCCTTGACCCAATGTCTGCTTTCGAGCGCAAGATTGTGCACGACGTGGTGGCAGATGCCGGACTGATCAGCGAATCCGAGGGCGTCGATCCCCAGCGGCACGTCGTGATCCTCCCGGCCTCGGCCTGACCTCCGGTGGCATCGACCGAGTTGGGGATATGAGTTCTCCTACGAACGGGGACCCCATGAACGACTCGGCCGATTTTGAGGTTCCACGTGAAACCGATGCTGCGGCAAAGTTGCTGTTTGGTGAACGGCTCGGGATCGCTCAGAGCTACGCCACAGCGTTGGCGACGACAGGTGCCGAACGCGGTCTGATCGGTCCCCGGGAGATCCCGCGGATTTGGGACCGCCATCTGCTGAATTGTGTGGCGCTCGCCGACCTGATCCCGCCCGCGGTGGAGCTGGCCGATATTGGTAGTGGAGCTGGTCTGCCCGGTTTACCGATCGCCATTGCTCGTCCAGATGTGACGGTGTTCTTGGTGGAACCACTGTTACGGCGAGTGGTCTGGCTCAGGGAAGTCGTTCTGGACTTAGGTCTTTCGAACGTCGAGATCATCCGTGGCAGGGCGAATGCGGTGGCTGAGACCAACCGGACGTTCGACGTGGTCACTGCACGAGCGGTAGCTCCGCTACAGGGCCTCCTAGGCCTCTGCCTGCCTCTCGTCCGCCCTGGCGGTGAGTTGCTGGCGATGAAGGGCGACAGTGCCGCTGAGGAACTGATCGAGGCCGAGGTCACTTTGAAGCAACTCGGTGCTGTCGAATGGTCGGTCGCTCTCTGCGGCCAGCAGGTTCTTGCTACCCCCACCACCGTCGTCCGGGTGGTGGCGGGTCAGCGTCCTCGGGCCGCTGCTACTAAGTCGGCGAAGAAGAGTCCACGGCCGAAGCGACCCGCGACACCGCAGGGGCAGCGTCCCCCGGCGAGCGGGAATGGACGGCGTAACAAGCGAAGCTAGGGTTGCTTCGTTGCTTCGTCCCCCACGTCGTTTCCCCGGTTACCCGCTCGTTAGAGCTGTCGTCTCGATTCAAGCCACAGTCTTCCGGTGCTCAGCGACGGTCGTGTGGAGAACCCAGGCGCCGGAGTCAGAACGATGGTCTGCTGTGATTAGGCGCTTTGATCCCTGCCGAAACCGAGGCTACCGCCGCCCCCGGCTTTACCACGGAGAGCAGAGACGTAGGGCCGGCCGGGAGCACCAGCAGGGTTAGGCCGTGGGCGAGGGGTGCTGCGGGGAGGTGCTTGTGATCATTCATGTCGATGCTCCCTCCCTCCGGACGGATTGAAGGTTTCGGACTTCTGACTCTCGGAAGCGTTCTCATACCAAGTCGCTGTTACGGGTCGTCGCTGTTGCGGACAGGGTCCAACCGGACCGACCATTGCCACCTGCGTGCAGGGAGCACGTCGGTGCTGCGACGAACATCGCCGCTGACGAGGCCTCGCCCACTGCCAGCGGACAGAGTGCCTACGACATGCTTCGGCTTGAGGCCACCGCGCTTGGCCAGTTCGATCTCGTTGTCGATGACGTCAAAGTAAGCCGTACTGCTCATCCTCAAGTCGCCCGTGCCCATCGCAGGCATGGACATGGATCGATGAGTTTCGGCACTTTTCCAGTCCCGATCACCCTTGCCTTCGGGTGTCGCATCCTCTTGACAGCCATAACTGGTGGCGGATCGCCGGCGCCTCATGTGCGGTCTCGGACCGACTAATTCACATACTTATCCACAGGCCGCTCGGCCGATGAGCAGTGCTCGCACTCGCTTACACCGGGTTGGCTTGAAGCTGCCTATCATCGACGGTTCGGCGTTTAAGGGCAGGCCAGGGGCGTGGTCGATGTGCCGCAACTAACGTACTGATGCGTGTGGGGACGAAACAGTCTGCCATCGCAGTCCGGAGTCGGTGCTCTGTGCACAAGGCTATCCACAGGCTTGTGCACAGCCGGATACAGCGGCCTATTTCGCCTGTGTGCATGTTTCACGTGAATCGGCAGACTCGTCCCTTCGTTGATCCACAGGAGCCCGATGGGCCTCGGTGGTCCTGATGGCCTCGTTCTTCTCGACATGAGGTTCTGCTGCTCCGAGGATCACCTCGCAGTGGCGACTGCTGATTTCCTTGGCCCTCGATGGGCACCGTATCGATCCCTACCGATCGGCGGCCCTGGTCGGCAGCGCGACCAGGTCGGTCTTGTGATCCTTGCGAAGCAGTGCTTGCTGGCCTTGAGCTTGCCGCGGGGGAGCCCGTCACGTGAGTCTGAGGGCTGCCAGCAAATCCCAGATGGAGTCGATGCAAGCTCGGTCTCCTCTCTTCATTGCCATCAGCGGGCAGGGAGTGTGGCGGCCGGCAATGATCCCGGCAGCAGCGCGTGCATCTAGGCCCAGCCGGCGCTGTTCAATGAGAGTCGCTCTTCGATGAATGCCCCCCTCTTGCGACAGCTTCGTTCTACGCACAATCCCGTTAGCGAGGAACGGGGGTTGAGATTGTCGCTCCGGCGTCCGGAGGTGCGATCTTCGGACGCACCACTGCGCTGCTGTAGCCGACTTCCGGCCGCCGACTTCTCCGACTCGGCCTTCAAACCCACCAAGCCCTCGGCCTTCCGCCTCCCCGAAGCTTCAGGAACTTGTTCGACCTTTCCTACGGATCATGAGGCATGACCCTGCTACTCCTGCAGACCTGAAGCTCATTCCGTCCTCGAAACGGGGTACAGCTGCTGCGGGAGCATTGCCTGAGAATCTTGGGCTAGCGCGGAGACGCTGCGGTTGCTCCTGGCTAGGCGAGCCCAATCTGAGTGGTCCCACGAGCGCTGGCGGGTGATGAGCGGAGGAGGGTGGGCATGTTTCACGTGAATCAGCAGAGCCACCTACAGCGACTGAATCCGAGAGCGTCCGGCGGTGGGGCGCCAGACATCGATCACGCCGACCGTCCCTATTACCGGACGCTCCGAGTCAGCCATGATCAGGCGCAGCACCACTTACGCGGGTGATCCACCAGCGGTCAGTCGGCGGCTGCGGAATCGGAAGCGAATCCTGGCTTCGTTCCATGAGGGCTGACGAGGTGAATCAGACAAGGGCTGGAGTCGGCGGAGTTGCGCGTTCGGAACGCCGTCCGTATCCCGGCGCACACCATTCCGATGGCCATTCACGCAGCTCTCCGCGATGACGCCGATTGCGCCCTGAAGCAGGGTCGGCGCACCTGAGGGTCAGCCGTCACCACCTAAGCCGTCACACCCGAGGGTCAGCCATCA
>JANNPJ010000427.1:0-9119 GCA_031400005.1 Kineosporiaceae bacterium | reverse complement strand
GCTCCGCGGGCTCAGGCGAGGACGCAGGGCGAGGCGGTCGATACGCCGGGCGGGCCGGACCTGGGACCTGCTGGCGCTGGCGCTGGCAGGGGTGGACTTGGCGCTGGCGTTGGCGGACCCGATCTGGTCGGGGCCACGGCCCGTCGTCTGGGTCACCGGACGAAGTCTCCTGCCGAGTCGGTGGCTGAGTGCGGCGTACGAACGTAGACGCACTGTCGTCGCGCTTGTCGTTACGGACGGCGACTCTGCCGCAGAGCAGGTGGCACCCACGTCGGCGCTCTGCTGACCGACGGAAACCCGCAGCAGGCCTGCCGACCGGGGGCATCCGCCACCCGTCGAAGTCACTCTGTGCTCTGTGGTCAGTTTACGCGAGTCGAGGCGCCCAGTGGTCACATCGAGACAACGGCAGGCAATTGAGCGGCAATTGAGCGGCAACGATAGGGGATGAACTGACTCAACCGCCGGCAAAGGGGGGCAGAACGTCGACCACCGAACCGGCCGAGACCACCCGATCGCGCGACCCTGCGGTCTCATCCACCAGGAAGGAAGCCGCAACCAGGATCCGTTCCAGGGCCGGGCCGTGCCGTTCGGACAGGTGTCCGGCAAGTTCCTCCAGCGGCCAGGACCGGGTCACCGGCAGCCGCTCCTGGTCCACTCCGGTTGCCGCTCGGGCTCCGGCGAAGTAACGCACAGTAATCACGTCGGTCATTGGGTGATCATCCTCCGATCGCACTCATCGGCCGGTCCGGCTGAAGGAATGAGGGGTCGTTGATGCCGTGTCCGGGCTGCTTGCCCCACATCGCGGTCCGCCACACCTCGGCAAGGTGGTCGTCGTCGGCACCGGTGCGCATCAGGTCACGCAGATCCGTTTCGCCGCGGGCGAAGAGGCAGTCTCGGATCTGGCCATCGGCGGTCAAGCGGGTCCGGTCACAGTCCCCGCAGAACGGCCGGGTCACTGAGGCGACGATTCCCACCCGCGGCCGGTTCGCGTCGTCCACAGGGAGGGCTGTGCCTTTTTGCCCGGCCTCGCGTTCGTCCCCGGCCTCGCGTTCTTGCCCGGCGTTGTCCTTCTCTGAACCGACGTACCAGGTCTGCGCGGGAGCCGCGCCACGCTGTGCCGGGTCGGTCTCGATCAACTCAAAACTGCTGTTCAGCGTGGCCAGGATCTGGGTAGCGGTGACCATCCGGTCGCGTTCCCAGGCACCTTGGGCATCCAGCGGCATCTGCTCGATGAATCGCAGTTGGTAGCCGTGCTCGACCGCCCACCGGACGAGCGGCACCGCCTCGATGTCGTTCACCCCGGGTAGCAGCACGGTGTTGACCTTGATCGGGCCGAGCCCGGCCTTGGCAGCGGCGGCCAGCCCGGCCAGGACGTCGGCCAGCCGGTCCCGGTGGGTGATCTGCAAGAACCTGGCTTGGTCGAGGGTGTCGAGCGAGACGTTCACCCGGTTGAGTCCGGCGTCCCGCAACGCCGCCGCCCGTTTGGCCAGGCCGATCCCATTCGTGGTCAGAGCGGTGATCGGCGCCGTGCCACCGGCCGTCCGCAACTGCGCAGTGGCCTCGACGATCTTTTCCAGGCCTTTGCGGAGCAGCGGTTCACCGCCGGTGAAGCGAACCTCGTCAACACCGAGTCGCTGGACAGCGATCGTGATCAGGCGGATCACCTCGGCGTCGCTCAATACCTGCTCGCCAGGCAGCCAGTCCAGGCCCTCGGGCGGCATGCAGTACGTGCAGCGTAATGAGCACTTGTCGGTCAGGCTGACCCGCAGGTCGGTGGCCACCCGGCCGAACGTGTCAAGCAGTCGGGGGTCAGCCGGTCGGGCACCGGTGCGGGTGGCGGATACGGAACCGGCCGTGACGGGGGAGGCGGGCCGTCTTCCCGGCAGGCCGAGGAGGACGTTGTTCACGCCCACAGGGTACGCGAGCCAGGCCGAACCGCTCCGGGCAAGGCCCAGCGGTCTGGTTCCTTGGCTGTTCTTTGGATCAGAGCTGGTTGCCGGGAAGACTGACCGGATGACAGACCACGCCACGCCGCACGTGCCCGCTAGCAACCCGTTTGACCTGTTTGGTGGCCAGTTTGATAGCCCAGGAGACTTCAGCTGGGGAACCGCCACTGCCGCGTTCCAGATCGAGGGGGACGCTGCCGGCCGCGGGGACTCGATCTGGGATGAGCAGTGCCGGCAGCCAGGCCGGATCTTGGATGCCTCGAACGGCCTGGTGGCCTGCGACCATGTCGATCGCTACCGGGACGACGTCGCCCTGATGGCTGAGCTCGGCACCGACGCCTACCGGTTCTCGATCTCCTGGCCGCGGGTGCAGCCGGGCGGGCGCGGACCGCTGGTTGCCGCTGGGGTCGGTTTCTACGATCGGCTGGTCGACGAACTCCTCGGCGCCGGCATCACCCCCTGGGCCACGCTTTATCACTGGGATCTGCCCCTCGAGCTGGCCGGCCCGGCCGGTGGCTGGACCGAGCGGGACGTCGTCGACAGGTTTACCGAGTACGCCCTGGGCATCCATACGGCACTCGGCGACCGGGTCCGGCACTGGATGACCTTGAACGAGCCGTGGTGCAGTTCCTGGCTTGGTTACGGCAGTGGCGAACACGCACCCAGCGAGCGCGATCACGCGCTTGCCGCCCGAGCCTCCCACCACCTCCTGCTGGCGCACGGCACCGCGATCCGGGCGCTGCGGGCGCAGGCCCCGGTCGATCACCAGTTGGGCATCGTGCTGAACCTGTCCAACATCCACCCGGCCCCCGGACGTGCCGACGATGCGGCGGTGGCGGCCGTCGTCCGCACCATCGACGGCGTCCAGAATCGGTGGTGGTTGGACGCCGTCCTGACCGGTCGTTACCCGGCTGACGTGCTCGAACTGCTCGGCCCGAGCCTGGAAGGCGTGATTCAGGAGGATGACCTCAGCGTGATCGCGACGCCGATCGACCTGCTGGGCGTGAACTACTACTGCGATGCCTTCGTCGATCTGGACGGCCCGCCAGAGCGCACCCTGGCCGCGGCGTATCCGGTACCGGAACGGTTCACCAGCGTCGACCCCGGTTCGTCCGGGACCGGCATCGGCTGGCCAGTGACCCCGTCCGGATTGACCGATATTCTGGTGCGGATCGGCGTCGACTATCCAGACGCACCACCGCTGGCGGTCACCGAGAACGGCTCGGCGTACCCGGATGCCGCGAGCGCACCAACGGACGGCTCGGTGGTCGAAGACGACGCCCGAGTCGCCTACCTTCGCTCGCACCTGGAAGCGGTCGGGTTGGCCCGGCAGCAGGGTGCGGACGTGCGGGCCTACTTCGCCTGGTCGCTGATGGACAACTTCGAATGGTCCTGGGGATACACCCAACGCTTTGGCCTGGTGCACGTCGACTTTGCCACCCAGGAGCGCCGTCGCAAGCGAAGCTTCGAGGCGTATCGGGAGTTCATCTCCGGCGTTCGAACCAAACCCAGCCGCATCGCGTAGGCGCAGAGGGAAGATAGTCCCGATCTCGGTTCGACCCACACCCATCCGGAGCACTCAATGAAGCTCAACGGCCCATACCTGACTCTGGCGGGCGGGCTGGCCGTCGCCGGTGTCCTGCTTTCTCTCAGCGCTACCGCGGCCCGCAAGGACAGCACCGTTGCGACGGTGGCACCTGTCGGTTCGGCCGCCGCCGGTGACGTGCAGCCGTCCGCGGCAGCCAAGCCCAAACCCAAGCCCACACCCACGCCTGCAGCAGAAGCCGAGGCTGAGTTCGTGCCGGTCGGTAGTTACGCCGGCTCGGTGAAGGGCGGTGCCGCCTCGATCGCGATCGCGATCAAGGACGGCACCGCGATCGCCTACGTCTGCGACGGCAAAAAGGCCGAGGCCTGGCTGCAGGGCTCCGCGAGCAACGCCACGCTGTCGCTCAAGGGCAAATCGGGCTCCGCGCTCAATGCGACCTACATCGACGGCCGGATCGCCGGCACGGTCAAGGCCGGCGGCGAGAACTGGACCTTCCGAGTGAAGCGGGTGACGGCCCCGTCAGGGCTCTACCGAGCTGCGCAGAACGTTCGGCAGGCCAAGGTTGTCGGTGGCTGGATCGTCTACGACGGCAAGCAGGTCGGCATCCTGAACAGCGCCGGGACCGAGACACCGGCACCCCCGATCGACCTGGCGACTCGGACGGTGACCATCGACGGCACCACGGTTAAGGCCGCGCCTGTCGACGGTTCACCCCTCGGCTGACGTGCTGGGCGGCAATGACCATGGAGGTTTCACCATGACGATGGATTCGCGCAGCCACGCCGTCCAACCGACCAGGTCGATGGCCTGGCTGTGGGTCCCGCTGGCCATTGGGACCGGGGTATCGGTAGCCCTGGGCGTGTACGGCAACCTGCACGAGCCGACCGGCATCGCGGTGAGCGTCTCCGGGTTCTCCAGCCCGCAGACGGTCAAGGTGTGGCTGGGCAGTGCAGCAATCACCTTCGCCGTCGTCCAGTTGGTGTCGGCGCTGGTGATGTACGGCAAGGTTCCCGGCGTGTATCCGCCGGACTGGCTGGGAAGCCTGCACCGCTGGTCGGGGCGGACCGCCTTTCTGCTGACCCTGCCAGTCGCGGTGCATTGCCTGTACGCGATCGGATTCGCCACCTTCGACACCCGAACGCTTGTGCATTCGCTGGCCGGTTGTTTCTTCTTCGGCATCTTCACCGTGAAGATGCTGATCCTGCCGCGCAGTGGGGTGCCCGGCTGGGCGCTGCCGCTCTTCGGTGGGCTGCTCTTCACCGTTCTCACGGTGGTGTGGTTGACGTCGTCGTACTGGTTCTTTACCACGGTAGGAGTGAAGCTGTGAGTGCCCCCACGGAACGATCCGCCGATGCTGATCCAGGTACCACCCGGCGCGCGGCGCTGGCGCTGGGTGCGGCAGGCACCGCGGCACTGCTGACCGGATGCGCGGTGTACGGCGAGTCCGACGACTCGGCCGACGCCGGCCCGGCGGACGCGTCGGCCGAGGCCGCGCCCGACGATCAGGCCACCGCCGACCAGAAGGCCACCGCTGAGCCCGGTACTGGCGCAGGGAAAGCCGCCGGCGGGACGGCGCTGGCAAAGGCCGCGGATATCCCGGTCGGCAGCGGCAAGATCTTCGCCAAGAAAGGGGTGGTGGTCACCCAGCCGACGGCCGGCACGTTCAAGGCGTTCTCGACCAAGTGCACGCACCAGGGGTGTCCGGTCACGAAGATCAAGGACGGCACAATCAATTGCGAGTGTCACGGCAGCAAGTTCAAAATCGAAGACGGTTCTGTTGCGGATGGGCCCGCTTCCAAGCCCCTCGCGGCCAAGAAGATCAGCGTTGAGGGCGACGCCATCACGCTGGATGCGTGACGGCGCCGGATCGTTCTGGGGTCAGCCCACCCGCTAGCTCTCGGTGAGGTCTCGCACCTCGGCGTAGCGTTCACGGACGGCGGGGGCCAGGTCGGCTTCGTAGGTGCGTGAGCCTTCCAGCGGCCAGCGCGGGGGCTGATCCGAGGCCCCGCCCCGAGATCGGTCCAGTGCCCAGGCCGCCTGGCGGGCGGCGCCGTCCGCGACGTACTCACCCGGCGGCGGGACGACCACCGGATAGCCGAGCACGGCCGGAGCGATCCGGCAGAGCGCCTCCGATCTGGCTCCACCACCCACCAGCAGTACCCGGCGCACCTGGGCACCCTTGGCGACCAGCGCGTCCAGCCCGTCCGCGAGCCCGCAGAGCAGACCCTCCACGGCGGCCCGAGCCAGGTGCGCGGGGGTGGACGTGTGCAACCGCAACCCGTGCACGGCGCCGCTGGCGCCCGGCCGGTTGGGGGTTCGCTCACCCTCGAAGTAGGGCACCAGCACCAGCCCATCGGCACCGGACGGCGCGCTGAGCGCCAGTTGAGCCAGTTCCTGGTGGCTGCATTTCAGCAGGGTGGCGACGGCATCGAGGACCCGGGCGGCGTTAAGGGTGCAGACCAGCGGCAGATACCGCCCGGTGGCATCGGCGAACCCAGCAACGATGCCGGTCGGGTCCGCGGCCGGCACGTCACTGATCGCGGAGACCACGCCGGACGTGCCGATCGACACGATCACGTCACCGGGCAGCGCGCCGACGCCGAGCGCGGCGGCCATGTTGTCGCCGGTGCCCGCCCCGAGTACGGCATCGCTGCTGATCCCCTTGGCCGCGGTCAGACCGGCCTGGTCGGCCGGCCCCAGCACCTGCGGCAGGTGAGCATCGTGGCCGAGTGCGGCCATCAGCAGGTCACGGCGGTACCCGTTGGTGGACGGCGAGAAATATCCGGTGCCCGAGGCATCCCCGCGGTCGGTGGTCAACGCCTCGAACCCGGGGCCGGTGGCCCCCGACGACTGCAGCCGCCAGGTCAGCCAGTCGTGCGGCAGGCACACCGCCTCGGTTCGAGCAGCGTTCTGCGGTTCGTGCTCGGCCAGCCAGGCCAGCTTGGTCACGGTGAACGAGGCGACCGGAACGCTGCCGATACCATCCGCCCAGGCCTGCGGCCCGCCGCGCTCGCTGATCAGGCGGAGCGCGGCGGGTGCGGACCGGGTGTCGTTCCACAGCAGGGCGGGCCGGACCACCGCACCGTCGGCGTCCAGGGTGACCATGCCGTGTTGCTGGGCCCCGACGGACACCGCATCGACGTCGTCCAGGCCACCGGCGGCGGTCACGGCCGCACCGAGCGCCGCCCACCAGGCCGCCGGGTCGACCTCGGTGCCGTCCGGGTGAGTCGACCGGCCCTCGCGGACCAGTTGCCCAGTTTCGGCGTCCCGAATCACCACTTTGCAGGATTGGGTCGAGGAGTCGACCCCGGCGACCAGGCTCATCAGCGCGCGTTCATGACGTGCTCGGCGGCGAGCTGGGCGAGCTTGACGAAGCCGGCGCCACGTTCACCGGCGACATCCGGGTCGTACTCCTCGAAGGCCGACCGGTCCGCAAGCAGTTCCGCGTATCCCTCGCCGTCCGAAAGGGTGGGGACTGCGAGTTCGGCGACCTTGGCCGCCGCCAGCGCCTCCTGCACCTCCGGGTCCGCCCGGAACGCTTTGGCCCGTTCCTGCAGCAGCAGGTACATGCTCATGTTCGCCGCCGCCGAGGTCCAGACGCCGGTCATGTCCTCGGTGCGCAGCGGCTTGTAGTCGAAGTGCCGCGGCCCGGTGTAGGCCGGACCGCCATTGACGCCGCCGTGCTCGAGCAGGTCGACCAGGAAGAAGGCGTTCAACAGGTTGCCATGGCCGAAGATCAGGTCCTGGTCGAACTTGGGCCCGTTCTGGCCGTTCAGGTCGATGTGGAAGAGCTTGCCCATCCAGAGCGCCTGAGCCACGCCGTGAGCCATATTCAGCCCGGCCATCTGCTCGTGCCCGACCTCCGGGTTGATCCCGACCAATTCCTGGTGCTCGAGCGTGGAGATGAAGGCCAGTGCGTGACCGAGGGTCGGCAGCAAGATGTCGCCGCGCGGTTCGTTCGGCTTGGGCTCGATCGCGAAGCGCAGGCCGTAACCCTGGTCGATGGAGTACTGCGCCAGCAGGTCAATCCCCTCGCGCATCCGCTCCAATGCCGCCTGGACGTCCTTGGCGGCCTCGGTCTCGCTGCCTTCGCGCCCGCCCCACATCACAAAGGTTTCGGCACCCAACCGACCGGCGAGGTCCATCTGGCGCATCATCTTGCGCAGTGCGTAGCGACGGACCGAGCGATCGTTGCTGGTCAGGCCACCGTCCTTGAAGACCGGATGAGTGAAGGTGTTAGTGGTGACCATCGGGACCTTCATCCCGGTCTCGGCCAGCGCGCCCTCGAACCGCTCGATCGTCTTTTCCCGGTCGGAGTCGGTGGAGCCGAAGGGGACCAGATCGTCGTCATGGAACGTGACGCCGTAGGCGCCGAGCTCGGACAGTCGATGCACGGACTCGACCGGGTCGAGCGGCGCGCGGGTGGCATCCCCGAACGGGTCGCGGGCCGGCCATCCGACCGTCCATAACCCAAAGGTGAAACGGTCATCGGGGGTGGGGGTGCTGGCCATTCGGGCCCTCCAGTGACTCATCGTCGATAACGTTATCGAAGGTCCATCGTGTCAGATCGATAACAATCGTAGAACCGTTCTCCACTCTCTCGAGAGACCGAATCGGTGCGCCGCCAGCCACTGCCTCCAACCCTTCCTGCTATGGTGGTCAAGATGAACTCAAGATGAACACGAGGTGTATTGATGAAGTCCACAGGGATAACGGTTCCAGAGCAGCGGCTTGCTGAGTCTGCGCCCGCCGCCGGCTCGGAATGGAACGCAGTCAGTCTCCGTCCGGTCGCGCACTGGGTATTGATGCCGACGCCCGGTGGGCGCAAGCGATTGGCCATGGTCTGGGAGGTCCCGGACCCGATCCCGCCGGGTCTCGGGGCCTGACCAGATCTCGCCTTGCCGGCCAGCTCAGCCGGTGAACATCCGGACCGCTGACGCTTCTACCTCCTCGTACTGCCGCCCGGCCTGCGCCAACGCCGCCTGAATCTCCTCCAGCGCACTGCGGACCCGTTCCTGGGTTCCTCGCCACTCCGTGACGACGTGCTGGAACGATGTAGCGGCTTGGCCTCGCCAGCTGGCTTGCAGTTCGAGCAGATGCCGCATCATCCGGTCTACCTCGGTGCCAATCTGCTGGGCAGACGCCTGTACCGCGGCGCCCGCCTGGGTCACCTGGGCGCTATCCACCTCGAACCTGGTCATTGAACTTTCCTTCCGGCTTTTCGGGCCCGCCACTGTGGCGGCGAGAACGAGCCTGCCAGGGTCGCAGCGCGCTCGCTGGCGCTGTCCACAGGCATGGAATTCTGTGGATAACGCTGTGGACAGACGGCAAAGCCGGGACGGACGCAGCCGCGGCTGCGTCCGTCCCGGTGGACTGCGTTCGGTTCTTGGTCGAGTTCCTCGGTCCCGATCGGTATCTGTCAGCCGATCCGTGTCCGTCAGCCGATCCGTGTCCGTCAGTTCTGGGACGTCGGTCTGGCTCCGAGCGTGGCCTTGACGTCGAAGGCCTTGCCGTCGCGGACCACGGTGAGGGTGACCGCGGTCCCGGCCTGCCGCTCCCGCAACTGGCCGACCAGTGACAAGAAGCTGTTCACCGGCTCACCGTCGACCGCGATCACCGCATCCTTG
>JANNPJ010000405.1:0-9215 GCA_031400005.1 Kineosporiaceae bacterium | reverse complement strand
CGTGATCGAGGTCGAGGTCATCGAAACCAGGGAACTGGGCGATCGCAGGTACATCGCCCACGCCGGCACCCCACGCAGTGGTCATCGACCGACAGCGCGACCCTGACAGGGTCGAGTCCGCCCTGGCCGTCCGGGCCCTGACCGGTGTGCTCGTACTGGAGACCCACATCCACAACGACTACGTAACCGGCGGTAACGAACTCGCCCGGCGCACCGGGGCGACCTACGCGGTGTCCGGTCAGGACAGGTCGCATTCGACCGGCCCCCGGCCCGCCCTACTCACGACACCAGCAACGGCGAACCATCGTTCCTGAGCGACATTCAGCCCCGCCGAGACAGGCCCCCGGCCCCAGGCCACGGAGGTGTGACGTCGACGTGCCCTCGGATGACAGCCCCCGGACACCGGCCTCCTACCCAAGCCACGGGTATGGGGAAAACCGTGGGAGGGACAGGGGTGAGGCTCCCGAGCTGTACCAACGTGTAGACGACTAGTTGATCGTTCTTGGTGGTCGGTGCCTTGGGCGCCCTTACTGGCCGCGACCGGTGTGTTTCCCCGAGATGCTGGGCCCGGGCTGCTGCCGCCTGCAGGGCCAGGCTGTCCGAGCCGAAGGCCGGATGCCGCCAGCGGGCAAGGGGCGCTTCCCCTGGCCTTCCGGCGGAAGTACCACGCCATTGTTCGGAAGTTGTTGTTGCAGTAGAACCGATCTCGTCGGCTCCCGGCCGGTAGCAGCACCTGGCAGTACCTGCGGTTCACCTGCCAATTGCGGAGTTGGGGATGGTCACTTCATGTTCTGAGCTTCAGTGACCCCTTGGTCCTGGGGTGCTTCATCAGCGCCGTCACCTGGTCGGCGGGCAGGGGCCGAGCGAAATAGTAGCCCTGGGCTATGTCGCACCCGAGGCCCCGTAGCATTTCCAGGGTGGGGATGTCCTCTACGCCTTCGGCGACGACAGCCAGGCCAAGGTTGTGGCCGAGATCCACCGCGGACTGGACCAGCACGACGTTGCTCGCGTCGGCGGTCATGTCACCGACGAAGCTCCGGTCGATCTTGAGCTCGTCGACGGGGAGCATTTTGAGGTAGGTCATCGAGGAGTAGCCGGTGCCGAAGTCATCGATGGCGATCTTCGCACCGAGTTCCCGGAGCCGTCGCAGGATGGAGATGGTCATCGTCGGATCGGCCATGACGGTGTTCTCGGTGATCTCTACGCAGAGCAGTTCGCCGGGCACGTTGGAGCCGGCGAGAAGCCGCGCCACCGTGTCGGGGAAGCGCTCGTCGAGCAGGCAGCGGGTGGAGACGTTGACCGCGACCGGCAGGCGGATGCCCTCGTCCAGCCACCGCCGGGTCTGCGCGAGTGCTTGGGCCAGGACGTGGGCGGTGAAGCGGTGGCCCAGGGTGGTGCTCTCAAGTACCGGAATGAACTCGGCTGGCGAGAGTAGGCCGCGGGTCGGGTGCTGCCAGCGGGCCAGTGCCTCTACGCCGCTCATCTCGCCGGTGTCCAGGGCTATCTTCGGTTGGTAGTGCAGCACGATCTCCTCGGCGTCGAGGGCTCGGCGCAGTGCTCCGAGCAAGCCGAGTCGGCTCGCGGTGTTCTTGTCATGGTCGCCGTCGTAGTGGGTGTAGCCGAGTTTGTGCTCCTTGGCCAGGTACATCGCGGTGTCGGCGTGCCGGATGAGGGCCACCACGTTCTGGTCGCGCTCAGCGGTGGCGATCCCGATGCTCGCCTCGATATCCAGGGTGACGTCCTCGATGAGGAACGGGGCGTGTAGGGCCGTCGTGATGCGCCGCGCGATCTGGGTGCCCTCCTCAGCGCCTTGCGCCACGAGGAGGACCGCGAACTCGTCGCCACCGAGTCGGGCGGTGACATCCTGGGCGCGCACCACCGTGCGCAGGCGCTTGCCCACCTCGATCAGCAACTGGTCACCGTAGTAGTGGCCCAGACTGTCGTTGACGTCCTTGAACCCGTCGAGGTCCAGCACCAACATCGTTGGCTGGACCCCGGTCTTGGCGGCGTCGCGCAGGGCCTGTTGGCCGCTCTCGTGGAACGAGATCCGGTTGGGCAGTCCGGTCAGCGCATCCTGGCGGGCCTGCGTCTGGATGTTTCGGCGGTGCGAGCGGGTGATCATGGTCAACAGGGCGAACAGCACCAGCCCGACCCCGAACACCAGCGGCGTCCCGACCTGCAGCATCGTGGACGCCTTGGTCATCTCCCTCGCCTGGGTCATGTTCATCTCGTAGTGCTGCGCAGACACCTGGTGAAGTTCGTGGTCGATCTGCTCGATCAGCGGGTTGATCTCCCGTTGCAGCAGGCTCGCCACGGCTGGGGTGTCATGGCTGTCGAGCAGATCAAAGAACTCGTCGGACAGCCCGAGGTAGCGCTGCTGCTGACCAAGCAACCCCGCCGCCACGGCGCGATCGGTCACGGGCACACCGGGCGAGGGGGCGGTCATGGCTGGCTCATCGGAGGCCTGCATCCCCGGCATGGCAGGCATTTCCTCGCCCATGCCCGGCATTCCTGGCATGTCCCCTTGCATCGCCGGCTTGCCAGTCGTCTCCTGAGTGACGGCTATTTCCTCGTTGCCTGGCATCTCCCGTAGATCCTGCAGGGCGACGACCAGTTGCCGGCCGATTTCCGCGTGCCTGTCCCGCTCTTCCTGGCTGCGTCCCGACACGTAGGCATACAACAACTCCGTCTTCTGGGCGGTTGCCAGGTAGCGCGCCTCCCGGTAGGCATCACCGGTGGCCATGCTGGCGGTCGAGAGGTTGATCATTCGGCTCTGATACCAGCTGCTCGCCGTCGCGGCCAGCGCCAGGGCAAGCAGGATGACGGCCAGCGCGGCACTTGCCCGGCGGCTTGCCCGAGCGCTACCGGGGATCCGACCGAACCACGCCCGAGCTCGCATGCGACCGCCCTCACCGACATGCGCAGGACCACACTGTTATCCCACCATCGGCAAGGCCAACCGTGAGGTGAGGAGAAAGCCCGGGTGATCGAGCGCGACTGAGATCCCCCCCACCTCGACTGCTGCTTAGCCGAGGAGGAAGATCCGGGTCGCCGCGGTCTGGGAGGCGATCGAGGCGCAGGTCTCGCGGACCGAGCTGCGCGCGGCGATGGCGACCGTCGCCGACCTGGTGCCCGGAGGCCGACGCCGATGACTGGCGCTCCGGACTGCTGGCCCGGTTCACGATGGTGTCCGGGTTTCCGTCAAGCTGCTCACCACGGTGGTCCGGATCTATGATCTTCAGCGGTAAGTGGCGCTATCTCTCCACCGGTAGTTGGCGTGCTGCTGGGCGCAACTGATGGCCCCAGTGGGGTCTCTCGTGTACTGAATACCCCGGCTTAAGCGGCGTCTGTGGTGTGTCGAAGGGGTGGGATGACGCGTGGGCAGGCACAGATAGCGGGACCGCGGACGGGGCAACGTCCGGGCGACGTGGCCGAATGGCTGCGGGCTGGGCCCTCGCTGCAGGAGATGTGTGAGGCCTATCCGGCGGACTGGCAGCGGGTGGACGCCGAGGTGGCCCGGTTGGTCGAGCGGGGCGATACGCAGGAGATGCACGCGTATCTGGGCACGCTCATGCAGCAACAGGCGCCGTCGCCGGCGGGTCGTTCGGGTCGTCTGCCGCCGCGGCAGGTGCTGATCTCGCAGACCATCCGCCAGCAGATGGCCATCCGCGCGGTGACGCAGGCGCTGCTGGTGGCTGAGGCCGGGGTGAGCGGCGACCAGATCGCGCTGGGGCGGGTGAACCGCCGGGTGATCGAAAAACTGTTCCTCACCCGCAGTTCGCGGCGCAAGGCCGTCTCGTCGATAGCGTTCCGCCTGGTGTGGCCGCTGCTGACCCAACGGCGGCGGTTGATGCCGATGATGTTCCAGCAGGGCGTGTACTGCTTCTACTCCCGTTCGCTCCTGCGGGGCGTGGCGGACCTGATCGGCGGGCATTCCTGCCTGGAGATCGCCGCGGGAGACGGCACGCTGACGCGGCTGCTGGGCAAGCAGGGGGCCCAGGTCGCCGCCACGGATGATCACAGCTGGGACCGGAGCGTCAGCTACGGCCCGGACGTGGCCCAGGTGGATGCGCGCACCGCGCTGCGCCGGCACGAGCCCGAGGTGGTGGTCTGTTCCTGGCCTCCAGCCGGCAACACCTTCGAGCACACTGTCTTCTCCACCCCCAGTGTTCAGACGTACATCCTCATCACCTCGACCAAGGACCACGAGGCCGGCAACTGGGACGCGTATCGCGCCCAGACTGGTTTCGAGATGAGCCTGAACAAGCGGCTGAGCAGAGGCGTGCTGCCGGCCGGGTCCGTGTACGTCTTCACCCGCACGCCTGCTCCTGGCGCCCGGGCCTAGCCGGGGCGCCGCTCGGGTGGCGGTGGTGCGTCCTCTACCGGGTCGCGCCGGGTTACTGCAGGGCCGGGAACTGGGCGTTGGTGAACTCCTGCACAGCCGCGTGGTCGTAGGTGGTGCAGGTGAGGGTCCTGGTGGCGGTGACCGCCTTGACGGCCGGGACCTGCCCGGTGCCGGGGCCGGCCAGCAGGCCCTTGCCGACGGAGTCCGGGCCGTGGACCAGCTCGCGCAATTGCTCGACGTTCGCCGCCGGTAGCTGCGGGCGGTACAGGTAGACGACGTACCCATCGGCCAGGGAATGCCCGAAGTCGCCCAGGGGGGTGATCTCGGTGGGTTCGAAGAACGACTTGGCCGTGTGCCCGCCCTGAACGGGGAAATTGTCGGTGCGCGGGCCCTCGGTGCACGCCGCCGCCGCGGCGGCGGCTTCGCTCGTGTCGTCGGCCGGTGAGTCGGTGACGGCGGTGTACAGCACCGCGCTGAACGCCGCCGCGCCACCGATCAGCAGCCCGGCCGTGGCCAACCGGTACAGGGCGGGGGCGGTGTTCTCGGTGTCGGTGCGGGCCAGTTTCCGGATTCCGGCGGCCACAGCGACGATCACAGCGATCGCGGCCAGTTGCCCGATCTCGATGCCGATGTTGAACGCGATCACCCGGGCCAACAGGCCGTCCTCCGGCAGACCGATGTCCTGTAGCCGGGTCGACAGTCCCAGGCCGTGGATCAGGCCGAACCCGAACACCACACCCGTGAACACTGTCCACGACGTCGGGCGGCCCTGGTAGGCCACAACCGCCACGACGACCACGCTGAGCGCGATCACCGCGTCAACCGCGGTGGCGTTGACGTGCCAGCCGGCGAGGGTGGCGATGATCAGGGTGAGACCGATGCTCACGGTGACGGCCCGGCGGGTGACCTCGGCCTGGATCGTGGTGATCTGGGTGCTTCGCGGCTGCGCTGAACCGCGCGGTCTGCTCTGCGGTTGATGGCCCGGTTGGTCAGCTTGCCGGTGTTGTGGCCTGTGGGAAGAGGCGGCGCAGCACGTCGGCCAGGGTGATGACGCCTTGGACCTGTGCGGTGTCGGTGATGACGGCGAGGTGGTTTCGGGTCTCGCGCATTGTCTTCAGCGCGGCGTGGACCGTGGTGTCGGCTTCCAGGGTGAAGACCGCCCGTACGTAGGGGGCGGCGGGGGCTGCGTCTGGTTCGGTCAGGGTGTCGCGGACGTGGATCACTCCGGTGATGTGCTCAGGCGTGCCTACCAGGATGCGGAGGTGACCGGTGCGGCGGGTGATCTCGCGTACGTGCCCGGCGGTGGCGTCTGCGGGTATCACGGCCAGGCGCGCGTTGGGGCGCAGCAGTTCGCGTACCGTCATGCGTTCCAGTTCCAGGGCGCCGGACAACTGCGCGGAGAAACGCGCGTCCAGCGCACCGACGGTGGTGGAGTGCTCCAGCAGGTGACGCAGCGCGTCGGGGCTGTGTCCGGCGGCGATCTCGCTGGCCGGTTCGGCGCCGGCCCGGCGCACCAGGGAGTTGGCGGCCTCGTTGAGGATCCTCAACACCGGGCGGAACAGCAGCATGAATGCCCGCATGGGCAGTGCCAGCAGGATCGCCGAACGCTCAGGATGGGCGATGGCCCAGGACTTCGGAGCCATCTCACCGACCACGAGATGGATGAAGGTGACCACGAACAGCGCGAGGACGAAGCCGAGGATGTCGGCGGCCACCAGTGGTAGCCCAGCGGTCTCGAAGGCGGGGGTGAGCCAGTGGTGCACCGCCGGTTTGCTGATCGCTCCCAGGGCGAGGGTGCAGGCAGTGATGCCCAGCTGGGAGCCGGCCAGCAGCAGGGTCAGTTCCGAGGAACTGCGCAGGGCGGCGCGGGCGGAGGCGCTGGAGGCGGCGGCATCTTCGAGTCGGTGTCGCTTGGCGGCCAGCAGAGCGAACTCCACGGCCACGAAGAAGGCGCTCAGCGCGACGATGAGGACGGTGACGGGGACGACGACCCACGGGTTGTCGCTCATCGGGTGCTCTCCTGATCAGGAGGGCTCACATCGGCGATCGTGTCGGCGTCGATGCTCGCGGGGGTATCACCGGAGGTGGTGGTGACGTCGGGCAGCTGCAGGCGCACCCGGGAAGGGACGTGGCGCTCGAGGGCCAGGACCGACACGCGCAGCAGGCGCGGCGACCGGTCGCCCGGGTGGACCAGGTCGCCTGGATCGGCGGGTAGCTCGATGTGCAGCACGGTGCCCTGGGGCGGCAGAGTGCCGTGGGCGGCGATGACCAGACCGGCGATCGTCTCGTAGTCTCCGCGCGGCAGATCCGTACCGAGGGCACGTTCGACCTCGTCGACGTGAACGTCACCGGACATCTCCCACACCCCATCGCCCTCGATCGGCACGTATCCGGGGTTGGCCTCGTCGTGCTCGTCGGTGATCTCGCCGACCAGTTCCTCAGCGAGGTCCTCCAGGGTGATCACCCCGGTGAAACCACCGTACTCATCGACGACGCAGGCCAGCTGGTCCTTGGTCTCCCCGAGCTGGCGCAACACCTGCGGCAGCGCGGTCAGGGTGGACACGACCAGCGCCGGGCGCGCGATCGAGGTCAGCAGGGCGGTGTCGGGCTCGGGCGTGGTGAGCAGGTCCGCCAGGTGCACCACGGCGACCACGTCGCCGGTATCGGCAGCCAGGACCGGGTACCGCGAATGACCGACCGCCATCAGCGCCCGCACCGTGCCCAGGTCGTCGGTGTCCGTGACGATGTCCACCCGAGAGCGGGGGATCATCGCGTGCCCCACACTGCGCTGGGGGAAGTCCAGGATGCGATCCAGCATCATCGCCAGCTCCACCGGCAGGTCCCCGCTCTCGCGCGACTCCTCCACGATGTGTTCCAGATCGCGCGCGGTCGCGGCGTGCTCGACGTCGTGGACCGGCTCGATCCGCAATGCCCGCAACAACAGGTTCGAGGCCTGATCGAAGATCCAGATCAACCAGCCGAACACCGTCAGATAGGCCAGGGTCGAACGCGCCAACCACAACGCCAGCGGCTCGGGCTTGGCGATGGCCAGGTTCTTGGGGAACAGCTCACCAAAGAGCATCTGCACGAATGTGGAGAACAACAGCGCGAGCACCGCGCCGACACCCACACTGACGGCGGTGGGGATCCCCACCCCACCCAGCAGCGCACCGAGGGACTCACCGATCAGCGGCTCGGCGACGTAGCCGACGAGCAGACCGGTGACCGTGATGCCCAACTGGGCGCCCGAAAGCATGAACGACGTGCGCGCGGTGACCACCAGCGCCCGCTGAGCCGCGCCGTCACCGGCCTCGGCACGCGCCTTGAGCCCCGAGCGGTCCACCGACATGTAGGCAAACTCCTGGGCCACGAAGTAGCCGGTCACCACGGTGATCAGGAGCACCACCACGACACCCAGGAGCAGGGTGAGCACCTCCATCACCAGTTGTCCTCCCCCTTCACCGGCTCTGGAGGCGCAGACGGGGGATGGTGATCTTCGCTCATGTCTCTCTATCTACGCGGTGAAGGGGTGCATCAGGACAGGGATGTCCTCCAGCGAGAACGTGGAGGTCACCAGGAGCGTTCCGCCTGGAGAGCAGCAACCCTGGGTCGCGACGGCGTCGGGTACGCGGAGGTCGTCTATGAGGTGGTGAAGGACTCGCGGATCCAGTCCAGGTCGTCGAGGTGCAGCGCCACGGTGGTCCACCGGGTGATCGCTGCGTCCTCGAGGAGGTCGTCCTCCTCTTCGTAGGGGTTCGGCAGGGTGACCGCGATCCAGACGGTGTCCTGGAGTCGTTCAGCCGCGGCACGGATGCGCACGATGGTGGCGTCGAGGTTCAGGCTGTGCTCGAGTCGAAGTCGTTCAGGTTGATACCGAAGTCACTCGGATCGGTGGAGGCCTGGCACGCAGGGGACGCGCAGCAGACACCTCCATCCGGGGTCTCGCGCCGCTGGAAGAGCCCTTTGCCGTCGACGTCTGTATTTCGCTGCTGGACGTCAACCGATCCGCGCTCTGTTCATCTGGGACGGCGGGCTGGGTATCTGGGGGCCCGTAGCTCTGGGAGGAGTCGGTGCCTGGATCGGATGCCGGAGGAAGGGCATCGATCTGCTCGCCTTCGCCGATGTGCTGGCTCCGGGGCTGGTCATCACGCAGCCATCGGGCGCTGCGGCAACTACTTCAACCAGGAACTGTATGGGAAGGTCACCTCTCTGCCCTGGGCGCTACGCATCGACCCTGCCCACCGACCGGCCGAAACTTTGGACGCTAGCCTGTACCACCCAGCGTTCCTGTACGAGAGCCTGTGGAATCTCGGCGTGGCCGCGGTCCTGATCTGGGCCGAGAGACGTTACCGGCTTGGACACGGGCGACTGTTCGCTCTCTTATATAGCCGCATACACCCTCGGCCGGGTCTGGATCGAAGCACTTCGGGTGGACGACGTGAACCATATTCTCGGCCTGCGGCTCAACGTGATCATCTTCCTAGCCGCGCTTGTCTACCTCTGGCGAGGCTCACGACAGCCCGCGACAACCGACAGGAGCACAAGGCAGGACGCCGCCACCGGTCCCGCCGTCGAGGCTGAATAGGTCCATTGCAGCGAACGGCGGTCGATCGAATCGTGATGTAGTCGCAGATCGGACGCCGACCGTCTTGAGCCCAACACGGACAGCGTGACCTTGCCTTCTCACGCTTGCACGGAACCTGCCGGTCACCGCGCGGATCTGGCGTCGTGACCCTCTTCCCATTCAGCGAGAGATCCACGCGTCCGGCTCCTGTGCCATGCGCTGAACATGCGGGGGGAGGGTACCGGTGAGGACATGCTGGAGCGTGGTTTCGTCCAGCACCATGCGCAAGGATGAGCGCATCGCGAC
>JANNPJ010000400.1:0-6318 GCA_031400005.1 Kineosporiaceae bacterium | reverse complement strand
TGCCAAAAGTGCTGTTGCGTAAGCAATCCCCTCATCTCGCAGCGGGTCGAATTGCATCACCGAGAGATAGGCCGGCGGCAGTCCGGTCAGGTCAGTTGCCCTGGCCGGGGCGGCGTACGCGGAGACGCTGTCGCTGCCCGGTACTCCGGCGCCCAGATAGCAATCCCAGCTCATGACGGCGTTCGGCCGATTCCAGATCGGCGTATCATTGTAGGCGGTCATGCTCGCCGTGTTCAGACGATCGTCCAGCTCCGGCACCGCAAGGAACTGGAAGGCGATGTGCGGGCCGCCGCGATCGCGGGCCAACAGGGTCAAGGCCGCACACAACCCAGCGCCCGCGCTCAAACCGTGGACGGCGATCCGCTGCGGATCGATGGCCAGCTCGTCGGCGTGCTTGGCCATCCAGAGCAGGCCGGCGTACACGACTTCCAGCCCGCCGGGAAATGGCGCTTCCGGGGCGAGTCGATAGTCCACCGATACGACCAGAATTCATAGTTCCCGGGCAAGTTCCAGGTTACGGACGTGATCGATCTCCAAATCACCAAGGATGAAGCCTCCGCCGTGCACGTTGTAGATGGCGGCCGGTGCGCTGGCTTGATCGGGCCGGTAGATTCGCAGCTTCACCTCGGGACTGCCCTCCGGCCCGGGTACGTGCCGCTCCTCGACCTGAACACCGGTGGTGTCAGGCATCGACAGCTCGGCGATCAGCCGGCTTCCCTCGGTGCGAGAGCCGGCCAGATCGTCGAGGTCGAGCACGGGGAGCATCGCCAGTGCGGCGCGCAGTTCGGGATCAAAGGCATAGGGCATGAAAGTTCCTCCACGGTGAGGGAAAGCCGATGCCTCATGCTCTCGCCACCGTCCGCCCGGACGCATCCGCCATCTGTCGGGAATCCACACCCGGTGGGCCGACGTCCGCGCGTCCCGAATGCAGCGCTTCGGCTCGGGACGCACGGGTTACTCCCGCAGGGTGTCCAGGATCTGCTGGCCGTACTTCGCCAGCTTGTTGTCGCCGACACCACTGACCGTGCTGAGTGCATCCAGCGTGGTCGGTGCCTCGGTGGCGATCTGCCGCAGGGTGGCATCATGGAAGATCACGTACGCGGGCATCCCCTGCTCCTTGGCGGTCGCCGCGCGCCAGGCCCGCAGGCGTTCGAACGTCCCCATGGCCTCGGCCGGAAGATCCACCACTGCCCCGCCTTTGGCCCGGGTGGCGCGGGAAGTGGCGGCGCTGCGAGCCGGCTTCTCCGGCTCACGCCGCATCATCACCGGGCGCTCTCGACTCAGCACCGCCGCACTGGCTTCGTTGAGCACCAGCGTGCCGTAATCGCCCTCGACCGAGAGCAGGCCTTGAGCCAGCAGTTGCCGGACCACCCCACGCCACTGCGCCTCTTCGAGGTCTTTGCCGATCGCGAAGACGGTGAGTTGGTCGTGGCCGTGCTGGGTAACCTTCTCGGTCCGTCGTCCGAGCAGGATGTCAATCGACTGTCCCGCTCCGAACTTCTGGCCGCGCTCGCGCTTCAGCCGGAGCACGGTCGACAGCAACATCTGTGCCGGGATCGTGCCGTCCCAGGACTCTGGCGGGTTCAGGCAGGTATCGCAGTTGCCGCAGGGTTTGCTGTCCTGGCCGAAATACGCCAATAGACGGACCCGGCGGCAGTCGACCGTCTCACACAGCGCCAGCATCGCGTCGAGGTGGCCGGCCAGCATTCGCCGATGCGCGAGGTCTCCCTCGGAACCCTCGATCATCTTCCGCAGTTGGACGACGTCCTGCAGCCCGTAAGCCAGCCAGGCGGTCGAGGGTAGGCCGTCCCGGCCGGCTCGCCCGGTTTCCTGGTAGTAGCCCTCGACCGATTTCGGCAGGTCGAGGTGGGCGACGAAGCGCACGTCCGGTTTGTCGATGCCCATCCCGAAGGAGATGGTCGCGACCATCACCAAGCCGTCCTCGCGCAGGAACCGAGCCTGGTTGGCCGCCCTGGTCCGGGCGTCCAATCCGGCGTGGTAAGGCAGCGCGGCGATCCCATTCTTGACCAGGAACTCGGCCGTCTTGTCGACCGAGGCCCGGGACAAGCAGTAGATGATGCCGGCGTCGCCGGGATGCTCGGTGCGCAACAGATCGAGCAGCTGCTTACGCGGCTCGTTCTTCGCGACGATCCGGTACTGGATGTTGGGCCGGTCAAAGCTGGCAACAAAGTGCTTGGCCTCGTCGAGTTTGAGCCGGGTGGCGATCTCGGCGTGGGTGCGACTGGTCGCGGTCGCGGTCAGCGCGATCCGGGGGACCTCGGGCCAGCGCTCGTGCAGGATCGACAGGGCCAGGTAATCGGGCCGGAAGTCGTGCCCCCACTGGGCCACGCAGTGCGCCTCGTCGATCGCGAACAGTGCGATCTTTCCGCGTTCCAGCAATCGCATCGTCGGTGAAGCGCCGCCGCCCAGTGACTCCGGGGCGAGATAGAGCAGGTCCAACTCGCCGCTCAGGAACGCGGTCTCAACCGCGCGGCGGGCAGCGAAATCCTGACTCGAATTGAGAAATCCGGCCCGCACGCCGAGCGCCTGCAGGGCGTCGACCTGATCTTGCATGAGCGCGATCAGCGGCGAGATCACCACGCCGACGCCGTCCCGGACCAGCGCCGGGATCTGGTAGCAGAGCGACTTGCCGCCGCCGGTCGGCATCAGGACCAGAGCGTCTCCGCCGCCGGTGACATGGTCGATGATCTCGCGCTGGTTACCGCGGAACGCGTCGTACCCGAAGACTCGGTTCAGCACGTCCAGCGCGCCGTCCTTCGCGTCCGTGATCCGCTCGGTTCCCGTCACCGCCATCCGGCGATCCTACGAGGCTCGACGGCGCGCGGCCCACTCGCTCATCGAACTGTGGATAACCCGCACGAGCGGAGAAGGTGACTTGAGCGGCAGCCGGGTGCCGTTGATGCGTGAGAGCTGAACCACTTGTTGGCTGCTCGGATGAGCGTTCACATCGAGGAGGCGTGGGCGAGACCAGCACTTGATCGGCCTATCCGGGTTCACGCGAGATATGTCGGTTTGGTCGGCATATAGATGGGGATGGAGGCCGGAGAATGCGAATCAATCGTCCCAAACGGTTGCCATGTGAACGTTAACCCTGTTGTCTCTAGCGTTGGAGTACCTTGGTCGACAAGGTACTTCGGTCCGTCTCGGTTCGGGCGGCAAACTGGATCAGTGTCCGAAACCGGACAGTTTAGTGGGTGATTCATGGCGGACCTACCGCCCGCGGTCCGACCGCACGAAGGTGATCTGGCTCGATCCGGATCCAAGCGCCGTCCCGGCATGCATGATGTCGCCCGCTTGGCCGGGGTCTCGCACCAGACCGTGTCCCGGGTCCTGAACGGCAACGCCAACGTCAGCCCGCGCACTCGTGCGCTCGTCGTCGCCGCCATCGAGGAACTCGGATACCGGCCCAACTCCGCCGCCCGCACACTGGTCACCGGCCGATCTCGGACGCTCGGGGTGATCACGATGGCCGGGGCCCTCTACGGTCCGATGTCCACCCTCTACGGCGTCGAGGCAGCCGCCCGTGAAGCGGGTTACATGATCACCGTGGCGAGTGTCGGTGACGGTGAGCCCGGGGCCTTGGATGAGGCGCTGATGAATCTCCAGAAGCAGGGCGTCGACGGCATTGTTGTCGTGGCGCCGTTGATCTCGCTCGGTGAGGCGCTCTCGTCCCATGCCCGACACCTGCCCATGATCGCCGTGGAAGGCTCGCCGAGCGGATCGCTCCCGGTGATCGCTGTCGACCAGGCGGTGGGTGCCCGGCTGGCTACCTCCCATTTGCTGGAGTTGGGGCATCAGACCGTCTGGCACGTCAGCGGCCCGGCAGGCTGGTACGAGACCCGGGAACGGATCAGCGGCTGGACCGAGACGCTGACCGCGGCCCGAGCGGACATCCCGCCGGTCCTGCGGGGAGACTGGACCGCTCAGTCGGGATACGAGGCGGGCCAGATCCTCGGCCGCATGCCCGAGGCCTCGGCCGTCTTCGCCGCCAACGACCAGATGGCCCTTGGCCTGCTTCGGGCCCTGCACGAGCACGGACGCTCGGTGCCAGGCGACATCAGTGTCGTGGGTTTCGATGACATGCCCGAAGCGGCCAACTTCATCCCGCCACTGACCACCGTGCGTCAGCCGTTCAGTGCCGTCGGGCGGCGAAGCCTGCAGGCTCTGCTGGCCCAGATCAAGTCCGGAACCAGCTCCGACGAACGGATAGTGATCACTCCGGAGTTGATCGTCCGTCGAAGCACCCGTGCACCGGGCTTCCGGCGGACGGTCGAAGGACCGATGTGATCGCTAACAATTTGATCGCTCGCAAGGTCGGCCCAGGGGCGCAGGCCCTGCGAATCGAGGCCCGGCTCAGGCTGCAAAAGGCCTGCATAGCTGCGTTTGGCCAGCAGATTTACGGAAATGTTATCGTTAACTCTTGACCTTGACGTGGATATCGTTCACGCTCACTGTCGGTTGGATGGCCCGGAACTGAGCGATCTAGCCGAGAAGACGACAGACAGTCAGTATTGACAGATCAGCGCATGCACGGACAGAACTGCCGCCAGTACGAAGGCGACGACCAACAGGCTCGATGAGGAGCGACGTACATGGACGACGACCCGGCCGTTCTCACCAAGCAGCCCGTTCTCACCAAGCAGCCCGTTCTCACCATGCGGGGTATCCACAAGGTCTTTCCTGGGGTCAAAGCCCTGGACGGCGTGGACTTCCGCTTGTTTCCCGGCGAGGTACACGCGCTGATGGGAGAGAACGGCGCCGGTAAGTCCACCTTGATCAAGGTGCTTACCGGTGTCTACTCAATCGATGGTGGCGAGGTTCGGCTCAACGACGCCGAACTGCGGGTCAGCGGCCCGAACGAGGCCCAGGACGCCGGGATCAGCACCGTGTACCAGGAGGTCAACCTCTGCCCGAACCTTTCGGTCGCGGAGAACATCTTCATCGGCCGCGAACCGCGTCGGTTTGGGCGGATCAAGTTCGCCGAGATGCGCCAACGCTCCGCTGAGCTGATGCGGCGGATGGACGTCACCATCGATCCGGGCTCCATGCTCGGTTCGCACTCCATCGCCATCCAGCAGATGGTCGCGATTGCCCGCGCGATCAACATCGACGCGCGAGTGCTGATCCTCGATGAGCCGACGTCAAGCCTTGACGCCAGCGAGGTGGAACAGCTGTTCCGGGTGATCCGCTCTCTGCGTGAGGACGGCGTGGCGATCCTGTTCGTCTCGCACTTCCTCGACCAGGTGTTCGAGATGGCGGACCGGATCACCGTTCTGCGCAACGGACAGCTCGTCAGCGAGCACCTGATCACGGACATCAGCAAGGTGCAGATGGTCAACCTCATGATTGGCAAGGAGCTCAAGGCTCTGGCCGAGTTGGAGCAGCTCTCCGCCCGTGCATTCGGCGAACTCGGCGAGAGAGAGGTCGTCGCTGAAGCTCACGGTCTCGGTCGAAAGGGCGCGATCTCGCCGGTCGACCTCGTCGTCCACCAAGGGGAAGTTCTTGGCCTGGCGGGTCTGCTCGGATCCGGTCGCACCGAAACGGTGCGGCTGGTCTTCGGAGCCGACTATGCCGACAGCGGGACGCTCGAGATCAGCGGAGTGGCGGGGCTGCCGCGTTCGCCGGCCGCAGCAATCAGCCGAGGGGTGGCTTTCTGCTCGGAGGACCGCAAAGGCGAAGGGGTGATGGCCGAGCTGAGCGTGCGCGAGAACATCGTGATGGCGATGCAGGCCTCCCGCGGCTGGGTCCGGCCGATTTCCCGGCGTCAACAGGATGAACTGGCCGCCCGATACATCGAGGCACTGGACATCCGCCCGGCCGATCCCGAGATGCCGGTCGGCAACCTCAGCGGCGGCAACCAGCAGAAGGTTCTGCTGGCCCGCTGGTTGGCGACCGAACCCCAGCTGCTCATTCTCGATGAACCCCCCCGCGGGATCGACGTCGGCGCGAAAGCCCAGATCCAGGAACTAGTGGTGCGCTTGGCACGTGACGGAATGGCCGTGATCTTCGTTTCGGCCGAACTGGACGAAGTGCTCCGGCTCAGCGACACCGTCGCCGTGCTCCGTGAGCGGACGCTCGTGGCGTCACTACCCAACATCGATCTGACCCAGGAGTCCATCATGACGATGATTGCCAGCGGAGCTGAGTCATGACCGGGCGGATCTTTCGGCACCGGCTTTTCTGGCCGGTGGCAATACTCATCTTGTTGCTGCTCAGCAACCTCTTCTTTACCCCCGACCTTCTTCTCGATCGAGGTTAAGCAGGGGCACCTCTACGGCAGCGTGATCGACATCCTTC
>JANNPJ010000382.1:0-2472 GCA_031400005.1 Kineosporiaceae bacterium | reverse complement strand
CGCACGGTGACCAGGTCTTCGATTTCCAAGGCGGACAGCGTGCTTGTCACCTCATCGAGGCGGGCTTTGTAGCGCTCGAGGGTGGCCATGGCCTGGTTGGCCTTCGCCAGGATCGCGTCCGAGCCTTCGAGTACGTAACGCATTCCGGCGACGTAGAGGGCAATGATCCGCATCGACTGGCTGACCGAAACCACTGGGTAGCCGGTCTGTTTCGCGACTCTTTCGGCGGTGCGGTGCCGGGTGCCGGACTCGCTGGTCTCGATCGACGAGTCCGGGACCAGCTGGACGGCGGCCCGAAGGATCTTGGTGACGTCCTGATCGGTGACGATCGCGCCGTCCATCTTGGCCAGTTCGCGCAGTCGGGTGGCGGAGAACTCGACGTCCAGAATGAAGCCACCGGTGGAGACCTTCTCCACGGTGGGGTCGAAGCCGAGCACGATCAGAGCGCCGGTCCGGCCACGCAGGATCCGCTCCAAGCCGTCACGCAAAGTCGTGCCCGGGGCCACTGCGGCGAGGGTGTCGCGCAGCAGGTCCTCTGGAGTCCGATCCGATACCACGGAGGGAAGTCTATCTGGACGGTTCATCTCAGCCGCGTCACGAGGCCGACTCCAGTGGAAAAGCCGCTCGGCTGAGCGCGGTCAGGACGTCGGGCACCTCGTAGACGAACATGCCCTCCGGAGCCGGGACCGCATCGGTCGAACCGGTCGGGACGAACGCGGTGGTGAAGCCGAGCCGCGCCGCCTCCGACAGCCGGCGGCTCACCCCGGCCACCTGCCGGACCTCACCGGCCAGCCCGACCTCACCGATCGCGACGGTACCGGCGGCCAACGGTCGGTCGATCGCCGCACCGGCGACGGCCAGCGCCACCGCCAGATCGCAGGCTGGTTCGGTGAGCCGGACCCCGCCGACCGTCGAGACATAGACATCGTTGCTGGCCAGCCTGGTGCCGGCTCGACGTTCCAGAACGGCCAGCACCATCGCCACCCGGCTGCTGTCCAGGCCGGAGGTGGCCCGCCGGGGATTGTTCGACTGGGTCGGTGCGACAAGCGCCTGCACCTCGGTGACCAGCGGCCGACGTCCCTCCAGGGTGACCGAGACGCAGGTGCCCGCGACCGGATGCGCATGCCGGGACAGGAACAGCCCGCTCGGATCGTTCAGCCCGACGATGCCGATCTCGGAAAGGTCGAAGCAGCCGACCTCGTCGGTCGGGCCGTAGCGGTTCTTCACCGCTCGCAGCAGGCGTAGCCGCGAATGCCGATCGCCCTCGAACTGGCAGACGACGTCCACCAGGTGTTCCAGTACCCGGGGGCCGGCGATACCGCCGTCCTTCGTCACGTGCCCGACCAGCAGGGTGGCCATCCCGCGTTCCTTGGCCACCCGGATCAGCGACGCCGCGACCTCGCGGACCTGCGAGACGCTGCCGGCGGAACTGTCCACGGCCTCGCTGGCGATGGTCTGTACCGAGTCGACCACCAGCAGGTCGGGGGAGATCTGCTCGACGTGCCCGAGCACGGTGGACAGATCGGTTTCGGCCGCCAGCAGCAGCCGAGGCCGCAGCGCGCCGATCCGCTCGGCGCGCAGCCGGACCTGGCTGGCCGACTCTTCTCCGGTGATGTACAGCACGGTCCGGGAGTGCTGGGCGGCGCGCGAGGCCACATCCAGCAGCAGGGTGGACTTGCCTACCCCCGGCTCGCCGGCCAGCAGGACGACGGCGCCGCTGACGATGCCGCCGCCGAGAACCCGGTCCATTTCGTCCACCCCGGTGGACCAGGTGAGGGCGGATTCTGTGTCGACCTCGGCGATCGGCTTGGCCGGGTTCGCGACCTTGCGGGCTTTCGTCACTCCGGCGGTGGGCGGGCCGACCTCTTGCACAGTGCCCCAGGCCTGGCACTCGTTGCACCGGCCGACCCATTTGGCCGCGGACCAGCCGCACTCGACGCAGCGGTAGGCGATGCTCTCCCGGCCGGCCTTGCTCTTGCTTTTCGCGGGCAGACTGCTGCGCTGCGAGCCGCGATCGGAGCTTGAAGTGGTCACGTCGGCGAACCTACGCGCCCCCACCGACATTTTCCGAGCAGGTTGTGCAGCGCTGCACAATTGAGCGCGATCCGCCGACGTGAAGCCGGTGGCCTTCTCCTCGCGGTCAGAGCGTGGATGCCGCATCAACCAGCTTCCGAGCGTTGTTCACCAAAGCCTGTGCGTCTGTCTTGGTCATCAGCGACGGGGAGTAATGGGCGTTGTCCTTGGCTGCGAGTATCCGACGAAGCTTGGCGGGCAGCGTTCGATCAGGTAGGTCAACGGTTTCCAGCAGTGCGACGGCCTGCGCGTGGTCCTGTCCGCGCGCATATCTTTTGAGCTTCTTCCCACAGATCGAATCGGTGGCAGCGATCGCCGCTAACACGGCCAAGGCACCGGCCACGTGTGTCTGCGGTTGCGTCGACGGCTCTTGCAGAACGAGATCAGCCACGTCGATGA
>JANNPJ010000061.1:0-18877 GCA_031400005.1 Kineosporiaceae bacterium | reverse complement strand
CTGGGCTGACACGGTTCGGGCCGCCCGCAACCGGTCGTCCAGGTCGCGCAACGCCTGATCGGCGAGCCGGTCAACGGTCAGGTGCCCGTACGAGACGTCGTCAAAATGGTGGGCCGCGATGAGCAGGTCCGAGGCCAGTTCCGGCAGCGCCGCACCGCCGTCGCGGGCCACCTCCCTTGCGGTCCGTCCCGGCTGCGGGCTGAGTAGGGCACGTTCTTCGAGCTCGCGGGCGATGGCGCGGAACCGCTCCACCACGGCCGGACCCCATTCTCCGGCGTCCGCGTGGCGCTGCGCCGCAGCCCGGTGATCGGCCGCAGTGGTGTGCGTCTCGGGCAGCACCCGAGCCCTCTTACGCCGGGCGGTCCGGTGCAGGCCGCCGGAACGTCGGACGGCGTAGGTTACGACCCCGGCGATCACCAGGGCGAGGATCAGCAGTGCCACGATCGGCGGAGCGCTGCCGGCGAAGGTCAGGGTGTCGAGGAAATCCGAGATCCACTCCAGCGCCCGTTGCACCAGACCGGGCTTGGCGTCTTGGTACTCCCGGCGGGACAGTTCCTGCACCGCCCAGTCCCGGGCCGTGCCGCGGTCGGGGTGGACCGGGACGCCGGCCAGTGCGTTCACGAACATCCGGTCTGCTCACTCACGAGCGCATCAGGTCGACGTCGAGGCCTTCGCGGCGCATCCGCAGGTCGAGGTACAGCAACGCGGCCACCCCGGAGGTGAACGGGAACGCCACCGCACCGGCCAACACCGTTCCGATGGACGTGATCAGCATTTGGATCAGATTCGTGCTGAACCCGGGGGTGGTCTCGAAGCCCGTGGCGAAACCAGTCGCGATCATCCCGATGATGGCGAAGGGGATGCTGAACACCTGCTGGATGATGTAGGCGATCACTGCGGTCAGCACACCGATCCCGAAGACTCGCCAGAAACCGCCGCGCACCAACCGGGAGGAGCGGCGCAGAGCGGCGAACACGCCCAGGTTTTCCAGAAGCAAAGCGGGCGCAGCCACCGCCCAGAAACCGAAGTACAAGGCGAAGTCCACGACCAGCGCGACAAGCACGCCGAGCGCGATCAGGAGCCCTCCCGGGACCGGGCTGGACAACGTGAAGGCGAGGATCAGACCCGGCGCGATCGCCACCAGCAGGACCAGCGGCATCACCACAACGACGACGCAGGCCAGGCCGAGGACGGCGAACAGCCGGGACCGGCATCGGGCCCATAACTGGCCCGGGTTGAGGGCCTTGCCCCGGACCGCGCTATCCACCGCGACGATCAGCAATGCAGAGATGATCGTGGTTGCCAGGATGAACTCCAGGACCCCGATCAGCGTGGTGATCGCCAGCGGGCCGAAGGCATCGGCCATTGCCGCGGTGGAGAGATCTTCGTCCGACGCCGTCGGATCGGCGAGTGCCCCGTTCAGCAACGAGGTCATCGCGTAGGCCTGCGGGATGGTGGCCAGCAGCGTCAGCAGGGCGATCACGATCGCGGAGAACCCGACCATGGTCCGCGGGTTGGACCGGATCGCTCGGATCACGCCGTCGTAGATCTCCCCGATCGCCAGCGGCCGGAGCGGAATGATCCCCGGGCCACGGCTTACCCAATTCCCCGGCGCCGGCGGCCCACTCCACTGCGGGCCGGTGCCCGGGTTGGGCTGTCCGCCCCATTGACCGGGCTGACCTGACCCAGGGTGGGGCGCACCGCCCCACGGGGACGGCTGGCCGGGTGGCGGCCCCCAGCCGGAAGGTCGGCCGTGCTCCGGCGGTGCCCCCCAGTTCGGCTGCTGGGCGGCCGGTGGCGCACCCCAGGTGGATTGATGGGTGGATTGATGGGTGGGTTGCTGGGCGGCCGTCGGCGATGCCGCGGGTACCGGCATGGTCGGATCGGTCAGTGCGGGTGAAACCGGCAGCGGACTAGCGCTCGGGGGTCGCCCCGAACTGTCCCGGTCGTCCGGCTCGTCGCCGGGGACCGTCCATGCCGTCGGTGGCTCGGCCATCGAACCCCTCCAAGGTGGCAATCTGCTCGTTCTCGACGTCCTCTGACGGCACAAAACGACGCACTGACGTTCGGGTTCATCCTGGCACGTCCGACACGAATCGGTGTTTGGCCCACCTGTTTGACACGATGGCTCCATGAGGGGTCGTGTTCTGGTCGTCGACGACGACAACGCACTGTCAGAAATGCTCGGCATCGTCCTTCGGGGCGAGGGCTTCGAGCCAATGTTCTGCGCCGATGGGCTGGGTGCGCTCGAGGCCTTCCGTGCAACTCGTCCCGATCTGGTGCTGCTCGATCTGATGCTGCCAGGCAAGGACGGGATCGAGGTGTGTCGCCTGATCCGCGCCGAGTCCGGCGTCCCGATCGTGATGCTGACCGCCAAGAGCGACACCGTGGACGTCGTCCTGGGGCTGGAGTCAGGCGCCGACGATTACATGGTCAAACCGTTCAAGCACAAGGAACTGGTGGCCCGGATCCGGGCCCGGCTGCGCCGAACGGATGAGCCGGCTCCGGAGTCGCTCGATATCGGTGACGTCGGGATCGACGTTGCCGGTCACGTCGTCCGTCGCGGTGACGAGGTGATCTCATTGACCCCGCTGGAGTTCGACCTGCTGGTCGCACTTGCTCGCAAACCGTGGCAGGTGTTCACCCGGGAGGTCCTGCTCGAACAGGTGTGGGGGTACCGGCACGCTGCCGATACCCGGCTGGTGAACGTCCACGTCCAGCGACTGCGCTCCAAGATCGAGAAAGACCCGGAGCGGCCCGAGATCGTCGTCACCGTGCGCGGTGTCGGCTACAAGGCAGGACCGGCGTAGACCGATGGCGAAGCGTCGTCGTCGCCGCCCGCTGAAGGCCGCTCTGCGGCCGGTCCGGACCCTGCCGCAGCGGACCATCCGGTTTGCGGTGTCTGAAGTCAAGCTGCTGGTCAAAAGGGTTCGGCGGCGCTGGAGCCGGTCGATGCGGCTGCGGGTGATCGCGACCACGATGCTGCTCGGCCTGCTGGTCGTGCTGGCCGTCGGCACCTTCTTGTCCTTCCGGCTCGGGACGGGACTGATGGGGACCCGGCAGAAGAGCGCTGAGTTGGAGGCCGAGCAGCTGACCGCGCAGGCGAAGAAGCTGTTCGCGGCCTCCGTCTACACCGAGTCCGAAGGCGAAGATGCCTTCGTCAACGACTTGGTGTTCCAGCTGGAGGGGCCTGGTGGCCCGGAGTCGCGAGGGGTCGTGCTGCTCCGGGCGCAACGGTCCACCGAGCCGAGCTCCCTGCGGCCCCGGCTTTCCTCGGGGATCGAGCTGTCAGTGATCCCGCAAGAGCTTCGGGACGCGGTGAACAAGGGGTCCCGTCAGCAGTCCCAGATCACCTCCCTGCCCGCACCCGAGGGTAAGCAGGGGCCACCGGCTCTCGCGGTCGGCTCGGTGATCGACATTCCGCTGTCCGGCCCGTACGAGCTGTACTTTGTCTTCCCGCTGGAGCGCGAACAGAAGATTCTCGACCTGGTGCAGCGGATCTTGCTACTGCCTGGGCTGGGGTTGGTGTTGCTGGTCGGCGGGGTCGCCTATGTGGTCACCCGGCAGGTGGTGACGCCGGTCCGGCAGGCCGCCAAGACCGCGGAAGAGCTGGCGTCCGGACGCCTGGATCGCCGGATGAAGGTCCGTGGACAGGACGACATTGCCCGGTTGGGAAGGGCTTTCAATGGGATGGCGGCCAGCCTCGAGCGACAGATCCATCAGTTGGAGGAACTGTCTCGGGTGCAGCGCCGCTTCGTCTCCGACGTCTCGCACGAGTTGCGCACTCCGCTGACCACGATCCGGATGGCCAGCGAGGTGATCTACGAGGGCCGGCAGGCGCTCGACCCGGTGCTCTCGCGCAGTGCCGAACTGCTGCAGAACCAACTTGACCGGTTCGAGTTGCTCCTCACCGACCTGCTGGAGATCAGCCGGTTCGATGCCGGTGCGGCGGTCCTGGACCTCGAGGCCGAGGACGTCCGGGAGGTGGTGGAGCGCGTCGTCGAGGCACTGATACCACTGGCCGAGAGTCGGGGCAGCACGATCGAGTTGCAGGTGCCACCGCAACCGTGCCTGGCTCAGATTGACGCCCGGCGGGTGGAGCGGATCGTCCGGAACCTGGTCGCGAACGCGATCGAGCACGGCGAGGGCGGCCGGATCGAGGTCCGGATCGCCGACTCGAACGACGCCGTCGCCGTCGCCGTCCACGACTACGGGGTGGGGATCAGCCTGGACGACCTGGCCATGGTCTTCAACCGGTTCTGGCGTGCCGACCTGGCCCGAGCGCGCACCACCGGTGGAACCGGGCTCGGGCTGGCCATCGCGCAGGAGGACGCGCACCTGCACGGTGGTTGGCTGCAGGCCTGGGGTGAGCCCGGGGTGGGTGCGGTCTTCCGGCTCACGTTGCCCCGCCAGGTCGGCGCCGTGCTGGTCGGCTCACCGCTGACGCTGGTCCGTCATCTTGGCGAAGCGGAGCCGGACGGCGACCAGCCCCGCTCCGCGATCGACGCCGAGTTCCCGGACCTGGCCCCTGGGCCGGATCAGTTAGCGCACCCGGACTCTGCCCAACCTTTGCGGCAGCACGGATGAACGCTCGCCGGACCAGCACTGGCCTGCCCCGGACCGCCTGGGTGGTGGTGATCGTGCTGGCGTTTCTGACGGTGCTGTCCGGTTGCGCCGAGATTCCGCACACCGGACCGGTGGTGTCCGGCCGGGAGGTGGAGGGCGATCCGCTGGACGGCGTCTTCCAGTTTGGCGGCTACGGCCCGGTGCCGGACGCTACCCCGGAGGATGTGGTCTCCGGTTTCCTCCGGGGTGCCCCCGGTTTCAGCGATAATCACGAGGTTGCCCGCAAGTTCCTCGCCCCGGAGCGCGAACTCACCTGGCGTCCCAACGCCGCGGTCGCGGTCTACCCGAGCACGAGCAAGTTGAAGGTCAAGGAGATCGGGGACAGACCCGTCGTTGCCGCTACGGCCACTCCGACTCCGACCCCGGCGCCGACCGGCCCGGCGCCCGCCTCGGCCAAGGCCGCTGATGCCGGTGTTGCGGACGCCGGCGCGGAGGACCGAACCGAGGTCACCGTGACAACCTTGATCAACGCGAAGATCGACCAGGACGGCCGGTACCAGATTGCGCCGCCGAACGCGACGATCACGCAGACCTTCGGCCTGGTCAAGCGAGGCGGGCAGTGGCGGATCAGCGCCCTCGACGACGGGATCCTGATCGCGGCCAGCGACTTCGGTGTGACCTTCCGACCGTTCAAGGTGTATTTCGGTGATCCCACCCGCCGGTACCTGGTTCCCGAACTGCACTGGTTTCCCAGCGCCCACAATGACCCGGACGACGGCCCAGAGTTGCCGACCGCGCTCGTCCAGGTGCTTTTGCAGGGCCCGCCGGAGTGGTTGAAGGGCGCGGTCATCACCGGAGCCCCGGCCGCTACCACGATGGCGGTCGACGCGGTCCTGGTCGCCGACGACGTAGCGACTGTCGACCTGAGCGAACACGTTCGCGGCGCCAACACCGAGGATCGACAGCTCCTCGCCGCCCAGCTGAGGGAGACGCTGCGGCAACTGCGCACCATCAATTCTGTGCAGATCACCGTGAGCAGGGTGGCCTTCGACGTGCCGGCCGTCTCGTCGGGATCGGGCGGTGACGGTGATCCCGCCCAGCTGGGCGGACAGCTGTCCGCCGATCCCCGGGTGGACATCCGGCCGGTATTGATCGATTCGAAGGGTCGGTTGGCCCGGCTTGAGGGTCGAGAGCTCGATGTCCTGGAGAACGTCGCGGACCTCAGCGTGCCCGGCGCCAACCGCCCGGCAGTATCAAACGACAGCAGCGCGTACGCGGTCTTGAACGCCGACCGGAGCAAGGTGCTGCTGCAACTGCCCGGGGCCAAGGTGATCCACCTGATCACCTCCGCTGGGCTCACCGCGCCGTCCTTCGATCCGCTGGGTTGGGTCTGGAGTGCGCCGGGAACGAACACCGGTTTCGTCTATGCGGCGGCGGTCGGCTCCAGCCGGGTCAAGGTGAAGGCGCCCTGGTTGAAGGGCGCCGACGTGGTCAGCCTGCGGATGTCGCGAGACGGCACGCGGGCGGTGATCGCGGCCCGGCTGCGCGGTCATGCGCACCTGTTCCTCACCGGGGTGGTGCGGGACGCCCAGGGTCAGCCCTCGGAACTGAATCAGCCGCCCGCTGGGCTGTTCCCGAGTCTGCGGACGGTCCGCGACGTCGCCTGGGTGGATGAGGATCAGCTCGTGGTGCTCGGACAAAGCGTCGGAGCAGTGGATGAAGGGCCGTGGATGGTGCACATCGGCGGTGTCGTTCAGCGGGTCGGAAGACCCGTCTCCGGGGCTGAATCGATCACGGCTGGCAATGGGGACCTCTCCGTCATGGCCGGGACCGTCAAGGGCGTCCAGGCCCGTTCTGGGGCTCTCTGGGAGACGGTGTCGCCGGGCCGATGGCCGGCTTTCCCCGGCTGAGTGCCATCACCGCTCGCCTGCCTGCACTCGCCCTTGCTTGCCGGACGTCGTCGTCTCCTCCACAGAACGCAGGACCCGGGCTCGGTCCACAGATCCGGCCGCCCGCCCGCTCGTCGGCGACCGGGCGAGCAGGCTGTCCGGATGACAGATATCCGGAGGTTCGGTCAGGTGGACGGCGCGGGGCCCGGTCAGTTGGACGGCGCGGGGCCCGGTCAGTTGGACAGGGCGGGGCCCGGTCAGGTGGACGGCGCAGGGCCCGGTTGGCGGGCCGGGTTGGAGTTGGTCTGGCCGGTCAGTTGCGCGGGCTGCGGGCTGCCCAACGTCCCGGTCTGTGCCCGGTGTCGAGCCGTCGTCGCCGGGCCGGCCTTCCGTACTCCGGTGGTCGGCTGGCCGAGCGATTTCAGCGCCTGGGCGGCCTGCGGATACCGAGGTATCGCGGCTCGGATGCTGATCGCCTGGAAAGAACGCGGCCGGGTCGATCTCACCGGGCCGTTGGCTGTCGGTCTCGGTGCGGCGGTGCTGGCCTGTCGGACTGCGCACGGCGATCCTCGAGCGCCCTGGTTGCTGGTCCCGGTTCCGACCACGTGGGCTGGGCGGCGGCATCGAGGCGGCGACCTGATGGCCGACCTGACTCGCCGGGCGGCGCAAGCCTGCCACCCGGCCTCCTGCCCGGACTGGACCGGGCCACCACCACAGCCGGTCCGGGCGCTGAAACACGTCCGTCGGGTCCAGGATCAGGGTGCGCTGGGGGCTTCCGGACGGCGAGCGAACATGCGCGGGGCACTTGCTGTTCGGCGTTCGGCGACAAATTTGGTCGCCGGACAAAATTGTGTAGTGGTCGATGATGTCGTGACAACTGGGACAACTGCGGCTGAAGCGGCGCGGGCATTGACATCGGTTGGTGCACGCGTCGTTGGTGCTTGCTTCCTCTCGGTGACATTGCGTCAACTGGGGGTGCCCGAGGAGGCATCTAGGGTCTAGCCTCAACAAATGAAAGGGCACCCACGCCGCGATTGCGTCCAACGGCGCTGTCTTGCTGGCGGGTCTGGAAGGGGGTGTTAGGGAACAATTCCCAGCGATTTCCGATCTGACGCTTCGACAATGAGTCGTCCGCATATCCGGCTTACGCCAGATTTTCTGCCCCGGTGAGCGGACCTGGACCGTGTCAACTCCAGCTACAGGAGGATTCCCCGTGGACATCGTGATCACTGGCCGTCGAACCGAAGTCACTGACCGGTTCAAAAGGCTTGCGGAGGAGAAACTGGCGAAGGTCTCGCAGTTCACTCCCAGCGCGTATCGGATAGACGTCGAACTGTCCCATGAGCGCAACCCACGACAGTCCAGCCATTGCGAGCGAGTTGAAATTACCGTTCGGGACAAGGGACCGGTGATTCGGGCCGAGGCCTGTGCCGAGGACCCGCTCGCCTCGCTCGATATCGCCTTCGGCAAGCTCCTTGAGCGGCTTCGCCGGATGGGGGATCGCAAGAAGGTGCACCACGGTCGGCACGCGCCGGTCACGGTGCGAGGCAGCAACCTGTTGTCCGGATCGGTACCCGCCGGCCTGTCCGGCGCGGGAGTCGGCACCGCCGTCGTCGACCGGCCCTTGGACGAGGGCGACCATAACCACGCAGGCCAAAATGGGCACGTGCACGACGGTGCGAACGGAACTCGCCGTCAGGGCGGGAAAAGCACCGAGGATCCGGCTTTCGACGAACTCGCCGACCTGGTCGGCCGCGCCGACCTCCCGGAAGGCGCCGAAGACCTGGCCGACAGCCCGGTCGTGATCCGGACGAAGGACCACACCGCAACCCCGATGACTATCGATCAGGCGCTCTACGAGATGGAACTCGTCGGCCATGACTTCTATCTCTTCGTGGATGCCGCGTGCGGAAAGCCGTCCGTCGTCTATCGTCGGCGCGGATGGAACTACGGAGTAATTCGCCTGGTGGTCGAGCAGGAAGCAACAGCCCCGCCGAGCTGAGGACGAAGCGCAGTGCCCTCCGGGGCAGCGATGCCGCGCGCCCGCCGGATTACGAGCCGGCGGGCGCGCCGTCGTCTGTTCGCTCGCCGTCCGCTGACCGCAGAAGCCTTCTCCCCGTCCGGTCGTCAGACAGTGGGACGAGTCGGACGAGTCGGATCAGCCTGCCGCAGGCCCGCCGGATCGCCCTGGCCGCCCAGGGATTCGGTGTCGCCCGCCCGGTGGCCGGCAGCCTGGAGACCGGCAGTCCGGACGCTGGGCCGCCGATCACCATGCGGCAGATCCAACGGGTGATCGACACTGTCGGCATTCTGCAAATCGACTCCGTGAATGTCCTCAGCCGCAGTCACTATCTGCCGGTATTCAGCCGACTCGGGAACTACCCGCGGGACCTGCTCGACCGCGCGTCCACCACGCCGCCGCGCCGGCTGGTGGAGTACTGGGCGCACGAGGCGTCGTACGTGCCGCCGCAGACGCATCGATTGTTGCGCTGGCGGATGGCGCGGGCGGCCGACGAAGCCTGGGGCGGGATGGCTCGCACGGCCCGTGAGCGAGCCGACCTGATCGACGTGGTGCGCGCGGTAGTGGCCGAGCACGGACCGGTGACCGCTGCCGCTGCCGAGCGCCTGATCGGCGACGACCGGCCGCGCGAGCGCACTGGTCAGTGGGGCTGGAACTGGAGTGACGTCAAACAGGCGATCGAGTTCCTGTTCTGGTCCGGGGAGCTCTCGTCGGCCGGGCGGACCAGCCAGTTCGAACGCCGGTACGACCTGCCCGAGCAGGTCCTGCCGGCGGCGGTGGCAGCCGCGCCCGATCCGGACCCGGACGACGCCCGGCGGGAGCTGGTCCGGATCGCCTCCCGGGCGCTCGGCATCGCCAGTGAGAAGTGCCTGCGGGACTACTTCCGGCTGAAGCCCGGCGAGGCCCGCTCCGCCGTCGCCGACCTGGTGGCGGCGGGCGAACTGATCCCGACCACGGTGGCCGGCTGGGATCGGCCGACCTATCTGCATCCGCAGGCCCGGATACCCCGGCGGATCACCGCGCGGGCCTTGCTGAGCCCGTTCGACTCGCTGGTCTGGGAGCGCCCGCGCACCGAGGCGCTGTGGAACTTCCGGCTACGGCTGGAGATTTACACGCCGGCGGCCAAGCGCGTGCACGGCTACTACGTGCTGCCGTTCCTGCTGGGCGACCAACTCGTCGGCCGGGTCGATCTGAAGGCCGACCGGACGCCGGGCGGTGGTGGCAGTTTGCTGGTCCGCACCTCCTGGGTGGAACCGGGTATTCCGCCCGAGGCGGTGGCGCCGGACCTGGCCGAGGAGCTCGCCTTGATGGCTGAGTGGCTCGGGCTGGACCGAGTGCTGATCGCTCCGGTCGGTGACCTGGCCGCCGTCCTCAGTCGGCACTTCTGATCCCCCAGCGGGGGTTTACCCGGTGGGACTGGGGTCGCTGCTGAGCCGGGCATGCAGATGCTCGTCGGAGCGGCGGCCGTCCACCGGATAGCGCATCGCCGAGCGCATCACCCCTTCGGCCGAGTATCCGGCTCGCTTGGCCACGCCGCACGAGCGTTCGTTCTCGACCGCGTGATACAGCTCGACCCGATGCCAGGCGAGCCGGTCGAAGACCAGCCGGGTGGCGGTCCGCAGCGCGCCGGAGGCCAGCCCTCGACCGCGCCCTTCGGGCAGCAGCCAGTAGCCGACGGAGCCGGTGCCGATCTGCGGGTCGGTCAGGCCGAAACGCACCGAACCGATGATCTGCCGGCCTGGATCGCAGATCGCCCAGGCGGCGCCTTGTCCCTCCTGCCATTGATCGGACCAGGTGAGCAGGGCAGCGAGGGCATCTCGCCGGTCGTCGATCAACTGCCCGGCGTATTGCCGGACCAGTGCATCGCGCATACCGATCACCATGTCCGGGGCGTCGCTCGTGTTCCAGGGCCGCAGCCGGTATCCGGCGGTCAGCTCGAGCTGAGGCTGGCGGCGTGACATCAGCGCACCGCGGGAAGTTCGTCCGGCAGCAGATCGAAGCGGAGATGGTCGGTGCGAGACCCGTCGCGCAGCAGGTTCGCGTTCCGGTCGCGGCCGGAAAAGGCGAAGCCCGCCTTCTCGGCCACCCGCCGCGAGCCGATGTTGCCGACGTCCGCTCGGATCAGGATTCGGGACAGGCCCAGACCGCCGTCCTCCGCAGGCAGCAGTCCGTGCCTGGCCGCCAGTCGTACCGCTTCCGTCGTCACCCCGCGGCCGCGGGCCTGAGGGTGCGTCCAGTACCCGATCTCGCCCTGCGGATCGCGGAGGTCACGGATGGACAGCGCCAGATCGGCCAGCAGGTGGTCATCGTCCGGGTCGGCAACCACCCAGTGCATCCCGCGGCCGGCCGCCTGCTCGGCGCGCATCTGCGCCAGGTGCTGGCGAGCGTGGGTCTGGGTGTAGTCGTCCGGCAGTGCGGCCAGCCAGTGCCTGGTCTGCGGATCCCGGCAGGCCTCGACGATCCGGGGTAAATCCTTCTCGTCAGCCGCGCGCAAGACGGCTGTCGTGCCCATCAGTGTTGCCGAGTCGTACCACGGATGAACCGGCTGTAACGGGTCGTTGCGCCGCAGCGCGGCCAGCCAGCCGTCCACCCTGGTGCCGCGGTGCTCGAGCAGTCCGGGGATCGCGGCGTCCACCCGGAACCCGACTGCCCAGGCGGCCCGGCGGCTCGCCCAGTTGCCTACCTGAGCCTGCCAGTGGACGACGTCGATCCCGGCCTGGTGGAATCCCCAGGTCAGAATGAGTCGCAGAGCCCGAACCATCAGCCCCCGGCCTCGGTAGGCGCCGATCAGCCCGTAGCCGACCTCGGCGAGCCGGTCACCCTGCCGCTCCAGGTTGACGCCACCGACCACCGATCCGTTGGCCTCGATGGCGAACTGGTACCGCTCACCGGTGGACCAGTCGGTTTCCGCGCATTGCCGGGCGTTGTCGGCGTCCACTCGGGTGAAGGGCTGCGGAAACGACATCCATCGATTCATCTCCGGATCCGAGCAGTACTCGATCAGGGCTTCGGTGTCGTCGGCCCGGATCTCACGAAGTGTCACGACCCCGTCTGTCAGGGTGGGTGGAGGGCCGGTAAACGGACCGTTCACGGTGCTCACTGAGTGAGCCTGTCGTACGGTCCGGGCGTCGGCAAACGCGTATCGTCGCCAAGCTGTCTACGATGGCCTGTGGCATGTACGGGCACGGCTGGATGCTGCCGTTCGTCATGTCTATAGCGGCGGTGCGATTGGACCGCGCATCGCACAGTTCAAGGACTTGGGAGAACACCCCGTGGTGAAGATCGTCGAAAAGCTGCTGCGCGCCGGCGAGGGTCGCACCTTGAAGCGTTTACAAGGGCTCGCTGCCCAGGTCAACACGCTGGAGGACGACTTCACCAGGTTGAGTGACGTCGAGTTACGCGAGGAGACCGAGCGCTTCCGGGCCCGGGTCGCGGACGGCGAGAACCTGAACAATCTGCTGCCGGAGGCCTTCGCCGCGGTCCGTGAGGCGGCCAAGCGCACCCTTGGTCAGCGGCACTTCGACGTCCAGTTGGTCGGCGGGGCTGCGCTGCACATGGGCAATATCGCCGAGATGAAGACCGGTGAGGGCAAGACCCTGGTCGCCACCGCGCCCGCGTACCTGAACGCGCTGGCCGGCAAGGGCGTGCACGTGATCACCGTGAACGATTACCTGGCCGAGTACCAGTCCGAACTGATGGGTCGGGTGTACCGGTTCCTCGGGCTGTCGGTCGGCTGCATCCTTTCCCAGATGGCGCCGGACGAGCGTCGGGTGGCCTATGCCGCGGACATCACCTACGGCACGAACAACGAGTTCGGGTTCGACTTCCTCCGCGACAACATGGCCTGGAGCGGCGACGATCTGGTCCAGCGCGGGCATGCCTACGCGATTGTCGACGAGGTCGACTCGATCCTGATCGACGAGGCCCGGACGCCGTTGATCATCTCCGGGCCGGCCGACCAGCCGACCAAGTGGTACGTCGAGTTCGCGAAGATCGCCGCCCGGCTGAAGCGCGACGAGGACTACGAGGTCGACGAGAAGAAGCGGACCGTCGGCGTCCTGGAATCGGGGATCGAGAAGGTCGAGGACTACCTCGGCATCGACAACCTCTACGAGAGCGTCAACACCCCGCTGGTCGGTTTCCTGAATAACGCCGTCAAGGTGAAGGAACTGTTCAAGCGGGACAAGGAGTACGTGGTCACGGATGGTCAGGTGCTGATCGTCGACGAGCACACCGGCCGAATTCTGGCCGGGCGCCGCTACAACGAGGGCATGCACCAGGCGATCGAGGCCAAGGAGGGGGTGGAGATCCAGAGCGAGAACCAGACTCTGGCCACGATCACCCTGCAGAACTACTTCCGGATGTACGACAAGCTCGCCGGGATGACGGGTACGGCCCAGACCGAGGCCGCCGAGCTGATGTCCACCTACAAGCTCGGTGTCGTCTCGATCCCGACGAACCGGCCGATGGTCCGCCAGGACCAGTCCGACCTGATCTACAAGACCGAAGAGGCCAAGTACGACGCCGTGGTCGAAAACATCGCCGAGCGGCACAAAGCCGGTCAACCAATGCTGGTCGGAACCGTCAGCGTGGAGAAGAGCGAGCAGCTCGCCGAGCTCCTGCGCAAGCACGAGATCCCGCACGAGGTGCTGAACGCCAAGCAGCACGAGCGGGAGGCGACGATCGTCGCCCAGGCCGGTCGCAAGGGTTCGGTCACGGTGGCCACCAACATGGCCGGTCGTGGCACCGACATCATGCTCGGCGGCAACGCCGAGTTCACCGCGGTCGCCCAGCTACGCGCCCAGGGTCTTGACCCGGCCGAGACGCCGGAGGAGTACGAGGCGGCTTGGCCGGAGGCACTCAAGGCAGCACAGCAGTCGGTGATCGCCGAGCACGACGAGGTGATCACGCTCGGCGGCCTGTATGTGCTGGGCACCGAGCGGCACGAGTCGCGGCGGATCGACAACCAGCTGCGCGGCCGTTCGGGTCGCCAGGGTGACCCGGGGGAGAGCCGGTTCTACCTTTCCCTGGCGGACGACCTGATGCGGATGTTCAACTCCGGCATGGTCGAGTCGTTCCTGACCGCGGCCAAGGTGTCGGACGACGTCCCGATCGAGTCGCGAATGGTGACCCGAGCGATTGCCAGCGCGCAGAGCCAGGTCGAGGGTCGTAACTTCGAGATCCGCAAGAACGTGCTCAAGTACGACGATGTGCTGAACCGTCAGCGTGAGGTGATCTACGGCGAGCGTCGTCGCGTGCTTGAGGGCGCCGACCTGCACGAGCAGATCCGGCACTTCATCGATGACGTGATCCGTGGCTACGTGACGTCGGCCACCAGTGAGGGTTTCGCCGAGGACTGGGATCTCGATCAGCTCTGGCAGGCGATGAAAACGTTGTTCCCGGTGTCAATTTCGCTGGGTGAAGTGATCGAGGAGGCCGGTGAGCGGTCTGCGGTGACGCAGGACATGCTGCTCACCGAGCTGACCGCCGATGCTCAGTTGGCGTACGACAAGCGCGAAGAGCAGCTCGGCGACACCACGATGCGCGAGCTCGAGCGGCGGGTCGTGCTCTCGGTGCTGGACCGCAAGTGGCGCGAGCACCTGTACGAGATGGACTACCTGCAGGAGGGCATCGGCCTGCGGGCGATGGCCCAGCGTGACCCCCTGGTGGAATACCAGCGTGAGGGGTACCTGCTGTTCCAGGCCATGACAGAGGCGATCAAGGAAGAGTCGATCGGTTACCTCTTCCACGTCGAGGTCGAGGTGGCGGCCGAACCCGAGCTTGGTGACGAGGCTCCGGTGCTGGTGGCCAAGGGCTTGGTGACCGCGCAGCGGCCGACGCAACTGCAGTACAGCGCGCCGTCGGTGGACGGCGATGGCGGGGTCGAGGTGCACGCGGAGGACGGTTCGCCGGCTCCGGTGAAGAACCCCGAGGACGGGACGACAAACCGGGCCTCGCGCCGGTCATCGAAGAAGAAGCGTCGCTGATGCGATGATTGTTCCGCCGGCCGCGCAGACTTTCACCCGTCTGCGCGGCCGCGTCACTCTCGAGGCCGATCGATTCGGCCGCCCGACCTGCCGATCTCCTTGGTACGGGTTGGTACGGGCAATCGAGGGGCGGTCGATTTATGTCGCGTCAGCGACGGATCAAGGCATTGCTGTGCACGGGAATTGGTTGTCTGGCGGTGATGGTCGCTGCTGTGCCCGTCGGCGGACCCGCGACCGCCTCGACCCTCTCCAGTGGTTCTGGTTCTATCACCCAGTACGGCAGGGTGGTCTTCGTCCCCGATGGAGACACGATCGACGTCAAGATTGACGGCGTCCCGGCGGACTCCGGTCGAGACGGCACCCGGATCCGATTCCTGGCCACCCAGGCGATGGAGATGTATGAGTACCACCACGATCTGACCGAGTCATCCGGCGAGTGCCATGCCGTGGCGGCCGCTAAGCGGCTCAAACGAGTGCTTTTCGCCGCCGACGGCACGGGTCGACGGGTTCGCTTGACGGCCCGGGATTCCAGCAGCAGCAACCTCGGTCGGCAGTCGCGTTTCGTCGCCACCCGGTCGGCGGACGGCGTCTGGCATGACGTCGGATCGGTGCTGGTCCGTGAGGGGCAGGTCATCCCGAGCTACCAGAAGGTGGAATATACCTACAACCATCGCTACCGGCAGCTCTCCCAAGAGGCTGCTGCCAAGGGAATCGGCCTCTGGGACACGGACTTCTGCGGCACGGGTCCGGCCGCCAACCTCTCTGTCCGGGTGAAGTGGGACGCCGATGGCGACGACTCCCTCAACGTCAACGGCGAGTACGTGAAGATCACTAACCGTGGTTCTAGCGCGGTGAAGTTGGACGGTTGGTGGGTCAGGGATTCGGCCACTCGAAAGCTGGCCACGGTGAAGCAGACCCGCCGGGGCTTCATCTTTCCCGCGGGGGCCAAGGTTGCTGCCGGATCGTCGGTGTACGTCCATGTCGGCAAGGCCCCGGCCAGCCCTGCCGCCCGCCATTTCTACCTGGGGCTGAGCGCGCCGATCTTCGAAAACGCCACTTCCGCACCGGTTTACCTTGGTGACGGCGCCTACCTGTTCGATCCACAAGGTGACCTTCGGGGCTGGCATCAGTATCCCTGTGTCTCCGCGAAGGCGTATGCCTGCAGGCGCTGACGCAGGCGCTGACGCAGGCGCAGGCGCTGACGCAGGCGCAGGCGCAGGCGCTGACGCAGGCGGGCGGGTTGGCCATTGTGGTGAATCGGACGGTTCTATGCCGTCCGATCCACCACGCTCTGGTGATCATGCGATGCCTCAACCGGTGCTGGCCACGGTGCCATGATCCCGAAGGATAAATCGGTCATTCGCCGACGGATCCTTCGTGTTATCGGAAAGCCATCGCCGCGACGGCGCACGCTGAGGTCGACCCGGCAGGGCCCTGTACCCCGGGTGATCGCTGAAGGGCTTACTCCGAGCCCGCATATCGACCGCAAGCAGGCCCGGATCAAGCTGCTGGGCGCGCGCAGGTCCATTTGGCGCACGATCGCGAACGGTTAACAGAAGCGAGTTTCGACGGGCCGCGGTGGGCCGAGCAGGCTAGCCGATCTCCAGTTCGGTGACGCGCCAGCGTCCGTGGATGCCCTCCATCCGGAATGCTACGGCGCGAACTCTCTCCGGTTCGGCAATGACGGCACTCGCCTCGCACACCCCGGCTCGCGGTGCACAGATGATCAGTGCGCGAATCCGAGGCTTTGAACTTGTCACCATTCCGCGCCTGGCTCTCGCCGTCAATGCGCCTCGACGCACAAGGATGGCGTGCACCTCCGGGGTGGTCCAGCGCACCAGTTGCCCGGCCGAGCGCACCCCGCCTGCCACCTCCATCGCCGCCTGGATGAATGTCGCGGCCCAGGCCTTCGGTTCGGGAAGCAGGCTCGCTCGTCCTGGATCCCGCTCGGTCGCAGCCTGAACGACCGGCCGCTCCTGCGCTCTGACATCGGCGACCTCGGCCTCTATCGGCAGTGTCAGGGCTAGGGTTCCCTGGGTGTGGAGCGTCGGTGAAGGTCTTTCGTAGTGGAAAACTCTTGAAGCAGAGCGTGGTTCGTGCTTGGGAACGGCGCAGCGACGAAGCCGAGGTGGATTTGGCTCGGTGGGGTTGGCTGTGTTGGCAGCGGCCGCGTTGGCGGCACTCGCCGAGCTGACCGGGTTGGCAGCGTTGACGGTACTGGCTCCGTTGACGGCATTGGCCGAGGCGCCCGAGTCGACGCAGTCGCCCGAGTCGACGCAGTCGCCCGAGTTGGTCGAGTCGACGGCCTTGGCCGAACTCACCGTGCACCTCGGCTCTGGACGTCGGCCTTGATATCCGCTCCGGAGCGGGCCTTCGGCTCGGCCGTGGCTCCGGGCCTGACTCCGACGCGGTGGCGGCCGGTGTGACCGTCGCGCTCGGGCGGGCGCAGTCGCTCGCCTGGCACGAGACGATCCGGATCGTCGCCGATCACGGTGCGATTGGCGGTAAACCAATGAGGCCACTCGAGCGCGATCTCTGCATTCGTCGCCCCGGGGCCGAGGTGGCGCTCGGCCACTCCCCAAAGCGTGTCACCACGTCGCACAGTGATCTCGTCATCCTGATCAAAGTTGGCCCGTCGCCCTGGGGCCGCGATCGGAAATGGTTCACTAGGAGGACGTTTGGGTGACGACGCAGCCGATCTACGAGAGTTGCCTTGGTCAGTGCCGGCTCCGGCAGTGCCGCCTTGGTCAGTGCCGGCCCGATCGGACCCGGCCCGACCGGACCCGGATGGTTCGCCACCGGGTCGCTGGGTACTTGGTGGTCGCTGCGGAATCCACCCCGGGAACACATCGATTCGGGGTGTCGAGGTGGGGGTCGCACTGGGGATGTTGCCGGTGGTAGGTCCGACAGCAACGGCGCTCGGCGAACTGGGGACTCTGGGAACGGTAGGCACGGAGGTGGGGGAGCTGGGGGAGATGGGGGAGGTGCGGGAGGTGGTGTTCGTGGGTCCGGCGGCGGCGGTCCTCGGCGCCGTGGGCCGGGTCGTGAGGGGTGGGGGAGTGGCTTCGGTCGGGCTGGAGGTGATGGCCTCGCCATCGCCTCCTGTCGGTGCCCACGCTGGAGACAAGCCCTCCGGGACGAACGCTTGTGCTCCGCGAGCGGGGGCGGAAACCGAGGTGGCGTCCCGGGCATTCGCGTGCGCGGCGGCTGGGGCAGTGGCGATGGCTACTCCGAGCAGAGCCGCCACCGCATTGCGAAGCATGGTGGGGGCCAGCGCGCTTGCAGCCCTTGTCGATGCCGCGCCGAGGCCAGGCGCTCTGGAGCCAAGCGTCGCCAACAGGCTGAGGAGCAGCGCAGCGAGCAGCCACAGCGCGATAGCCAGAGCCAGGGAACCGCAGATGGCGGCCAGCGCTTGATCGACGCTGGCTGGACCGGGATCGAGCACCGAGCGCCAGGCCGCTCGATTTGAGGAAGCAAGGCGTAGGCAGAACGTCGTCAGCAGGATGAGGGCCGAGCCCATGAGGGCAAGCCCGCGAACTCGGGCTGCGGACAATTTCTGGCGAGCGGGATGGTGGTTCACGTCTCCTCCGACCCTGAGGCTGCCGACAACTTTAACGTTTGATGTTTTTTAATGTCGTTTGATGTCTTTTAGTGTCGCTCAGGCCGGCTGAGGGCGTCCAGTGGTGGGACAGATCTGTGGATAACTCCAGAACTGGAGTCGCTCGGCGGCTAGCGTCGGCAGATGCGTTGGGAGCGACTGTTCGCCGATCTAGAGGCGCGGATGGAGGCGGAGGATCGGGCCGCTGCGGAGGGCGAGGTTGTCGATCTCGTCCGCGCCGAACGTGCCCGCCTGTCCGTCCGGGACCGATTGAGGGCCCACCTCGGGGAACCGCTTATCTGGTCCCTCGCCGCTGGCGACCCGGCGCTGACCGGGCGACTGCTGGATGTCGGCGCAGACTGGGTTCTCGTTGCGATCGCTGGTGGAGAGCTGCTGATCCCGCTCGGCGCGGTGCAGTCCATCGCCGGGTTGTCTCGGTTCACGGCGGCTGACGCCGGCGAGGTCGCGCGACGGCTGGGGATCGGGGTGATCTTGCGAGGGCTGTCTCGCGACCGGGCCGTGGTCTCGATCCTGCTAGGCAGCCAGCAGCGAGTGACCGGAACGATCGACCGGGTCGGGTCCGATCATTTCGATGTCGCCGTCCACCCGGCCGACGAACCGCGCCGCGAACGTGCTGTGCGGGGAGTCCGCTGCGTGCTGTTGCCGGCCGTCGTCGGAATTACCGTTCACTGACTCGGCCGCACTGACTCGGCCGCACTGACTCGGCCGCACTGACTCGGCCGCACTGACTCGGCCGCACTGACTCGGCCGCACTGACTCGGCCGCACTGACTCGGCCGCACTGACTCGGCCGCACT
>JANNPJ010000343.1:0-2942 GCA_031400005.1 Kineosporiaceae bacterium | reverse complement strand
CCCGTGCGCTCAGCGCGGTGCGGAACTCGGCCTGGCCGTAACCGGCATCACCAACCACAGCGGGCGGGGTGTGTCCCCAGCCGAGGAGTTCATCGATCATCTCCAAGGCCAGTTCCCATTTGGGTCGGTGCCGTTCGGTGGCGGGGATCTTCGCCCGATCCCGGCGGGCGGTGATCCTCTCGGACAGCTCGGCCCGCTCGGCGACGCTGATCCCGCCGGTCCCGGCCGCGGCCAGGGTCGCCGCGCTGACCGTACGCCCGGACGTCATCGCCCTAGACACCTTCCGGCGGGCCGCCTGCCGGGCCGCGATATCACCGGCGGTGTTCGCGGTCGCCGTGGTTGCCGTGGCGGCGGGCAGGCAGTCCTCGTCCCACGGCGCACCCAGGTACAACCGCCAGTCCAGCACCCCCGATGCCGTCGTGGTCGCGGCATGCACACTGACCGCGATCTGGCAGTTGCCGACCTTGCCCAACGTCCCCGAATACTGCCGTGCCACCCCGGGGGACGCATCTCCGTCCTTGACGAACCCGGTGTCATCCAGCACCCACGCCACCGGCTCGATCAGCGCGATGATCCGCGCCGCCAGACGCCGGCGCACACCCACGTAATCCCAGGTCGAGGACGTCATGAACTGCTGCAACTGCTGATGATCCACCCCCAGCCGCTCGGCCATCGGCTGCATCGACTTACGCTGCCCATCCAGGATCAGCCCACGCAGATACCGCAGCCCGCTGGCCCGCTGATCGGCCCGCGCGAACCCCGCGAACACCTCCTCCGCGAACTCCACCAACGCCGTCCGCAACCCGGCCAGCTCCCGCTCGTCCACACCAGAAGTCAAACAAACCCAGACGAAACAAACAAGCGACACGCCGACCTAACGAAGCCCTACTAGGCGACGCAATCTCGAACCGGACTGCCTTACCACCACCGTCGTCATCGGAAAGGGACTCGCACTCAGCTGGCGCTCGCGGCGTTGATCAGTCGGCCCGAGGTGGTGAGGCACGAGCGAACCGGCAGAAAAGGCTTCGCCAATCTTTCCCGGCTGTGTCATCCTTCCAACAGAAGCGCTGAACGTGGGCGCCAGGCACCACTGATCACCGCCTCCCGCAACCAGCCGGGACTGACCCGAAGGGCACGAGTTCAATGTTCACGCAATCGCGACGTCTTGCAGCGACTGGCACCATGCCAGCCGTGAACTTGATGACGGCGTGCGCCACCATTGCCCCCGTGTCCATTGCCGTCTGTCCGATCCTCGCGTTTCCCACGCAGCCCAGTCAGGGTCTGGCCCTGAAAGAGCTTCGCTGGGAAACCAAGCCGGCCTCGCCGGGAGGTCCTTCGCATCCGAGCTGACAAGCTCGACTCGAAGACGCCGCCCCGGTAACCCGGAGGCGGCGTTTCTGTGTTTGACCCGCAAAGCAAATCACCACGAATCGCACGAAACCACCCAGCGCAGCGCCAGTTCGGCGTCCGGACAACCGACAGGAAGGTGACCACGACGGGGGGAGAGCCCACGGTGCCAATAGCGCCGCCGATCCCGGCTACTGACCGGAGCGTCTCCGCACGGAGTCGTTCCCGGAGGCCGGCAGAGGCAAACGACGCTGTGATCGGCGTGATGATCACTACATACTCAGTTAGCTGCAAGGGAGCCTTACGCAGCGAAAGCCGTCTTCACGACACCTGGCGATCGTTAGTAGGGAGTGCAGGCGATGCGAATGCGACCCTATCAAAGCCAGGCGCTGAGACCTGAATAGCGATGACAGTGCGACGAATCCCGGCGTGACCGGTGCAGACGGCGTGCTCTTACCCGTGTCGTGCAGCAGCTTGAGGTTGGCACCCTGCAAGCGGCGACGAACGGCCTGATCCTGGTTGGTAAGCAGGGTTCTTTGGGCCGTTCATCTGGAATCTTTCACTGTCGCCAGGATCTCGGGTCCTGATATGGGGGTGTAGCTCAGATGGAAGAGCAACGGTCTCCAAAACCGTGTGTCGGCAGTTCGATCCTATCCATCCCTGCTCCACAACTGTTGTGCCGCAAGGTCGGCTCGCAGCGAGAGACACAGCGAGATAGCTCAGGGGTAAGAGCACTGCTCTGATAAAGCAGGGGTCGGAGGTTCAATTCCTCCTCTCGCTACGGCGCTTTCGAGCGCAGATGAATGATCACAATAATTCAGCGGTCGCGCTCATCCGAGCCGGCCGAGATCACCACGGACCGAAGGAGGTCTGACAGCGATGGCACGCATCGTCAACGGGAGGCTCCAGGCCTCCACCACCCCCGAGCTCACCGCCCAAGAACGCCGCAAGGCAGAGCGGAAACTAGCCAAGGCGTTGCAGGCCAACCCGTTGCGTGTGGTGCGCCTGCCCTGTCATGGGCCGATCCGTGACGCCGGAGCACGTGTCGGCGACTGGATCTGGTGCGAGCAGTGCTCGGATCTGGCCCGCGTGGAGTCCGTATCCGAGTGAGAACCAGGTGCGCGTCAACATCTCGATGAGTTGATTCACGGCTTCCCACACCAGGAAGTTCGAGGTCCGGTAGCTCAAGTAGGAGAGAGCGCCCGGTTGAAGCCCGGGAGGTTGTCCGTTCGATTCGGACCGGGGCCACGCACCAAGATCGGGCAGTTGCCCGACCTCGGACGGCACACGATGGGCCTATGGCGCAGCCTGGCAGCGCGCTTCCACGGCATGGAAGAGGTCGGGGGTTCAATTCCCCCGGGGTCCACCGGGTTATCGCTCAACTTGGTAGGGCACCTGCTTGGGTAGCTGGATATTGCCGGTTCAAATCCTGCTCCCCCGACGCAGGCCAGTCTGATGCTGCGCGCCTGACTGGCCGCCACCCGGAGCGCAGTAACGCGCGCTTCGTGCACCGCGCTCCACCCTGTCCGGCAGCCGGCGCGAAAGCACCCGCTGATCCCGCGTAGCTCAATGGCAGAGCGTCCGATTGTTAATCG
>JANNPJ010000294.1:0-11149 GCA_031400005.1 Kineosporiaceae bacterium | reverse complement strand
GGCTTGAACGCGCTGCTTCCGGGCCGTTTGTCGGAACTTCTGAAGGTGAGTTATCTGCGCGACCACTTCGAGTTCGAGAACCCGCTGTATGACCCCAACTTGCTTATCGAGGTGCCCACATGAAGTTGCTTGTGCTTTCGGACCTGCATCTCGCGCACCTGGCATTCTCGGCGGTGCACGAGGGACGTCGCATCGACGAGCAGGCCGACAACGACCGCTCCGGATTCCCCGACCGGTCCAGGGGATGCCGGAACGGTGTGGATGCGATCGAGGGAGACGCGATGACCACACCTGTTCACGTCGACGCCGATGCTGCGGCGGCAAATATCGACCAGAACGTCCATGTTTATCTGAGTTTGCCGGCGCCGGTGGGGGCCGTCTGGGATGCGCTGGTCAGTCCGAAGGGGACGGCGGTCTGGCTCGGTGAGGGCGCGGTGCTGGGCGGCAAGGGCCAGTCGTATCACTGTGCTGACGGTACCTGGGGAGTGGTCCGAAGCTTTCATCCGCTTGAACAATTGCGGTTGTCCTGGCACCAGCAGGAGGCAGCGGAGCCGACGCTGATCGAAATCGACGTCGCCGTCGAGGGCGCCGGGACGCTCCTGCGGCTGTGGCACGACGGGCTACCCGAACAGCAGCGGCCGGCGGTGCTGCTGCACTGGCAGCAGCGATTGGCGGCGCTGGCCGAGACCGTGGCCCAGCGCCAGACCTAGCCGGGCCAGGCTCAGCAGCACCTCGTTCAGCAGCACCACGTTCAGCATCGCCACATTCAGCAACAGACTCAGCAGCGCTAGCCGCGCGCCCCGAACTCTGCCCTCTCGAACGCTTCTCGCTCGAACTGTGCCCGCCGAATGGCCTCAGGACCCGGTGGGTCGCCCGTCGACGGCCAAGCGCGCCAACCGGTCGATGGAGTTCTCGATCAGCATTCGCTGCTGCGGCAATCGGTGCGCCTCCTGGTCCGGCAGGACGACGTGGACCTCGATCTCGGTGCCGTCGCCGTCTTTGAGGGCCTCGCTCAACTGCCACCGAAATTCCAGGTCGGATACCAGACAGGAGATCGTCACGCGGCCATCCAGATGATCACTTCGGAGGTTCTGGGCCATCGGAAAGTCCGGGTATCCGGTCGGCCAGATCGTGTATCGGCCATCCGTGCCTGCGTGGGCCGCGCTTACTTGATCCATGCCTGTTGGATCTATACCCGGTGGATCTATACCCGGTGGATCTATACCCGGTGGATCTATACCCGGTGGATCCATGCCCGGTGGATCCATGCCGAGTTGAACGGTCTCGATGCCGGCCCACCATTCGGGGAACCGAGTCGGGTCGTGGATCAGTTTCCAGACCTGTTCCACAGGTGCGGACGTGTGGGCGCGCAGAGTGAAGCTGGGCATCGGTCACCTCAGGGAATTGACGGCGGAGGGAAGGGTGGCGGAGGGAAGGGTGGCGGAGGGACGGGCTGCGGAGGAATGGGCTGCGGAGGAATGGGTGGCAGAGGGATCGGCGACGGAGGGGTTGACGGTGGCAAGAGCGGCGAGTTCCTGGTCCAGGCGGGCCAGTTCACGGGCTGGCTCGACGAGACCAACCACCGGTGGACGGCCGAGGTCGACGAGGTTGGCGAGATAGCCCTCGGCGGTGGCTGCGGACGCCGAGCCGAGCATCCGCCGCCAGCCCTCGGCAGCTTCACCGAACCTGCGTCGGGCCAGCATCGCGTCACCTCGCGCGGCCGCGATCAAGCCTTGGATGCCGGTCATCCGGGGGACCAAGGACCATGGTTGATCGGCTCGTGCGACCGGCTCAAGGACAGCGGCTCGCAACGCAGCAGTGGCCGCCTCCGGGTCGCCGGCTCGAGCCAGCGCCTCCGCCCGGGCCAGCGCCGCGGTCGGCCGGCTCACCTCGGCACCACCGGCAAGGGCCTGGCCCAGCAGATCGGCCGCTTCGGCGTACCGCCCGACCTGGAGCGCGATCAGCCCGGCGTCATGTGTCGCGGTCGCGACCATGGCCGGAGCGTCCAGCCGGGCTGCGTGCTCGCGTTGTGCGGCGATCGCGGCCAGGGCCTCGTCGGTCCGGCCGAGCCGGGCCAGCAGATGAGCTCGGGCGGCCAGGCATGGAACCAGCATGACCGACACCGTTTCGGTCGCGGCGACCGCTCGATCGGCCATCTCGAGGGCGCCGGCGTCGTCGCCGGCACAGGCCAGGGCGCAGGCCGCATTGATATAGACCGCATATGCTCGATCCGGCAGGCGAGCAAGGGAGTGGGCGGTCCGGACCGCGACCTCGGCGGACTCCGCGAACCGGCCCTGACGGATCAGCCCCTGGATCAGGATCTCCGCGACATCGCTGGTCAACTGGGGGTCCGGGTCTGCAGGCAGGTGCGCGCGGGCCTGCTCGAGCAGGCCGTCAACCACGGCGGTGTCCCCGGCGACGGCATGGCTCCAGGCGAGCCCAATCAGGGTTTGGACCCGGACCGGGTCGGGCGTCTGCGGGGTGAGTAGCGTCTGCGCGGTGCGGTAGGCCTCGAACGACGCCTGCGGATGGCAGATCACCGACCGGAACTGGCGCCCCCGGTGACACCAGGCTGCCGCCAGATCGGCCGGCGGCAAGAGCGCGAGTGCTCGCTCCCAGGCGCTTGCCATCGCTTCGGTACGCCCCAGCCAGGCGGAGACCTCTTCCAGGTCGAGCCAGAGCTGGCCGTCGTCCGGGCTGCACTCGATGGCGCGGGCGAGGAACTGCGCAGCCTCGGTCAGGGCACCGACAGAGCGGGCGTAGCCGGCGGCAGCGGCCCACTCCCGGGCGGCCTCGGCTGGCCGGCCGGCGAGGGAGAGGTGCCGGGCGATCTCGGCACGGTCGTCCGGAGCAAGGGCACCAGCCAGGACCGCATGCGCGGCCGGCGGGTCGGAGAGGTCCGCGTACACCACCGCACGCAGCAAGGCGTGCCGGAACCCGAGCCGTCCGCCCTCGTGGCGAGACAGCAGCCCGCTCTCGATCGCTGAAGCGATCGCTTCAGGGACGTCGGGCACGCCGAGACCGTCGATCTCGGACCCGCTGATCGGCCGGCCGGCCGCGGCAAGCAGCCCGGCCAGGGTCTTTCCGGGGGCGTTCAGCCGCCCGAGCATGGCTCGCACCGCGGTCCGCAGGTTCGGCGGCGGTCCCGTCCCGCCCGCTGCCAGCGCCCGGGTGCTCTCCACCGCCAGCAAGGGGTTTCCTTCGGCTGCGGCGATCACCCGCCGCAGGTCGTCGTCGTCCAGGCGCGCGGCGGAGGCCAGCGCCGCGATGTCCCGGTCGGCGATCGGGCCGACCTCCACCTCGGTGATCCGCACCGACCGGCTGCTCAGGTCGGCGAGCAGGGCGTCGAGCTCCGGTCGGGTCGGGCGGTCGCGCCGGGTCAACAGCAGCAGCAAAGGTAGTTCTGCCAGCCGGCGTCCGACGTGCGCGGTGAGGCGCAGGCTGGCCCGATCGACGCTGTGAGCGTCGTCCAGCGCGATCAGCGCAGGCCGGTCCGTGCAGGACCATTCGACCAGCCGGAGTACGGACTCAAAGACCCGCAAGCGCTCGATCTCCGGAGCGGTGACCACGGGCGGCACCTGGTGCCGTCCGAGCCGGGCCCCCAGGTCGGGGGACAGACGATTCAACTCCGCCGGCCAGGCGGCGCTGGCCGGCACCGGTGCGACGCTTGACGTCAGGGTCCGGGCGAGCTCGAGCCACACCCCGAACGGGGTCTGGCCGCCGACATCGAGGCCGGTGCCGATCGCCGTCCGGCCGCCGGCCGTGCCGACCCGATGCGCCAGCTCGGCCAGCAGACTGGTCTTGCCGATCCCGGCCTCGCCAGTGAGGACCACCACCTGTCCGGCGCCGTCTGCGGCATCGCGCCAGGCCATGGTCAGGACGGACATCTCGCGGGCCCGGCCGAACAGCTGGCCGACCGAGGACGCCGCCACCGGGTGCCCCGGGGAGGCCATCGGGTGTACCTGAGACGTCGCCGGGTGGAACCGGGAGGCCGCCGCTCGGGTCGCCGGTGAAGGGCGGACACCGAGCTCGTTCTGGAGGAGGTCGGAGAACTCCCGGGCGGCGAGGACGGCACCGGCGCGATCTCCGGCCACGTCGAGGCGGCGCAGCAGATCGCGGTGGGCGGCCTCATCAAGCGGCGCAATGGCGCAACGGCGTCGGGACCAGCGGACGGCGTCGTCGTGCCGACCTTCGACCTCGGCCGCTGCGGCTGCGGCCGCCATTGCCTCGATCCGTCGCTCGAGCAGCTCGGCGCGAGCTTGGCGCACCCAGCCGGCGTCGATTCCCGGCAGCAACTCGCCCGGCGACCTGTCCAGCTCGGCCACCGGGTCTCGATCGGCCAGCGCATCCACCCACACCTGGTCGGCGCGCAGTTCGACGACGCTGCGGGAGACGTCCAGGACCAGATCGGTGATCACCGGCCCCCAGCATTGTCGGATCGCCCAGAGCGCCGTCCGCAGGCTGGCCCGTGCTTTCGGCTCCGGGACGTCCGGCCACAACCTGGCCGCCAGATCGGCCCGGGGGTGCGGGCCGGGGTGCAGGGCGAGCCAGCCGAGCAGCGCTCGGGCCCGGTCGCCGGTCGGCATCTCGAGCGGGTCGCCGTGACATTCAGCGGCGACCCGACCGCAGAGCCACAGCCGGAGCATGTCTCGAGAGTAGGCCGAATCCGAACCCGCTTGACGATGAATTGACGATCGGCGAACGGGTGCCCGCGCACTGTGGTGGCACGCCAAACCCAATGGCTACCAACACCACAGATACCAGTTCAAACGGCTACCAGTTCAACAGCTACCAGAGGAGATGGACATGAGCACCACCACATCGGTACCACGCCCGGTGGACGAGCAGAAGCTCGGGGATCTGCTCGGGCGCATCATCGCTGACCTCGGCGCGACGATCAGCGCCGGACTGGTCGTGATCGGCGATCGGCTGGGTTTGTACGCCGCGATGGCAGACGGCGAACCGGTCACTGCGGACGAACTCGCCGACCGCACCGCCACCGCGGTCGCCTACCTGCGCCCGTGGTTGGCGAACCAGGCGGCCGGCGGCTACCTGGAGTACGACCCCGGGACGGGAACGTACTCGATGACTCCGGAACAGGCCGCGGCATTAGCGATCGAGGACAGCCCGGCGTTTTTCCCCGGCAGCATGATGCTGGCGCTGGGAGCGCTGCGGGACGTCCCGGCCATTGAGGAGCGCTTCCGCACCGGCGCCGGCTTCGGCTGGCACGAGCACGATGGCAGCCTGTTCGACGGTACCGAGCGCTTCTTCCGGCCCGGCTATGCCGCCAACCTGGTCTCCGGTTGGCTACCCGCCCTGACCGGTGTGGTCGCCAAGCTCAGTGCCGGGGCGTCGGTCGCGGACCTGGGCTGCGGTCACGGCGCATCGACGATCCTGATGGCAGAGGCGTTCGAGCACTCCACGTTCCTCGGTACCGACTACCACGAGGGCTCGATCCGGGTGGCCCGTCGCCGGGCTGTCACCGCCGGCGTTCAGGATCGGGTCACCTTCGAGGCGTTCGATGCCGTCGAACTGCCGGCGGCGACGTTCGACTTGGTCACCATGTTCGACTGCCTGCACGACATGGGCGATCCCGCCGCCGCCGCTGCGGCCGCCCGGCAGGCGCTGAAGCCGGGCGGGACGCTGATGGTGGTCGAACCCGCCGCGGGTGACCGGATCGAGGACAACCTGCACCCCTTGGGCCGGGTCTTCTACGGCGCGTCGACCCTGATCTGCACGCCCTCGTCGCTGCACCAGCCCGGCGCCGCGGCCCTCGGTCCGCAGGCCGGACCCGCCCGGCTCACTGCACTGTTGTCCGCCGCCGGGTTCACCAACGTTCGGGTCGCCGCGTCGTCCCCGGTCAACCTCGTGTTCGAAGCCCGGCCCTGATCTCGATACCCAACCTGATTCAGAGAAAGCGTGATCATCATGACTGACCAGACCAGCTCCAGCACCGGCTCGGCCTTTGACCTTGCCGACCTCAGCGCAGCCATCGAACGGCGGGACGCAGCCGGCATCCTCGTCTGGTACGCCGAGGACGCCACGTTGACCATCCTCGACCGCGACCATCCACCGGCCGCCCCGGCCGACTACCACGGCCTGGACGCCATCGGCGGCTACTACCGGGACATCTGCGGCCGCAACCTGAAACACCAGATCAGTGACGCCGTATCGACCCCTACCGGGATCGCCTATCGCCAGCAGTGCAGCTACCCGGACGGCGCTGGGGTGGTCTGCGTGAGCGTGGCTGCCGTCCAGGGCGGCAGAATCCAGCGGCAGACCGCCGTGCAGGTCTGGGACTCTTGACCGCGAGCAATCCCGACCGCGAGAAACCTTGAGCAACCCCGCGCTGGGCTAGAGCGAATTCACGAATCGCCCGATCACCTCAGCGAGTTCCACCGGGCGCTCGCACGGTGGGGTGTGCCCGACGTCGGGTAGGACGACGAGTTGGGCATGCGGAAGCAACGCGGCCCATTCCTGGGCCACCACCAGCCGGATCGGGACGTCGTCCCTACCATGCACAACCAGGGTGGGCGCGCAGATCTCGGCGAGTCGGGACGAGATGTCACCGCGTCGGTAGACGGCCTGGCAGGCGCCGCTGATCTCTTCGCCGTCAATAGTCAAGAAATGCTCCAGCCACGGCCGAACCCGCTCGTCGTCCCGGAAGCTGCGAGCGAAGTTCATCCGCGCGACGACGTCCGCCAAGTCCGGTGACATCCCGTCGGTCCGGACCGTTTCCACCATCGCCTCGTAGGGATGGCGGGTGCGGTCCGGTTCGGCGTAGGGCTGGGTCGACACCAGGACCAGGGCCCGCACCAGGTCAGGCCGGGCCAGGGCGATCCGCATCGCTTTCATCCCGCCCATCGAGTGACCGATCCACACTGCAGGCTCGGCCAGTTCCCGCTCCGCCCAGGCGATCAGCGCGTCGGCCTCATCCTCCAGGGTGAACCCGACCGGGCGAAGCGGTGAATACCCGTGTCCAGGAGCATCTATCGCTAGCGTCCGGTGGCTTCGGGCCAACTCGTCCGTCACCGGCGTCCAGACTCTGCTGTCGGTGAGCAGCCCATGCATCAGGACGACCGGGCGTCCGCGACCGACCTCATGAACGCCGAAGGTCCAGTCGTCGAACGTCCAGGCGGTGGCCGGTAAGGCAGTCGTTCGCGGCAGCGCGGTATCCATACCGCATCGTCACGCTCCCCCCAGGTTGTGGAACAGTCCCGGGGGAGCGGATAAATGGCCCTATCAGTACGAGTCAGTGCAGTCGCCCAATCGGCCACCCCGAATGAGGGGGTCAATTCTCCTCGAGTAGTCCTTCCTTGAGGGCAACGGTCACCGCGAATGTTCGGTTTGGGCTGTTTAGTTTTGCCAGCACATTGGCGACGTGTCGTTTGGCGCCGTGCTCGGAAATGGTGAGACGGCGGGCAATCTGCTTGTTGCTCAGCCCCTGCACCAAGAACGCCAGGGTCTGTCGCTCGCGAGGAGTCAGTAAGACCTGTCGATTGTGTTGGTCCGGGCTTCGGCGGCGGACCTGAGAGAGCAGTTGCTTCGCCAGTCGGGAGGGTAGCGGCATCTCGTTTCGGGAGAGCCGACCGAGTGCTTCTTCGAGGGAAAACAGCGTGAGTTCATCCAGCAGCAGAAATCCGTCGACGGGCATCTCGGCTGCCACCGCCAGATGATCCGGAGCTGAAGTGTCAAGCAGTAGAAGAATTTTGGTGTTGAACTGAGCAGCGGCGTCGCTGAGTGCCGCGGTCTCGTGCGGCGCAAACTCTGTCGACGGGACAATTATCGCAGTGATGGCCTGGCATTCGAGCTGCTCGAGACACTCCTGGAGATTGCGACATTGAATTATGTCATCGAATCCTGGCATCGAGAGCAGCATCGTGCTGAGCCCAAACCGGATCATTTCACTGCGCGCGGCCACCATCAACTTCTGACGCTCGGGCGCCATTGAGTCATCACTGGCCTTGTCCGTTATGTCGATCTGAGTCACTGATCGTCCCCCCTCAGTCAGCCGAACCTCGATCTGCGCTCGGATCGATTCAATCTCTCTAGAGATCACGAGGATAGGCATTGATACGAGTCGGCGCCCGAGTGGTGACTTTAATTGGGGAGCGGTCGATCCCCAACCAGCCGCTCAGATGATTACGTTAGCTTCTCCACCAAATCTGCGCAATCAATCAGCAACTGGATTCGCCGAATGAGCCGGTCGGCTATGGACTCCGCACGGCTACCGATGAGCAACTCATGGGCTGCCCGGCCGGTTACCTGCCCGTCGGCTCCGGTGGCATCGTCGTCCGGTCCGTCAGGCAGTGGTGACCGAAGGAGCCGCCGGGACGCGCTGCTGCCGCCGCAAGCCCGCCGCCTACCGTCAGCGCTGACCACATCGATCCGTACTGGCATCAGTCCGTACTGGCACCGATTCGTTCTGACATCGGTCCGTACTGGCACCGATTCGTTCTGGCACCGATCTGTAGAAGGGCACACCGTGAACGCAAGACCGTCACCGACCCAATCGGTCGCGCATGCGATGCCGGTGCTGATGTCGGAGTCGAAATCGGGGTTGCTGCTGAGGTCGATCCCGGAGGCGATCGAGCAGGGGGCGCGATCCACCGGGTCGTTGACGGTGATCGATCGGGCCGGGACGCCCCGGCGGATGTCCGCCGACGAGGTGCAGACCACGGCGGAGGCGATCGCGGCGGCACTGGCCGGCTCAGGGGTCGGTCCGGGAGACCGGGTCTGCCTGGCCGGCCGCACCTCCGCCGACCTGTTGCTCACCCTCTTCGGGCTGTGGCGGCTGGGTGCCGTCCCGGTGGTTCTGCCGCATGTGAGCCGAGGCGGAATCCAGCCGTGGGCGACGATGGCGGCCGGGAGAGCCGACACCGTCGACGCCCGACTGCTGGTTGTGGACAGCGAACTGGCACCGACCCTCGCGCAGTCCACCGGTCGCGCCGTGCGCACCCTTGCGGAGGTGTCCGCCGCTCGAGCGGTGGCGAATCTGGCGATGCCCGGCTCGGAAGCACTCGGCCTGCTCCAGTTCACCTCCGCCACCACGGGGACGTCGAAGGCGGTGCAGGTCTCGCAGGGCCAGATCGTCGGCAACGTGCGCGCCTTGATCGTCCCGATGGGGATCATGCCGGGTGACGTTTATGTCACCTGGCTGCCACTGTTCCATGACATGGGCATCATCTCGCTGGCCAGCACGCTCGCCTACGGGATGGACATCGTCACGTTGCCGACCGAGGCGTTCCTGCGTGCTCCCGGGATCTGGATGGGAACGATGTCGCGGTTCGGTGCCGTGATCACCGCCGGCCCCAACTCGGCCTACGGCCTGGCCGCTCGCTCGCAGCAGTTGCGCCCGGCTGAGCTGGACCTTTCCCGCGTCGTGGTGGCGATCGACGGCGCGGAACCGGTCACCGAAGACGTCGTCCAGCGGATGGCTGAGGCCTTCGCAGGCTCCGGCCTGCGACCGGATGTGCTGTGTCCCGCTTACGGATTGGCCGAGTCAACGCTCGTCGTCTCCGCCTCCGGGCGAGGTGAGCTACCGCGCTTCGTCTCACCCGCCGACGTCCTCACACTCAAGACGACGGGGACGACGGGGACGACGGGGACGACGGGGACGACGGGGACGACCGGGGTGACCGGGGTGACCGGGGTGGAGCTGCCTACCCGGCGGCTCGTCTCCTGCGGGCGGGTCATTGATGGCACCGAGGTGCGGATCCTCGATTCGGCCGGGCAAAGCCTGCCCGAGGGAGCGGTCGGCGAGGTCTACCTGCTCGGCCCGTGGATCACCACCGGATACTGGCAGCCGGATGGTGCCACCCCGGATCCGGGACGTCGCAGTGCGGACGGTGCGCTTGCCACAGGCGACCTGGGTTTCCTGCGGGACGGTGAACTCTTCATCTGCGGTCGCACCAAGGACATGATCATCGTCGGCGGTCGCAACCTCTATCCCGAGGATTACGAGGAGGCCGCCGAACTGGTGACCGGCATCCGCAGCGGCAACGTGATCGCCTTCTCCCTGGTGGAGACCGAGCGGATGGTGATTGTGGCCGAAGGACGTGGGGATCCGGCGGCGCTGCACTCACTGGCGTTGCAGTTGCGGGAACGGCTGCAGGCCACCACCGAGCACGCGCCCGAGGAAGTCGTGCTGGTCCGCGCCGGGACCCTGCCGAAGACCTCGTCGGGCAAGCGGCAGCGCCAGCAGTGCCGGGACCGATACCTGAACGGCGACCTGGAGATCGTCCACACCCTCCGCTAACCCGGCAATGCCAGCGAGGGCTCGGCCCGCGATCGGATCCTGTCGGCCGACCCGATCCTGCCAGTGAGGGCCCGGCCCGCGATCGAATCCTGTCGGCCGGATCTAGCCCAGCCCAGACCCTGCTGGCGAATTCGGAGCCCTGGGTACCAGCGCCCCAAACGTTCCCGTGATCATGCACGATTGCCCGCAGCCCTGCCCCGCGAAGCGAGCAACCGTGCATGATCGCGGCAGGTTTGAGGTGCCCCGCTACGACGGTGGAAAAAGCCAGCAGGGTCAGCCCGGCCTCAAACCGCCGTGGTCATGCATGAAGTGACACTTGGCCCACCGCCATGCCACGCGATCAGTTCACGGTCGCGGAGTTTGGTCACGATGCTCCCGTTATCCCGCTCGTGCCAACCCAACCGCCTGGTCAACGCGGATTCCACCGTGTGCCACCGTGCTAACGGGAGCATCGCTGGAGCAACGTCGCCAGGCCAGGCCACTGAGGGCCGACGGCGTCTTGATCCACGTGAGTTGGAAGCGGCGATCACCAGAATCCCGTCATGCTCAAGCGATACTCCCGGTAGCCACCCGAAAGTAAGACCAAGCAGCGCTTTTCGGTGGCCAACGGGAGTATCGCCTGAGTATCGCCGCGGAGTGTCGCCGCTGAGTGACGCCCCCGCAGTGGAGTCGCATCGCTCAGCGGGGAGCCAAATTTGCCGCCGATCATGCGCGGTTGCTCGGGGCTTCGAGGGTTCGAAGAGGGCAGCCCGTGCAGCACTCTCGTCCGAAGGGTGGTAATCGGGGGGGTGGGAGAGCGACCGTGTCGGGGGCACCTTTGCTCGCCCGAAGGGTGGGGGAGCCGCGGGGATAGGAGGGCAGCCGTGCAGGGGCACCTCCCGCCGAGGTGGG
>JANNPJ010000277.1:0-9506 GCA_031400005.1 Kineosporiaceae bacterium | reverse complement strand
GCGGGGCGGTCGGATCGATCTCGGCCACCGGACGTCACATCGCCTTCGGGTCGAGGGCTTCACGGACGACGTCGCCAAGCGAGATGAACGCGAGCACCGTGAGCGAGAGGAAAAGAGCAGGGAAGAACAGCATGTGCGGGGTGGAGCGAACATACGGCGCGGCGTCACTGATCGCGATCCCCCAAGAGATCACTGGCGGCTGCAGGCCGATCCCGAGGAACGACAGCGTGGCCTCGGCACCGATGAAGCCACCCAGACTGATCGTCGCGATCACGATCACCGGGGCGATCGCGTTAGGGATGATGTGCTTGCGGATCATCCAGGTCCGGCTGGCGCCGAGCGCGCGGGAGGCACTGACGAAGTCGGCCTGCTTCACCTGGATCACCGAGGATCGGGCGACCCGGGCAGTGGAGGTCCAGCCGAGGACGGCGAGGGCCATCGCCACCTTGAGGATGGCGAAAAATTGGCTGTCCGGCGACGGAATCGAGATCAGGATGATGATGGCACCCAAGAGGAGCGGAATCCCGAAGAAGACATCGATGATCCGGGAGAGGATGGAGTCGACGATGCCGCCGAAGAAGCCGGCATAGATCCCGACCCCCGCTCCGATCAGCGCCATCGCAACGGTGGCGATCGCGCCGACCACGATTGACGCGCGGGCACCGTAAATGGTCCGCGCGTAGACGTCGCACCCTTGCACGTCGTAGCCGAACCAGGCGCTGGACGAGGGCTCTATCCGAGCCCGAGCCCCTTGGCAGGAGGCCGGGTCTACCTGGGTGAACAGACCCGGGAAGATCGACATCACCACCAGGACCGCGATCATGACGAGCGCGCCCCAGAACACCCAACTGGCACGCAGGGTTTCCCAGGCGTCACCGGCCAGCGTTCGGCCGGGCCCGGTGGCCGCTGATTCCGGCCCTCCCGGAGCGTCGTGAATCGTGCCGAGAGCGGTAAAGGCGTCGGGGTCACTCATAGCGGATCCTCGGGTCGAGCTTGGCGTAGAGCATGTCGATCAGCAGGTTCACGATCAGCACGATCAGCACGACGACCGTTGTCACGCTGACCACTGTCGCATTCTCCCGGATTTTTACGGCGTGAAAGATGAGGCCACCAACGCCGTTGATGTTAAAGATGCCCTCGGTGACGATCGCTCCACCGAGCAGGGTTCCGACATCCGCACCGATGTAGGTGATGACCGGAATGAGCGAGTTTCGCACCACGTGCCGGCGAATCACCAGGCTACGCGGCAGGCCCTTGGCGATGGCGGTCCGGACGTGATCGGCGTTCAGGGTCTCCAGCAGGCTGGCCCGAGTCAGTCGCAGCACGAAGGCCAGGGACAAGCTCGCCAGCACGAACCCCGGCATGATCAAGTCCTGCCAGGGAGCGCCGCTCCCCACCGTCGCCCGGAAATAACCGAGCCGGACCCCGAAGACGTACTGAGCCACGAACCCGATGACGAAAATCGGCAACGAGATCACTACCAGCGAGGCCATCAGGGTTGCCTTGTCCAGGAACCCGCCCTTGCGCAGCGCAGCGAGGACACCGATCCCGATCCCGAGGATGACCTCGAACACGACCGCGACCGCGGTCAGCTTGAGAGTAATCGGGAACGCTCGGCCGAGCTGATGGAGAACGGTGTCACCATTCGACATCGTCCCAAAATCACCTTGGACCATATTCAGGAGGAAATAGCCGTATTGCAGTGGAAGCGGCTGGTCCAAATGCAGGCGCTCAGTCTCCGCCTGAATGTAGAAATCGGTACACGGCCGCTGTCCACAGCGTCCGGCGAAAGGATCCCCTGGCAGCGCCCACACCAATACGAAGATGAAGAAGGTCGTGCCTATGATCACCGGCAACATCTGCAAGAGGCGCCGAGCGACGTACCGCGCCAAGGGTTACCTGGCCTTTCAGAGAAGGGGGCGCGGCCGGTAACCGATCGTTGGACCGGTTACCGGCCGCGCATTTGACGGGTAGTGCGACTTACTTTGCGGTCACCGAGGTCAAGTCGAGGAGGCTGATCGGCGTCACCTTGACGTTGGACAGACGCTCGGACCAACCGGACTGCTGGGCCTGGTACCACAGTGGGATGACCGGCATGTCCACCGCGAGGAGGGCTTCGGCCTGCTGATACGTGGCGAGGGCGGCATCGCCTTCCTCACCGTTCGCCTTCGTGATCAGCTTGTCGAACTCCTTGTTGGAGTAGACCCCATCGTTCGAGCTGGCTCCCGTGGCGTACAGCGGCTCGAGGAAGTTCTGGATCGACGGGTAGTCCATGTTCCAACCGGTCCGGAACATGCCCTTCATCTTGTGGGCACCGCGGTCCGTCAGGAAGGTAGCGAAGTCCACGTACGGCTTGGGCTGGCAGTCGACACCGAGGGCGTTCTTGATGCTGTTGCAGATCGCCTCGGCAGCCTCCTTGTTACCCGGACCGTCGTAGTTCGTGGCGAACGTGAACGGGCCCTTGAACTTGGCCTTGGCCAGGTACTCCTTGGCCTTCGCCGCGTCGTAGGTGCAGAACTCGCCACAGGCGCCCGCCTTGTAGCCGTCAACGATCGGTGAGACCCAACCGGTGGCGGGGGTACGGCCACCGTTGTAGACGCTCTTGGTGATCGTCGGACGGTCGATCGCCAGCGACAGCGCCTTGCCGAGGTTCGGGTCGTCCTTGTAGTTGTCGTCGTAGAGCGGCAGGCTCGCCGTCTGGATGACGCCGACCGGCTTGTTGACCGTGCGGCCCGGCAGATCCTGCTCGAACTGGTTGTCGACCAGTGCGGCCGCCGGTACCTGTTCCATGAAGTCGAGGTTGCCGGCCTGCAGGTCGGAGTATGCAGCCGTGTCCGAGGTGTACGACTTCAAGGTCACCTTGGCGATCTTCGGCTTGTCGGCGCCCTTGTAGCCGTCCCACCGCTCCAGCGCGAAGCCTGAGTCACCGTCGCCGGAGACGAACTTGAACGGGCCGTTGCCGATCGGCTTCTTGCCGAAGGCAGCGGGGTCCGCGTAGAACGACTCGGGCAGCGGGGCGAAGGCCGTGTAGCCGACCATGACCGGGAAGACCGACATCGGGGTGCTCAGCGTGACAGTGAACTGTGTGGGGCTGTCCACCTTGAGGCCGGTGAGCTCCTTGACCTTCGGCGTCGGCGCCTTCTTCGGGCCGTCGCCGTCCGGGTCGGCCGGGTTCATCTCCGCATACCCCTTGACGGGGGCGAAGAAGTAGTTCGCGTCCTGCACGTTCGGGCCGTAGGCCGCCCAGTTCCACGCCTTGACGAAGCTCTCCGCGGTTAGCGGGGTGCCATCGTGGAACGTGTTACCGGCCTTGAGCTTGATCGTCCAGACGGTGTTGTCGGTCGACTCGATGGACTCGGCCATCGACATCTCCGGCGCCGCCGTGTCGGCGTTGTAATGCACCAGGCTCCGGAACATGCCTTCGATCACCTTGTGGCCACCGGACTCGACCGTGCTGGCCGGGATCAGCCCCTTCTCGGGCTTGGTGTTGTAGATCGTGATTGCCGCAGCGTTGTTGCTGCTGCTGTTGTCCGTGTCCCCCGCCTCGTCGTCACTACTGCCGCCACAAGCGGACAGGACCAGGGCACCGGCCACGACCAGGGCGCCCGCAACGATCAGCTTGCGCTGCTTCACCAGAAGTTCTCCTTATGTATCCGACATCACGGCAGACACCGGGCATCGAGATGCGACCGCTCAAGGGTTCGCGGTGTCCGCACTCTTAGTACCGGATTCAAGGCAGCAACGACGGGGATCGCTCATTACGATCCGGTCAAGGATGCATCCTGATGCCAGATTTTGCACGGCTAAACCACGTTGAATTCGCCGAACGACAGGAAGATCTTCGGTCTTATGTCCGCTTTGGGCGCTTTCGGTCACGCACGGTCAGTATTCGATGGTGTTGCGGAGATCAAATACTGCCGAGCGTGACCGAGCGTGACCAGGAAAACCACTTGACGTTGTCAGGTCACCAACGTCACATCACATCCGTTTGGCCCTGGCTGTCGTACGACCGCGCTCGGTCTGGTCGAGCACCACCTTCCGGATCCGGACGGCGTCCGGGGTCACCTCAACGCACTCGTCGTCCCGGCAGAACTCCAGGCACTGCTCCAGAGAGAACTTGCGCGCCGGCACCAGCCGCTCGTAGACGTCCGAGCTGGACTGGCGCATGTTGGTGAGCTTCTTCTCCTTGGTGATGTTCACGTCCATGTCGTCCATTCGCGAGTTCTCACCAACGATCATGCCCTCGTAGACGATGTCGGTCGGTTCGACGAAGAGCGTGCCCCGCTCCTGCAGGTTGGTGATCGCGAAGCCGGTCACCGGGCCCGCGCGGTCGGCGACCAGCGAGCCGGACGGCCGGGTCTTGATCTCCCCAGCCCAGGGCTCGTAGCCCTCGAAGGTGGCGTGCGCGATGCCGGTACCGCGGGTGTCGGTCAGGAACTCGGTGCGGAATCCGATCAGCCCACGGGAGGGCACCACGAACTCCATCCGGACCCAGCCGCTGCCGTGGTTGCTCATCTGCTCCATCCGGCCCTTACGGACCGCCAGCAGCTGCGTGACGACCCCGAGGTACTCCTCGGGCGCGTCGATGGTCAGGCGCTCGAAGGGCTCGTGCAGCTTGCCGTTCACCTCACGGGTGACCACCTGCGGCTTGCCGACGGTGAGCTCGAAGCCCTCCCGGCGCATCTGCTCCACGAGGATGGCCAGGGCCAGTTCGCCACGGCCCTGCACCTCCCAGGTGTCCGGACGCTCGGTCGGCAGCACCCGCACCGAGACGTTACCGACCAGCTCACGCTCCAGCCGGTCCTTGATCAGCCGGGCGGTGACCTTGGTGGCCTTGGTCGGGCCACGACCGGCCAGCGGCGAGGTGTTCGCGCCGATCGTCATCGAGATGGCCGGCTCGTCCACCGTGATCAGCGGCAGCGGATGCGGGTCGTCCGGGTCGGCCAGGGTCTCACCGATGGTGATGTCCGGGAAGCCGGCGATGGCGATGATGTCGCCGGGGCCGGCCGACTCGGCCGGGGTCCGGGTGAGCGCCTTGGTGATCAGCAACTCGGTGACCTTGGCCTTGGTGATCGTTCCGTCGCTGCGGCACCAGGCAACCTGCTGGCCCTTCTTGATCGTGCCGTTGTGCACCCGGCAGAGCGCCAGCCGACCGAGGAACGGCGAGGCGTCCAGGTTGGTGACGTGCGCCTGCAACGGCATCTTGTCGTCGTAGGACGGCGCCGGCACGGTGTTCAGGATGGTCTCGAACAGCGGTTCCAGGTTCTCGCTGTCCGGCAGGCCGCCGTCTTCGGGGCGGTTCAACGACGCCCGGCCGGCTCGCGCCGACGCATAGACGATCGGGAAGCTGAGGACGTCGTCCGGGTCCACCCCGGTGCCGTCCACCAGGTCCATGAACAGCTCGTAGGTCTCGTCCACCACCTCGGCGATCCGGGCGTCTGGGCGGTCGACCTTGTTGACGACGAGGATCACCGGCAGCTTGGCTTCGAGCGCCTTGCGGAGCACGAACCGGGTCTGCGGCAGCGGCCCCTCGGAGGCGTCGACCAGCAGCGCGATCGCGTCGACCATGCTCAGCCCGCGCTCCACCTCGCCGCCGAAGTCGGCGTGACCAGGGGTATCGATGATGTTGAAGGTGACCCCGCCCGCAGGCGCACCCTCGCCGACCCACCGCACTGCGGTGTTCTTGGCGAGGATGGTGATCCCCTTCTCACGCTCCAGGTCATTGCTGTCCATCGCTCGCTCGTCGACGTGCTGGTGGTCACCGAAAGATCCGGTCTGCCACAACATGGCATCGACAAGGGTGGTTTTGCCGTGGTCGACGTGGGCAACAATGGCGACGTTGCGCAGGTCGTCACGGGTACGCGTAGGCATGCGGGATGGCCGATCCGGTGGGGGGCGAGGACACCCAATGCTACGCGCTACTGCGGGCGGGTCTGGCATCGCTGCAGGCAGCACGCTCGATCAGCGCAGTGAAGCGGCCCCAAATCAGCCCTCGCCCGCGCCATCAGCGCTGGCAGCGGCCCGTTCGATCAGCGCATTGATGATCGGCACATCGGCCGGCAGCCAAGCGACGTCCAACCACTGTCCGACGTCCAGGACCCGGATCGCATCATGGTCTTCGATCGGCTCCGGAACCCCCGTGGTGACCCGCACCAGCCACACCCGCATCAGGTAGGACGGCGGCAACAGCCAGCCCTCGCCGTCCGGTGCCGTCACCTCAGCTCCGACCTGCACCTCGACACCGAGTTCCTCGGCCAGTTCGCGGTGCAGGGCGGCCAGCGGATCCTCCCCCGGCTCCACCTTGCCGCCGGGCAGCTCCCAGCCACCGGCCAGCCGGGGCGGTTCGGTCCGGCGGGCGGCCAGCAGGGTGCGCGGCCGGTCGAGGTCGTCGACAACAGCCCCGCCGACCACGAGCTGACGCCGCGGATCGAGCATGTTCGAGCGTCCCACACCGCCAACTCACCCCACCTCCTCAGCCGGCAATTGCACCCAGGTGGAGGCAGCGGCCCACGAACCCGAGTAGCTAGCCCGAGTTGCCAGCCAGCGCCGACAGGAGGGACGGTTGGGCATGACTCAGCGACTCGCACCGGTGGATCTGGCCGCCGCCCTGGCCGATCTACCGGATCTGCATCGCGGCCCAGCCGGCCGACTGCAGCTTCGCCTGCAGGCCCCCTCGTTCGCGACGGCGATCGAACTCGTCGAGGCGGTCGGTACCACCGCCGAGAAACTCGATCACCATCCGGACATCGACGTCCGCTGGCGCACCGTCACCTTCGGGCTCTCCACGCATTCGGTTGGCGGTATCAGCCAATTGGACATCGATCTCGCGCGACAGATCCTGGCGCACGGCGCCGCGCTCTCGGCTCGGCCGCTCCCCCCGCCGGACCGGGTCGAGATCGCCGTGGATGCCGCCGACCCGGCAGCGATCCGGCCGTTCTGGCGGGTTGGGCTCGGTTACGTCGAGCAGCTCACCGAGGAAGGTGACTACGAGCTGCACCACCCGGACGGCGCCGGCGCGGTGGTCTGGTTTCAGCGGATGGACCCGCCCCGGGCCGGCCGCGGCCGCCTGCACCTGGACGTCTACGTTCCCGCCGCGGTGGCCGAACGCCGGGTGGCCGGCACCCTGGCGGCCGGTGGCACGTTGGTCACCGACGAGCACGCGCCGAAATGGTGGGTGCTCGCCGACGCCGAAGGTAACGAGCTGTGCATCTGCACTGCGTAGCCCGCCCTCTGGAGACGTCGGGGGTGGCTACTGCTTCCGCGTCCACTCGTGGACGTTGTACGTGACCCCGGAGGTGCTCGGGTTGTACCTGACGCCCTCGATGTTCGGGGTCGTGGCCAGCATCGCGGGGAAGACGAACAACGGAATCGTGGCCAGGTCCGACCAGAGCGTCCTGTCCAGCTCGGTGAGCAACCGTTCCTGATTCGCCTGATTCAGCTCTGAATACAGCTGCTTGAGCAACTGGTCGACCTGCGGGTTGCTGTAGCGGCCGTTGTTCTGCGCCCCCTTCGTCAGGTAGGTGGCGTAGCTCTGGGTAAGCAGTGGCGACCCGGTCCAGGCGAACAGTGCGACGTCGAACTCGCCACGCACCAGTGGGCCGCCGAAGAAGGTGTTCGTCCCGCCGTCGACGACCTTGAACCCGGCCTGCCCGCAGAACTCCCGGATCAGGTCCACCTCGGCCTTCCGCCGCGGGTTCGGCGTCGCGTAGGCGAGCCTGACGGTCATCCCTAGTTTGCCTTCGGCCTGCAGAATCTTCTTCGCACCGGCGAGGTCGACTTTGGCGTAGTCCTGGCCACCGAGGTTGGTGAAACCGTCATAGCCGGGCTGGAACGGAAGCTTGAACCGCGACTGAAGCACCTGTGCGTTGGTGTTCTGCGGCTTGATCAGGTTGTCCACGATCTGCTGTCGGGGTACGCACTTGGCGAAGGCGCTGCGCAGCTCCTTCGACCCGAACTGACCGGCGAAGTTGAAGTCCAGGTGCTCCCAGGTGAACGAGTCGTGCATGCTGACCTGAGCGCCTTGCTCCTTCAGTTGCGCCAGCAGCTCGGTGGAGGGCGGCGGGTCGATCACCTGGACGGCGCCACTCTGGAGCGCTTCGACCTGCCGGTCCGGGGCAAGAAAGCGAATCACCACGGTGGCTGCCTTTGGCGGGCTGCCCCACCACTTCGGATTCGGCTTCAGCGTGATCGACTGCCCTGCCTGCCAGCTAGACACCTGGTACGGCCCGGCCGAGGGGCTTACCCCGAGCTTGTACTGCCCCCGCTTGAAGACCCAGATGCTGTCGTAGATGTCACCGACCTTGATCATCGTCTTGGTGTTGTCCGCCTTGACCGCGGCGATGATGTCCGTAACCCGGGACTCTTTCTCGACGATGTGCGCCGGCAGGATCGTGCCCGGGCCGAACAACGACGACCAGTCGGCAAACACGGTGTCGTACGTGACGGTGAATGCGCGATCACCGTCGGCACACTGCGGTGCCTCGACATTCGCCCAGGCACCGGGCCGAGATGAGGAGAACGCGCTGAGCTTGCTTCCGGTATCGGGGTCACGCTCGCCCGTCGGCCACCGCCCACTGTTTGCCGCCCAGGCCAGGACGGCGTCATCGCAGTCGATCGGGTTGCCGTCGGACCACGTCGCCTTCGCATCAAAGGTGTAGCGGACGGTGAGCGGATTGCTGGTCATCTGCTTGAACGTGCCGAATTCGGTGTCCGGCACCACGTCACCGTCGGGACCGAAGTACCAGAAGCCGCGCAGCACCTGATTAAGCACCACTGAGTTGGCCACTGACGCCTGCGCGGCGGTGTTGTTGTTGTACGAGTTGAACTCATTGACATGCGCGTAGGCCAGAGTGAACGGTGCGCTCGCCCGCGCGGGCGCAGAGCTGCCGGCGTCGTCGTCCGAGCCGGTGCAGCCGGCGAGCAGGACCATCGCTGCGGCGATCAGCGTGCAAACCACCTGCAGTCGGGGCCTCGCACTGCTCAAGTGACATCCTCTCCTGAGCTGCGGGACCATACCTAGAGCCAATAAATCGCCCGGCGGCCGCACACGCAACCCTGCGGACACAGCGTTACCGAGATGTGACGCTGCGGCCTTCTGCTTATCACTACCAGGCGAAAAACAACGCCCTCGGCACTAAAGGAAGAACCATCACCCAGGACGGCCTCGAGCTTAGCCACAATCCGGTCCAGCCCCGGCTACCCGTACCGTTGACGGTGTGCTCCACGGACCGGAGCGTGGATCGACGCTGAATCGATCCATGATTGATTCATAATCGACACTGATATTCGATGCAGGACGGCGGACGCATGGGCAGGGGCAAGAAGTGGCGGGTCGTCCGCGAGGCGCCCGACCGCTGCCCGGTGCATCAGAAGTCCGTGCACAAGGGGCAGGGGACGGCGATCGCTGCCGCTCGTGACGTCGAAGTGAAGGACGGCCTGGAGCGCGGAGCGATGGGCACGTTCTACTGCGAGGAGTCCAAGGGCTGGCACATTGGCCACAACTCCAT
>JANNPJ010000222.1:0-2246 GCA_031400005.1 Kineosporiaceae bacterium | reverse complement strand
GCTGGTGGTGGTCTACGGCGACGTGAACTCGACCGTCGCGGCCGCCTTGGTCGCAGCCAAGCTGCAGATCCCGGTGGCCCATGTGGAGGCCGGGCTGCGCAGCTTCGACCTGACGATGCCGGAGGAGGTGAACCGGCGGTTGACCGACCAGCTGTCTGATCTGCTGTTCGTCACCAGCCCGGACGCGATCGGTCACCTCGCCCGAGAAGGCTTGGCGCAGGAGCGGATTCACTTCGTCGGAAACCCGATGATCGACACTCTGCTGGCTCACCTAGCGGCGTTCGACCCGGAACGGGCCCGCGCGCGATTCCTTTCCGGCCGGGTGGGCGGCGAAAACACCAACGGTGGGAGCGCCAATCGCGGGAGCGCCAACGGCGGAAGCTCCGACGGCGGAAGCTCTGATGGTGGAAGCCAGTACCTGGTCGCTACTTTGCATCGGCCGGCGAACGTCGACGATCCGGCCTCGGTTCGGCAACTGGTCTCGGTGCTGCACAAGGCCGCCGAACGGCTGCCGGTGGTGATCCCGTTGCACCCACGCGGGCGGGCGGCGCTGGAGGCCGCCGGGCTCTCGACGTCCTCAGGTTTGATCATCACCGATCCGCTGCCGTACACCGAGTTCATCGGCCTGGTCCGCGGTGCGGCCGCGGTGATCACCGACTCCGGCGGGGTGCAGGAGGAGACCACCGTGCTCGGCGTGCCCTGCCTGACCATGCGGCCGAACACCGAGCGGCCGGTGACGATCACGCATGGCACGAACCAGCTGGTCACCGTCGACGGGGTGCTGCCGGCGCTGGACGCGGTGCTCGCCGCGCCAGCGACTCTGCGTCCCGCGCCGCTCGGTTCGCGGCCGCCGCTGTGGGACGGCGCGGCCGGTCCCCGGATCGCGGCGATCATCGCTCAGCAGTTGGCGGGCAGATGAGGGTGACGTCGCTATGACCCCGGCCCAGAGCGAGGGGGCGCAAGACGCAGCGGTGTCGGACCCGGTGGCGGCTCGACGGCGGTCGAAAAGCCCGCTGAATCGGGCCGTGCTGGCTGGGTTGCGATTGCTGCCGCCGCCCCGGGACAAGGCGGCGATCCGGGCCGCGCTGGCGATCCGGGATCTGGTTACTGGGCGGCCGGCGCCGGTACCCAAACCGCCGCCGCCACCGGCTCCGGGCGCATCAGTGGTCCGCCCGCCCACCGGGTTGCCGGCTCCCGTCGTGTTGCCGGACAGGACCTGGCTGTTGCCCGAGGGAATCGAGGGCAGCGGGAGTCGGGTGCGCAGCCTGTATGCCACCGGTGCGGGGCCGCGAGTCTACGACGTCGCCCTGCTGGAGAAGCTGAACGCCGAGTACGCGGACTCGCCGCTGGTGCCGTCGCCGCCGTCCTATGCTTCGGCCGCGCTGGCTGAGGCCGCGCAGCGGCGGGTGCGCTGGGTGCACGACATGGTCGACCTGGCCGGTAAGCGCACCCTGGAGATCGGGTGCGGGAACGGCTTCGAGGTCTGGTCGTTGGCGCACAATCTGGATTGTGACGCGTACGGTGTGGACGTCAGCCATTACCGGCCCTGGGACCAGCTGGCCGGCGACCGAGTGCATTTCGAATGTGCCGACTTGAGCGTCGAAAACCCTTTCCCACATGACCATTTCGATCGGGTTCTGTCGTTCACCGTATGGGAGCACGTGACTCATCCGTATGCCATGCTGAAGGCGACTTACGACGTCCTGAAACCTGGTGGGACGGCGTGGATCCGGGCCAACCTGTTCGCCGGTCCGCAGGCCTCGCACCGCTATCGGGATATCTATTTCCCTTGGCCGCACTTGCTGTTCACGGACGAGGTAGTCCGGGAATGGGACGTCGCACATGGCCGGAAGCCGATCGGGAACGCCTGGGTGAACCGGCTGAGCTGGCTGCACTACGAGTACTACGCGGACAAGCTGGGTTTCGAGATCGCCCACCGCGGGTTCACCGAGACCCCCATCGATGAGGACTTCTACCAGCGGTTCGAGGACGTGCTGGGCCGCTATCCGCGCACCGACCTTCGCCGCGACTACCTGCTCCTGGTGCTGCGCAAACCCGAACGCTGACTTCAATCCGGGCAGATCGCCGAAATGCCGGTGCCGGTTAGGTGCCGGTTAAAGGTGGGCCCTGGCGAGAAACTTGTGTACACTTTTTTAATGACTGATCTGTCAATGACAGAGGCTCGCCGCCATTTCGGTTCCCTGGTGCGCAAAGCTGCGACCGCGCGGGAGCGCTCGACGATCACC
>JANNPJ010000202.1:0-17703 GCA_031400005.1 Kineosporiaceae bacterium | reverse complement strand
CGGCGCCGCGCCATGCGGCGAGTCGGGAACTGAAGCGCGCCCGCCTGCGGCGGAGTCCGCGCGCGGGATCACCATGCGGTGGCTCACGACGCAGCCCGCCCCGCCGGACGGCTACGTCGACCCCGGGTCCGAGCACGTCTGGTCGACTCGTTCACCAACTTCGCTCTGTGCGGAGCATCGAGAGCGTCCGGGTGACCGCAAGGAGCCCCGCACCGCTGGACACGATGGCCACGGTCAGGTACCAGAGTCAGTGCGGGACCGCACCCCCCAGTCTCGGTACCTGCATGGCGGGGTGGGCGGTGTGGTCGACGCTGAGCGTGGTCGCGGCTGCTTTGACGGCGCGGTTGTGGGCGACGGTGTCCATCACGCGGCTGAGGAAGCCGGTGAGTTCCGCCATGGCCGGTGAACCTTGGCCCTCGCGTTGCAGGCACTCTTCGGCGTCGTCGGCGACTGTTTCGAACGAGGCGGCGACCACGGCCGTGACCAGGTCGCTCTTGTTCGGGAAGTGCTTGTACAGGGTGCCGACCGCGACGCCTGCGGCGGTGGCGATCTGCTCCATCGACACCTCGGGCCCGTGCTCGGTGATCTGCTGATGCGCCGCGGTCATGATCCGGGTGCGGTTGCGTGCCGCGTCGGCGCGCAGAGGTCGGGGTGAGGTCATGAAGTCCTCCAGAACCATTTGACGAAAGATGAATGATGCTTCACTCTACATGGCGAAGCATCATTCACTTTATGGAGGTTGATCATGTCCAGCACGACCAACCGGTGGACCGAACAGGACATCCCCGCCCAGGACGGCAGAATCGCCGTCGTCACCGGCGCCAACAGCGGTCTCGGGCTGCAGACCGCGCGGGCCCTGGCCGAGCGCGGCGCGCACGTCGTCCTCGCCGTGCGCAACCTCGACAAGGGCGACCAGGCCCTGGCCCACATCAGTGAGCGTGTCCCGGGCGCCAAGCTCAGCCTCCAGCGCCTCGACCTCGCCTCGCTCAAATCGGTGCGCGCGGCCGCCGATGAGCTGCATGCGGCACATTCGAAGATCGACCTGCTGATCAACAACGCGGGTGTGATGTACCCGCCCCGGCAGAAGACCGAGGACGGGTTCGACCTGCAGTTCGGGGTCAACCACCTCGGGCACTTCGCGCTCACCGGCCTGCTGCTGGACCTGATGCTGCCCGTGCCCGGCTCCCGGGTGGTCACCGTCAGCAGCTTGGGCCACCGCTTCCGGGCCGACATCCACTTCGACGACCTGCAGTTCGAGCGCTCCTACAACGCAGTCGTCGCCTACGGGCAGGCCAAGCTGGCCAACCTGATGTTCACCTACGAACTGCAGCGCCGTCTCGCCCCGCTCCACACCACCATCGCCTGCGCTGCGCATCCCGGTGCGGCGGCCACCGAACTCGGGCAGCACATCAGCGGCCCGGTGCGCCGGGTGGTCGATCTGATCGAGCCTCTGCTCAGCCAGTCGGCCGCCATGGGAGCCCTGCCCACCCTGAGGGCGGCCACCGATCTGGCCGTCACCGGCGGCCAGTACTACGGCCCCGACCGCATGGGCGGATCCCGCGGACACCCCAAGGTGGTCTCCTCCAGCAAAAAGTCCCACGACACGGCCGCCCAGCAACGCCTGTGGGCCGTGTCCGAGCAGCTCACCGACGTCACGTTCCCCGTCTGAGGCGTCCACCCAAGAGGCCGACGAAGGACTCCACCCATGAACCTGCGCAGTCGACTCATCGAGCGCATGATGCGCCTTTCCACGCCCTTGGCCAGGGATCTGGTCGTCGACCGCGACCTGCCGGTGCCGATGCGCGACGGGATCGTCCTGCTGGCCGACCGCTGGACTCCGAGAGGCGGGGCCGACGACTTGCCGACCGCGCTCATCCGCAGTCCCTATGGCCGGGCCGGCCTGGTGGGCGCGATGCTGGCAAGGCCGCTGGCCGAGCGCGGGTTCCAGGTGCTGATCCAGAGCGCGCGCGGAACGTTCGGCTCCAGCGGCGACTTCGGCCCGTTCCGGTCCGAACGCGAAGACGGTCTCGACACCCTGGACTGGGTGATCAAGCAGCCTTGGTTCGGTGAGTCGATGGTGCTGTTCGGGGCCAGTTACCTCGGCTTCGTCCAGTGGGTAGTGGCCGACCAACTGCCGCCCCAGGTCAAGGCCATGATCCCGATGGTGACCGAATCCGCCCTCACCCTGGAGTTCCTCCGTAAGGACGGATTCTCCCTGGAGGCGCCGTTCAGCTGGGGCACCACGATCGCGGGCCAGGAACGCCGGTGGGGGTTGATGCGCCAACAGCTGGAAGGGAAACGGATCCAGCGGGCCATGGCCACGCTTCCGCTCACGCAGGCCGATGTCGCCGCCACGGGTCAGCGGTCCGACTACATCCAGAACATCCTCGCCCACGACTCCGACGCGCAGCACTGGGCGGCGCTCGACCACAGCCACCGGCTCGCCGACGTCACCGTGCCAGTGAGTTCGATCGCCGGCTGGTACGACATCTTTCTGCCCGGCCAGCTGCGCGACTACCAGGCCCTGCAGACCGCTGGACGGCAATCCCGTCTCACGGTCGGCCCGTGGTCGCACTCGTCCCTCGGCGCGCAGAGCACGTCAATCACCGAGGCCCTGACCTTCGGGCTGGCCCACGCCCGCGGCGAGCAACCGTCCGACCGTGCCCCCGTGCGCCTGTTCGTCACGGGCGAGGAGGCCTGGCGCGACGCCCCCTCCTGGCCACCGCCCGGATACGGCCCGCAACGCTTCCACCTCCACCCGGCCGGCACGCTCGCCGCCGACGCGCCAGGCGAGTCCGCACCGGACGGCTACCACTACGACCCCGCCGACCCGACCCCCGCCGTCGGCGGGGTGCGCCTGGCCCCCGGCGTCAAAGTGGGCCGGGTCGACAACACCGCACTCGAGGCACGGCTGGACGTGCTGACCTACACCACCCCCGCCCTCGACACGGACGTCGAGGTGATCGGCGAGGTCAGCGCTGAGATCTGGTTCCGCTCCAGCCTGCCCCACGCCGACGTGTTCGTCCGGCTGTGCGACGTGGACGAGAAGGGCCGCTCGTCCAACGTGTGCGACGGACTGACCGGCCTGACCGGCGCCGACGAGATCTCCCGGGCCAGGGTTCAGCTGTGGCCCACGGCGCACCGCTTCAAACGCGGCCACCGCATCCGCGTCCAGATCTCCAGCGGCGCCTTCCCGCGCTACAACCGCAACCCCGGCACCGGCGAACCCCGGGCCATCGCCACCACGCTTCGCGCCGCGGACCAACAGGTCTTCCACGACCCCGCACACCCGTCCGCGGTCATCCTGCCGGTCCGGCACTCCGAATAACGGCAAACCCCCTTTGATGGCGTTTCCGCAAAACTCGGCGGCCCGCAGCCTCGGTCCGAGGCGGCGGGCCGGGGCCGTCTCACCTGCGCGGATCCCGGCCCGCCGCGCGAGGCATAAGGGCGACCCCGCAGTGCCGACGCGGACAACCTGTTCCTCATCGACCACATCGGGAAAGGGCGCCACGATCGCTGTCAACGGCGTCGACCCGCTCACCGGTATGCCGGCGCACAGCTGGGTCGACATCCCGCCGGCGCGGTGGCGGTCGTCCGCGAGCCGCGATGACGGAGCGCAGCCGGGCCGAGTCCCCGGCCTCCGGGTGCTGGTTCGGGCCGTTCCAGTCCCGCTTGCAGGCCAGGGGCGCCGGGCAGCCGTCATGAGGGCGCGGCGCCGCCTGGTTTGTCGACGTCGAGGCGAGCGGTGCCGAAGTGGTCAGTGAGTTGACGGATTCCCGGGGGCAGTTGCCGCGCCGCGTTGCCCACGACGCGTGGGCGGTCGGCGCGCCCGGGAGGGTGGTGGAGGGGCGGTGGAGACCCGCACGACCAGCTCGAGTGGCGGGTCGACTGCTGGTGCCGGGTCGGCGTCGGGTTTTTCGATGGCGTGCAGGAGGACCCGCACAGCCTCGCCAGCCGCGGCATCGAACGGCTGCCGCACGGTGGTCAGGGCTGGGGTGGCATAGGCGGACAGCGGGTTGTCGTCGAAGCCCACGACGCTGATCTCGCCGGGCACCGCGCGGCCGGCGTCGGCCAGCGCGCGGAGCAGGCCGATGGCCATCTCGTCACCGCCGACGAACACGGCGGTGACGCTGCTGTCGGTGCTCAGCCGGCGACCAGCCGCATACCCTGAGGCCGGGGAGAAGTCGCCCTCGATGACCGGCGGTGCGGTCGCACCCCGTCCGGCGAGCGCGGCCCGCCACCCCGCCAGGCGGTCCCGGGCGGCGAACCACCGCTGCGGGCCGGCCACGTGATGGACGGTCGCGTGGCCTAGATCAAGCAGGTGCTCGGTAGCGGCAAAAGCCAGCGCCTCGGCCCCCACGCTCGCGGTCAGCGAGCGGCCGCCGGGAAAGACCGGCGGTGCGCCGAGGAAGAGCACCGGCACCGTGACCCCCACCGATTCGCCGCCCTCGTCGATGGGCTCGGAGATGACAATGCCGTCCACGCCCTGCACCAGCAGCGAACGCACGGCGCCGGCGACACCTGCCGGGTCGCCGTGAACGGTGCTCACCACGCGAAGGGCGTACCCCGCGTCCCGAACGGCGCGTTCGATCGCCACCAGCAGCGCCGCCGGTCCGTAGCCGGCGGTGCCGAGTGTGACCACACCGATGGTCCGGGTGCGGCCGGAGGCCAGTGACCGCGCGGCGTTGTTCGGCCGGTACCCGAGCCGGGTGGCGGCGTCGAGGACCCGGCGCCGTACCTCCGCCGTCACGTACGGCTCGTCGTTGTAGACTCGCGACACCGTCTTGCGCGACACTCCGGCCAGACGGGCAACGTCCTCGCTACTGGGTAGACCCACGGCCGCCTCCCGATGCGCCGATCCGACTGCCGCCATCGTATGACCACGCGGCCAGAGCACTGGCGCCGCCGATCACCGTGTCCCGACCCATCTAACCCACGACCCGCCTGTCGTCGACCCGTGGCTCACCCGGACGCATCGCCACTGCGGATCAACGCCGTAGTTCTCGTCCCACTGAAATCGCGTCGCTGCCGTTGCCAGCGCTCGAAACATCTCCCGGGTTCACAGATTGAGATCAGCCAAGCCGACGCTATGACCGCGTGGTCATGTCTACGCGACCAGAGGTCGTCGGTCAAGGCGCGGTCCCCCGGGGCGGCGCTCTTGACACCGGCGTGACAGCGACCACACACTTCCGCCTGACCGCGCGGTCATATCTGGCCGAGCGGAGTCCGCTGCAGTGGTTAGGGCGCGTATCGACGGCCAGTTGCTGGACCTGTCGATCGCGACGATGGCCAATCTCGGGCATCACCGTGGTCATTCCCCAAAGGAGGGGCAATGCGCAGAAGGTTAGGAAAGGCGCTGGGAGGCTTCGTCGCGGTATCCGCGATGCTGCTGGTTCCCATGGCCGGCGTCCAGGCATACCACCCGACGGGTGGGATCCTGTATAAGCTCGGAAATGAGCCGTGCTTGAAAGGGCGCGGCAACTGCGCGATCTACGCCAAGTCGGCGCAGCTGCCGAGCGGCCGTCTCGTCGCCACGTTTGAGAAGGCCACCGTCGTGCCCGCGACGGGTAGCGCCGACGGGGAGACGCTTCCGGTCTACAAGAGCGACGACTTCGGAACGTCGTGGCAGCCGCTGTCGGAGGTCAAGGCCCCGGCGTACCTTTCCAAGGATCCCCGCTACGCGAAATACACCAGCAACTGGGGGAGCCCGTATCTCTACGTGATGCCTCAGGACGTCGGGACGTTGAAAACGGGAACCTTGCTGCTGGCCAGTCTCGTGACGGGCGACGACTACTTCTACCGTGAGCACAAGGCCGCTGACCCGAACTGGACGCCGTCCAACGACGGGGACCGTAGTGACCTCGCGATCGCCCTGTTCTCCAGCACCGACCAGGGCGTGACCTGGAACGTCGTCAACGTCATCGCGACCGGGGGCTGGCAGGGCGGCAGTGCCGGCGCGGTCGGGCAGAACATCGCCAAGGCGAACACGTACCAGCAGGTCGACCCGGTCTGGGAGCCGTACCTGATGGTGGCCAAGGGCGTCCTGGTTTGCTACTACTCGGACGAGAACGACTACCTTGGCTTCAACTCGAGCACTGGCGTGCCGAAATTGGACCCGGCGAACGACACCGCCACGGATTCACACGGCCAGATCCTCGCCCACAAGACCTGGGACGGGAAAAGCGCGCAGTGGAGCGATCCGGTCGTCGACATCGCGGGTCTGACCCAGAACATGGGTGGCGGCAAGACCGTCATCGGTGGCGGGCGGCCGGGCATGACCAATGTCGTCGAGACGACGGACGGGAAGTGGCTGTTGCCGTACGAATACTGGGGCGGCGGAGCCAACACCAGGTACGCGCTCGCCGATAGCCCGTTGAAGTTCCACCGCGGCTCGGTCGGCACCCCTGTTGCCTCGCTGCCGGTCACCGCCGGCTCCCGTCCGCTGACGGGCGGCGGCAGCCCGGTCATCATCAAGCTTCCTGACGGCCGCCTGGTGTACAACGCCAGCAACAGTGGCAGCGTCTGGGTCAACGCGAGCGGACGCAGCGACGGAACATGGACGGAATACCAGACCACCCTGGGGCCCGGCTACACCCGCAATCTTCAGTACGTCGAGGGCACCGGGCGCATCGCCATCCTTCGGCACCAGGGTACTTCGGAAATTGCTTACGCCGAGGTCGATCTCGGGCACTCTGAGGGTGCCTACTACCAGTTGGTGAACCGCAAGACTGGCCAGGTGATCGGTACCGGGAACAAGACTAACGACGCGAACCTCGGAAATGCCGATGTTCCCGACGTCGTCCTGGAAAACCCCGGTGCGGCGGCGAACAAGGACACCCAGTACTGGCACCTGACGAAGGAGCCGAATGGCGGCATCACGCTGCTGAACAAGTCGGGTGGTCGCTCAGCCTCTATCTGGACCGCCAACCCGACGGTCGGCCAGCGGATCGGACAGTGGGTCGACAATAACCCCACCGGCGCTTGGAAGCTGGTCAAGACCTCCAGGGGAGACTACAAGTTCCAGGCGTTCAAGAACGCGAACGTGTACCTGACCGGCACCTCCCCGGGGGCTCCGCTCACCCTGCAGAACGCGGTCGAGGACGGCTCCCAGGACTGGCAGCTGGTCCAGCAGGCACCAATCTCGGCGGACCTGAAGCGATCCAATCGGTCGCCGAGTCTGATCGGAACGCAGAAGGGAGTCGTGGCACTGAACGCCGCGGCGTCGGGTCCGGGCGGCAAAGCCCTGCACGCGAACACGACGGGCCATGGCTACGTGTGGGCAGAAGACGGGACGATGACGGACCTCGGCCCCATCTCCTTCGACGGGGCTCAGCAAGGCAGCGTGACGCTACCCCAGTCGATCGCGCTCGACACGAAGGCCACGATCGCCGTGCTCTTCGACGGCACGCCGCTGATGTGGGACGCCGCCCGGGTCCGCTGATCTGAGTTCGTTGAGCTCAGAGTGTTGAGTTAGGGGGTGGGGCGCTGCGTCAGCCCCACCCCTCGATTCGGGCCGTCTCTGCTCGTACAGAATGACGAATCGCCATTACCTCAACCGTGGAGGACACCGACAGGCCAAGACAGCCGTCGACTGGGTCGTTAGTGGTGTCGCTCGATCCTCACCAGCTTCGTCCCAAGGGTTGGAGAGAATTGCGAGCGTGCTGAACGCGATCCGCTCGCAGACGCTGGTCGGGTGGTGGACTGAGGGGGCTGTCAGACCCTGCCAGTAGGTGCGGTATCCCGAGTTGGATGGGGGAGCGGCACACGCTGCGGCGTACTGGAGCACATCCATTCAACGAAAATGAAGCCATCATGCGTGGAGTTGTCAGGTATTCGGCCGATGACGTCTCGGGTTGAAGAGCGCGCGGACCCGAAATCATCGAGTCCACGGACGCGATCGTCCGACTGACGGCGACGGTGTCTGCGGGTCCGATCTGCGGCCGTATCGTGACGTCGAGCCGGCGGATCATCCGGTGATGGGGTGCACGCTCCCGTTGGAACAGGCAGGCGAGGGCTTACGTCAATGCGTCAGGCGCCTGGCGCAATGGCTTGGAGGGTTCAATCGGATCTGCGGAACACGAGCTGTCCATCCCGTTGCGGATCAGGGAGGAATGGGGTCGCGCTCGCCGCGTGGAGCGCCGGTGAGGTGGAGCAACCCACGCGATCCGCGTGCGAAAGCGTGCGAATCAGACCCGCGCGGGGGTGCCCTGCCTTTAGTCGTGTCAAAGACGCTGTCGATGTCGATGACCTGTCCGCTCGAGTGCGCGCTGACGTCCCTGATTAGTCTGAGTTGAGGCCCGCACCTGCCGTTTTGGTGCCGAATTAGACCTCCGGTCCGGAGCGCCCGGGAGCCGATAGTCGGCGCGCCGACCTTGCCACCGGTCCCTTCGGGCATGTATATATTACAAGCGTAAGAAGTACGATCGTAATTCAGATGCGCGGAGACGCCGTCCTCGCGCCGTATCGATGAGGGGCTCAGATGGAAACGACGAAGAGCGCAAAATGGATCAATGTGCCGACCCGTACGATCGATGTCGCTGGGGTGCCGTTCGCCTACCGGGAGCTCGGTCCGAGCGAGGGAGTCCCGGTGGTGTTTCTGCACCACCTGACGGCTGTCCTTGATGACTGGGACCCGAGGGTGATCGACGGCATCGCCGCCCGCCGTCGGGTGATCACGTTCGACAACCGCGGGGTCGGCGCGTCCGGGGGATCCGTGCCGGATACCGTCGAGGAAATGGGCCGCGACGCCATTGCTTTCATCCGGGCGATGGGACTGGAAAAGGTCGATCTCCTGGGGTTCTCCCTCGGTGGCGGAGTTGCGCAGATGGTCGCCCTGCAGGCGCCGGGACTGGTGCGGCGGATGATCCTGGCCGGGACCGGCCCGCGCGGCGGCGGCGACCTCAAGGAGATCACCAAGGTAGTGATCCGCGCGTACATAAAATCCGCGCTGGCCCTGAAAGACCCCCGAGCGTTCCTGTTCTTCCCGCGCGACGCCGAGGGCAAGCGGGCCTCGAAGGAATACCTTGCTCGGATTAAGGAGCGTACCGAGGACCGCGACAAGAAGATCTCCGGGCAGGCTCGACGCGCGCAGCAGAAGGCCATCCAGGCGGCCGGCCTGCACGATCCCGATGACCTCTCGGTGATCACCCAGCCGGTCTTCGTCGCCAACGGTGACCACGACCTCATGGTCGCGAGCGCGCACTCGGCAGACCTGGCCCGCCGGATCCCGAATGCCCGCCTGAGGATCTACCCGAACTCCGGGCACGGTGGCGTCTTCCAGTACCACCGGGAGTTCGTCCCCGAGGTTCTGGAGTTCCTCGATGACTGAACGGCCCGACGGGTCGATCGCCGGAAAGGTCGCCCTTGTCACCGGCTGCGGTCGAGGGCTGGGTGCGGCGACCGCGTTCGCAAACTCGCCCCAGCGCCGAATGGCCGCCGATCGTCAAGGCTTCCGTGCCGCTGTTTCGGTGATCCATCGGTTCAGCCGGGCGCCGTGAGGAAAACTTGAGGATTTCGACGTGACACTCGGCTGTGCGTTGGGAGATGGCGATCGCGTGACAATCTACGACCGCAGTGCCTCGTCCGGCTCTAAGCCTTCAGGCCGAAAGGGAAATGACGGCATCCAGTTCCCATGGGAGGAGGGCCTTCGAGAGCGGGACATACGAAGGCCGGCCCTCTCAAGTGGGGGTCCAATGCGATAAACGGCCCTCCATTGAATTGCATTCGCAATACCAGGCAATTGCCGAACGGCGGTAAGCATGACCGCCGTTCGGTTCAGTGGAGGAACGCATGGTGCGGTACGGCAAGGAGCACAAGCAAGCGGCCAGGCAGCGGATCATCGAGACAGCCGGCCGCCGGTTCAAGCGGGATGGCATAGACGCTTCCGGAGTGGTCGCACTGATGGCGGACGCGAGACTGACCGCAGGTGCCTTCTACGGGCATTTCGCCTCCAAGGATGAATTGGTCGCCAGTGTGGTGGCTGATCAGCTCCGAGAACAGCGCGAGGGCATCTGTGTGGCGGCACAGGGTGGAGCCGGGATCGAGGAGTTGGTGCGGTCGTACCTTTCGGCCGGGCATCGTGATGAGCGGGAGCGCGGTTGTCCATCCGCCGCCCTGCTGGACGAGATCGGGCGGGGCACCGACGCGACCAAAGCGGCGTACACCGTCGGCGCGCTTGCCGTGATCGACAACTTGGCCGCGACCGTGGCCGCGCACGATCCGCAGTCGCTGCGGATAAAGGCGCTCAGTCTCTACGCGGCAATGGTTGGAACGCTGCAAATCTCCCGGGCCCTCACCGATCAGCGACTGGCCGACGCAGTCCTCGAGCAGGGCATCCAGAACGTACTCGCGCTCTTGGGCGGCCCGCAACCGACGTAGCGAGCCGCAGGTCACGCGTGCGGACGCGCAAGCTCCCGAGAGCGTGCTGTGGGCAGCCTAGCCTCGCCCGAGCGTGAGCAGTGGGAACATCCCTCCGGCCGGGCGGCCCGATACGGGAACTGCTGGAGAAGGGGTGAGTGGCCGAGTACCGAACGCGTTGAGCCCATGCGGGGCAAGATCTTTGAGATCTGTTGCAGCGGCCGAGTGATGCCAGCAACGAATCCTTCGACCTGACCGAATGTCCCGAATGCTCGGTCAGGCTGTATCGCTACGCCGGAACACGTCGGCATATTCCAGTACCGCAGGGAAATTCATCAAAGTCTATGGAAGCATTGGGGATTGAATCCCCTTTCCACAGGGCTTGTTCTCGGAAAATCGCGCCACCATCATGCGCAGACGAGGTAACGACTGTGGTGGAACGTCGTCAGTGCAGCCGCTGTGGTGGCCGGATACTCTTCGGCGAGAAATTACCCGAAAGCGCTGATGGCTCCCGTCGAGGCGGTGGTGGCGTAGGACTGCTCCACCGCCGCGCTGACGTAGTGCCGGGCCGACGAAACCCTTCGCGCCGCAGAGGACGAGCAGCCGTCAGTTGATTCGATCACCGCCGGTGGAGCCGGCTTCGTTGTGGTCGAGGTCGATGCTGGCGGCGGCACGGTAGTCGTGGCGATCGGGTGCGATCGCGGCGGGTCTCAACAAAGTGCGTGACGTACTCATTGAGCGGCTGCTGGGAAGGGGTGCTCGGCGGCGGACCAGGTGGTCAGTTTCGTGCGGAGGTAGAACCCTGGGCCGGCCCTGAGGAGCCGCGGGAAAGCGGGCCTCGGCCAGGGAGGTTCAGGGCTCAGACCAGAAGCGATGCGAACGGTGCGAGTTGGGCCTCGATCGGCTGGGGGAGGTTCGCCCGCACGGCGCGGGTGAGGTCGTCAGCCAGGACTTCCACCGCGCCGGCTTCGATGCCGTCGAGGACCTGTCGGACCACATCTGCGGGATCGGATTTGGGGTTTGGGAGGGGCTTGCCCATGTCTGTATCGACGGGGCCCATATAGACCCCGATGACCTGGACGCCCCGTGGTGCGAGTTCGGTGCGCATTGAGTCGGTGGCACTCCATATCGCGGCCTTGGACACGCTGTAGGTGCCACCGAGTGAGATCCATGAGGCCATTGAGGCGACATTGACCACGACGCCGGAGTGTTCGGCGAGGCGATCGGCGAACGCAGAGGCCAGGGCGAGCGGGCCGAACAGGTTGGTTTCCAGTTCGCGCCGCAAGCTCGAGGTATCCGGGTTGAGGACCGAATCGGCCAGGGCGATGCCGGCATTGTTGATGAGAATGCTGACATCAGGCGCTATTTCGGCGGCCCGGACCCGCGAGTCCGGATCGGTGACATCAAGCTCGAGGGGGATGACTCGCGGGTCGGTGGTGAGAATCGTGCGGGGGTCTCGGGCGGCGGCGTAGACCTTCGTCACGCCTCGATCGAGGAGCTGAGCAACGTACTCGTAGCCCATGCCGCGATTTGCACCGGTAACGAGAACGATCTGGTTCGCGAGCTGAGTCATCGGAATCTCCTTGACGCTGGTGGCGTGGTCTGTGAGAGCAAGATAATACATTCGTAATACTATTGAGCGCGGGCTGGAAACCGCAAGTGATTCCGTGTCGCTGCGGCCGAAAGGGCACGGTGTGGCCGTTGGTTGGTGACTCAAGCGTCGGTTCTGCAAGGGACTCACTTGGTCGGGTGGCGCGGTGGTGTTGCTCAACGGCAGCCCTAGCGCGCACCCGCCGCTCGCGTCGCACGTGGCAGGGTCTTACCAGGGCAGGATCTGCTCGTCCTGGTAGTAGCCGCCGGTGCCCGGCCTCGGCGGGCAGGTTGACGACGTACTTGATGCTGGCGGTGCCCTCCGCGACGGGGCGCCCGCCGTCGCCACCGAGATCGGTGGCCGTCCAGCCCGGGCTCGCGGCATGCACGGTGATCCCGGCCTCGGCGAACTCGGCAGCCAGCGACCGGGTCAGCGCGTTGACCGCCGCTTTGGACGCGCCGTAGGCAGGGGGTGCTCGCGCCCATCCGCGTCAGCGACGCTGCCTCGCTGGGGCCTGTAAAATTGACAGGCCCCCCGACTCGATCGCTCCCTGATGGTCAGGCCCTGTGCTTTTGAGGCCGTTCATGATCAGTGACAGCCAGCGTTGGCGGCCTGCTCTCGAAGGTTCCTCCGGGGCCGAACCCATCAGCAGGTAGAGGTCATCGATGGTGAGGTCCTCGCGGATCTGTTGACGTTGCTGGGCCCGGAGGATCAGCTTACCGAGGGCCTCGGTGGCGCGGTGAATAGCGACTGGGTCCCCCTCACCAGCTCCAAGGGATCCGGCGACAGCCTTGACCGCATGCACGGTGGCGGTCGCCTCGATGACGCGTTCCAGGAGCGAGGTGAGCTCGGTCAGCGCGCTGGCACCGGCCGTGACCCGCTCCAGCGCCGCCTCGGCGTCCTCAGCGACCCGCTCCACGTATTCACCGATGACACGGCGGCCACAAGGTCCGCCTTCGTGGGGAAGTGCCGGTAGAGCGTCCCGACGGCCACACCGGCGGCGGCCGCGATCTCGGTCATACCGACCTCAGGCCCATGCTCGCTGACCTGCTCCCGGGCCGCGGTGAGGATCCTGCCCCGGTTGCGCACCGAATCGGCCCGGCGTGGGCGGGGAGTGCAGGTGCAGGTCTGGCCCATACGGGTCCTCCATCGGCGCGGCGGCTTGACCTAAAGTGAATCACGTTTCATGATAGATAACATGAACTCTGATTCACTCTACGTTGGGAGCGCAGCATGAACCCCCTCGCTCAGAAGAAGGTGGCCCTGGTCACGGGTGCGTCCTCCGGCATCGGGGAGGCCACCGCGATGCGGCTTCACGAGCTGGGCTTCACGGTCTACGGAGTGGCCCGCCGCATCGACCGGATGCAGACCCTGGCCGGGCACGGCGTTCAGGTCCTGGCGATGGACGTGACCGACGAGGCCTCCATGGTCGCCGGCGTGAAGCACATCCTGGCCGAAGCCGGCCGGATCGATGTGCTGGTCAACAACGCTGGCTACGGCTCCTACGGCCCCCTCGAAGATGTAGCCCTGGACGAAGCGCGCCGACAGTTCGAGGTGAACGTCTTCGGTGCCGCCCGGCTCATCCAGCTCGTCCTGCCGACCATGCGTGCTCAGCGCAGCGGCACCATCGTCAACGTCACCTCGATGGGTGGCAAGATCTACACCCCCCTCGGCTCCTGGTATCACGCGACCAAATACGCCCTCGAAGCCGTCAGCGACTGCCTGCGACTGGAAACCAAGTCCTTCGGCATCAACGTCGTCGTGATCGAGCCCGGCGCCGTCCGCACCGAGTGGGCCGCCATCGCCGCCGAGCACATGCGAGCAATGCCCACCGAAAGCCCCTATGCCGACAAGACGCGGGCCGTCGCGGACACGGCCAGCTCCGAAGCCACCGCCAAGCGGAGCTCACCACCGCGTGTCATCGCCACCGCGATCGGCAAGGCAGTAACAGCGCGCCGTCCCCGCACCCGTTACGTCGTCGGTTTCGGCGCCAGGCCCCTGCTGATCCTGCGCCGGTGGCTGCCGGACCGCGCCTTCGATGCGTTCATCAGCCGGGCCGCCGGAATGAGCTGACCACCAACGCCAGCATCCCGGCAGCCGCTTAGGCCTCAATGCGGCACCAGCGCCAGGTTGCAGCGCTCAAAGCAGCCACGCGAAGCCCTGCCCCCTGGAACAGCAACCCCTGCGCGACACCTGTCGCACACCGGCACGGCGACAACGGCTTTTGACATGCAGCGACACCGCCGCTTTCGTGTCAGCGACAGGCCCCACCCCGACAAAACGCAGTAGTCGAAGATGCCGCCGACGTTGTTAACCAGCACATCGAGACGACCGCGCTCGGCCTCGACCTGCTGCGCCGCCGCCTTGATGCTCGCGGGGTCCGAGGTGTCGAGCTGGATCGGGTCAGCGTCGGGGCCATCAGTCAGCGCGGCCGGTGCTCTGACCGGACGGTGTTCATCGCCGCTTGGATCCAGGAGCGCAGGGGGTGCCCGGATCAGCAACCGAGCAGCATTGCCAGGTCACCCAGATCGCGCGCATGCAGTGTGTTGTCGGGGTGGGGGGACACATCTTTCAGGGCGTGCGGACCGAACTCGCGAGGCCGTTCGACGTAGGCGGTTTGCAGGCCGCAGGATCGCGCAGCGGCGAGGTCCTCGTGGTGGGCGGCTACGAGCATGACGTCGGACTCCGGGAGGTCAAAGAGGGATGCGACGCCGTGATAGGGCTGCGGTTCGGGCTTGTAGTGACGGAAGATCTCCGCGGAGAGGATGCAGTCCCATGGCAGGCCGGCGTGCTTGGCCAAGTGAGCCAGGAGCGCGATGTTGCCGTTCGACAGCGTGCAGATGAGGTACTTGGTCTTGAGTCGGGTCAGCGCGTCCACGGCGTCCGGCCACGGGTCGAGCCGGTGCCAGGAGAGGGTCAGCTGGTGCCGCTCCTCCTCGGCGAGGTCCGGCACGCCGAACTCGGCGAGGATGTCGTCGAGGATCATCCGGTGCAGGTCGTCGAGTTTGGTCCAGCCGAGGTCACCGTTGATCACTCGTCGGAGGGCTGGGACGTAACCGGCCCGCCAGGCGTTGGCGAACGCTCCGGCGTCGACGGGTAGCCCGATGCTGGTGACCGCCGCAGCGATGCTGGTGTGCCAGTCGACTACGGTGCCGAACACGTCGAACGCGAGGATCTTCACTGCTGTGGAGTGGGTCATGCGCGTTTCCTCGTCGTTCGCGGTGGTGGGGTTTCGTTGGCAGGTGGCTCGCGTGGCCAGGAGAGGTTGCCGCTGTGGGTGACGGCACCTAGGTGGGCCGGGCCGACGGACCGGGCGTACTTCTCCGCAACGCCCGCCAGTTTCTGCGGCAGTGGTCGCCAGTGTGCGTGGCGGCGAGCTAGCTCCTCGTCGTCGACGAGCAGTTGAAGGGTGCCGGTGGTGGCGTCGATGCGGATGAGGTCGCCATCGTGGACCAGTGCGAGTGGCCCGCCGTCCGCAGCTTCGGGCGAGACGTGGCCGACACACAGCCCGCGCGTGCCGCCGGAGAACCGCCCGTCGGTGATCAGCGCGACCTGCTCGCCCATGCCCTGACCGACCACCGCGGCGGTAGTGCCGAGAATCTCGCGCATTCCGGGGCCGCCGCGGGGTCCTTCGTTGCGGATGACGATGACGTCGCCGGCAGAGAACTCGCGGCGGCGTACGGCGCGGGTGGCTTCGCGTTCGTTCTCGAACACCCGCGCGGGGCCTTCGAAGGCCAGGCGGGTGAGACCGGCGATCTTTATCAGCGCCCCGTTGGGCGCCAGATTGCCGTCGAGCACCGCCAATCCGCCGGTCGAACGGAACGGATTGGCGCAGTCAGCCACGACCGTGCCGTCGGGCGCGGGCGTGGCGCGCAGCGACTCCTCGAGCGTGCTGCCGTCGATGGTCAGGCTGTCGCCGTGCATCAGGCCGGCCTCGAGCAGCGCGCGGAACACCGTGGGGTTGCCGCCGACGCGGTGCAGATCCAGCGGGACGTGTGGCCCACTGGGCAGCAGGCTCGCGATGGTGGGGGTGCGGCGAAAGATCGGCGCCAGGTCGGCGAGCGAGAACCGGATTCCGGCCTCGTGGGCAATGGCGGGCAGGTGCAGGGCGGCGTTGCTGCTGCCGCCAGTGGCGGCGACGGCTGCCGCGGCGTTCTCCAGGCTGCGCTTGGTGATCAGGTCGCGGGGGAGTGGGCCGTCGTTGCGGACATTCGCGGAAAGGCGTTCGCCCGCGTGGCGCGCGAGAATCTGCCGCTCGGAGTACACCGCAGGCACGGTGGTCGACCCGAGCGGCGCGATGCCCAGTGCCTCAGCCACGGTGCCCATCGTGCCCGACGTGAACTGCCCCGGACACGCGCCGAGGGTGGGCATGCCGGAGCGGCTCATCGCTTCCAGTTCGTCGGGCGCCAGGTCTCCGGTCTGGACCCGGCCGATGCCCTCGAAGACCCGCAGCGGGTTGAGCTCCGCGCCGTTGTGCCAGCCGAGCAGCATGGCGCCGCCGTGCAGGAAGACACTGGGGACGTTGAGCCTGACCATCGCCATGATGATGCCGGGGATCGTCTTGTCGCACGCCCCGATCCCGAGGAGCCCGTCGTAGCCCTGCGCCTGCATGACGATCTCGACAGAGTCGGCGATCGTTTCGCGCGACATCAAGCTGAAGCGCATGCCGTCGCGCATTTGAGAGAGCACGTCGGAGACAGAAATCGTGGCGAACTCTCGGGCGGTGGCGCCGCCGACCTCGATGCCCAGCTTCGCCGCCTGAATCTGAGGGGCGATCGACTGCGAACAGGGACTCACCTCCCCATACGTGTGGACAACCCCGATGAAGGGGCGGTCGAGGGCCGCCTCGCCGAGTCCGGTGGCGCGCAGCTGAGCGCGGTGCGGGGCCCTTTCCAGGCCCTGGGTGACCGCGGTGGATCGCAGGGTCGACATGAACCGATGCTCGGGCCAGCCGGCGTCGGAGCACGATGTCCCGGCCGACACCATTGGGACCGCTCTGTTGTTGTCCGGAACAAGCCATGGGTCGTCACGGCTGGTCGGCCGGGTGATCCCCGGGGTGCGAGTCGGTGACCTCGGTGATCCGGACCGCCTCGAGCGCCACATACAGCTCGGCAAGCGCGCGTGGATCGGACAGCGCGCGCCCCGTCAGCTCCGCGACCCGCCGCAAGCGATACCGGACGGTGTTCGGGTGACAGAACAGCGCGCCTGCGGCATCCGATGCGGATCCGCCCGCGCCGAACCACCCCTGCAGGGTGTCGAGCAGCGCTTCGCGGCTCTCGGGAGGTAGGTCCAGGACCGGTCCGAGCACGGCGCGTGCCAGGGCCGCCGCAGCCTCCGGTGAGTTGGCGACGAACACCCCGAGGGGTGCGTGGTCGTAGCGAATCAGTTCCGTGGTTCCCGGTGTCGCCGCCGCACAGGCGAGTTTGGCGTGTCGCAGCGCGTAGGTGGCATGTTGCAGGGTTTCGAAAACGTTGCTGACGCCGATCCTCCCGGTGGACAGCTCCTGCAGTTCGACGCAGAGTGCGCCGATGCCGAACCGCGGCGTGAGGGTGACGACGCCGAGTTGGTGGCCGAGCCGGGTGAGCCATGCGCACCGCAGATTCAGCCTGTGCAACCGTGCCTCCACGCCGGGCAAGGCCTCGTGACCGGTGTGTGCGGTCTCGGCGGCCACGACCACGAAGCGGCCCTGCCGGGGGAGGCCGAGCGTCTCGGCGCACTCCCACAGCGCTGAGCCGTCGCCCAGCCGTCCGTCCAAC
>JANNPJ010000197.1:0-5641 GCA_031400005.1 Kineosporiaceae bacterium | reverse complement strand
CCGGGGCTGGACCGGCGGAACACCCACATCAACCCGATCATCGTCAGGTACGCCAGAGCGAAACCGACCAGCGGCGAGAGCACCATCGGCACCACCACCTTCTCGGTGATGACGCTGCCGATGGTCTGGGCCACGCCGTGCCCGAGCAGCGCGCCGATCATGTTGAAGACGGCCGCCATCAGCAGGGCGACGCGTGGGGTGAGAGCCCGGGTCGCGACGGACTAGTTCGGGTCGGCGTCGGTCACGTCACCTTCCCGGAAGTAGGTATCACTGTGCCTCGACCTGCACGGTTCCACCGGCCCGTCGCAGCAGTATTTCGATCATCGTCTGCCGACTTTCGCTTTGCCGCCGAAAGATCTGACCCGGCTACGGCTGATCCAGGGGCTCGTGCCGCAAGCCCCACGGCTACGGACCGGACGCCCTGGCGATGGTCGATGAGTACCTGTCGAAGTACCTCTTCGTGTGGTCGGAGGAGCTCTGGCCACCCCGTGGCGCGGAGCCGTCGCCCGCGGACGTCCGAGCCGAAATCATCCGCCAGATGCGGGCTGATCTCGAGGTTGACCATCTACCTCCAGGCGTGATTCCCGTCTTCGCCGAGGGACAGATGCTTTGCTACGAGTCAATGGACGGTGTCGACAGTTGCGTGGCTTGTTTGACGCAGCGGGCCGTCAGAGCGTACGTCCGGCGGGCCTTCTCCTTATCTCTCATGTCGTACGCGTGATCGGCTTGCGGGACGTCGTGGTGTTCGACCAGCGCGCCGACCTTCTCTAGGCGCTGCGCGTACCGCTGGCCCTCCGCGTGGAGCAGGTCGAATTCAGGAGTAATCACGAGCGCGGGGGCGATCCCTGTGAGGTCTGCGGTATCCGCCGGGCCGGCCGGGGACACCAGGCGATCGCCGCGCTCACCCAGGTCCGGCACGAACGCACTGCTGAAGACCTCGCCCATCCACGGACGAATCTTCGGCTTAGCGATGACCGAGTCCTTGTCCCCGGCACTCGTAGCGAGGTCGAGCGCCGGGTAGTGCAGCACCTGTAGGGCGATCGGCGGCCCATCCTGCTCCAGCACCTGGCGCGCGACCGCCGCCGCAAGCCCGCCGCCCGCGCTCTGACCCCCGACCGTCAGCCGACTGCCGTCCCAACCGTGCTCGACGCCGTGCTCGGCAACCCATTGGACGACCTCGAAAGCCTGGTGGGACGATGCCGGAAACCGGTACTGCGGTGCCACCACGTAGTCGACATTCACCACCACGACACCAGCTTCGGCGGCCAGATACCGGCACAGCGGGTCATCGAAATGCATCCCCCGCAAGACGTACCCGCCGGCATGGAAGTTGACATGCACCGGCGGGCGCGGGCCTGCGGTGGCAGGGCGGTAGACCACGGCGCGCGCAATGGCGATCGACGTCGGGATCGTGAGGTCCCACGTGTCCCCCGGAAACTCGGTGAAGGTGGTCCGATTGCGGCGGGCGACCTCAACACCGGCGACCGAGACCACCCCCTGCATCATCCGTGCCACAACGGCAGCCACCTGGGGTCTACTAAGCATCGACATACGTTCTCCTTCGTGGATCCGGTTGATGGTGAGCGAGTCTCAGCCGAGGCGGAGACACCCGGCCTGCATCGCGGCGACGCCACCAACCACCACGACATCCTGCGATAGAGGACCGCCTTCTTCTCGAGAGATGCCCACGCCGCATCCTATCCAACAGCTGTCGGCTATCCAACACCCGTTGGATTAACTACTCTTAGCGGATGCTCGTCCAACCTTCTGACCCACGCATCCAGCGCTCCCGCTCGGCCCTCGAAGCAGCGCTGCGCGAGCTCATCGCCGACCGAGACCTGCCGCAGATCTCGATTTCCGATGTCACCAAACGCGCGGGTATCAACCGCTCGACGTTCTACGAGCACTACACCGACCTGCAGGACCTCGCCGCATCCGCGTGCACCACGGTCTTCGACGAACTGGTGGCGGCTGCGACGGCAGCCGACAAGCCTGCAACCCCTGTCGGCCACCCCGGTTCCAACTCGCTGCCGATCCTGTTCGCCCACGTCGCCGAGCACGCCCCCCTCTACCGGTCCCTGCTCGGCCCCGACGGTAGCGCCCGGGTGATAAACCATCTGCTCCAGCGCCTCGCGGCCACAACTCAGCTCAGGCGCGGGGCCACCGAGACCACCCCGTCCACCCAGGCCGACGATCCAACCGAGGTCCCACCCGATCCAGCCGCGGTGTTCCTCGCAGGCGCCGTTCTCGGTACCGTCATCGACTGGTTGCGTCGCGGCTGCCCCGACACCCCTGAGCGGATGGCTGCCGCAATCTGGCCTCACCTCGTCCGGATCGCGGCAGCAGAGGGGTACCGCAGCGGCTGACCAATCAGACGTCCTCGGCGGCAAACCTCCCTCAGTGCCAGCGCTCCAGCGCCGATCGCGGCTGCGATCAGGTCCGACACCGCTTCGCGTTGCGATTACGCACTCCCGGACAGCGCCGCTGGACCCGGAACGGAAGCTGAAAAAGGGATAGAAATCCTGTACATATGCCCTACTTATGTGTTCTGCTTCCCAGCGATGAAAGCCAACCGTCGACGAAGGTGGATCCTCCTGATGCCAGCGCTGAAAGTCCGTCGAGGAAAAACGTTTCGCCTGAGCAAGCGGTATCTCGCCGTCATGCTTGCTGCCATTTTCTCCGCCGCTATGTGCCTGCCCACCTACGCGACCGCGGTCTCCACCGCTGCCGCGCAGCGCTACACCGGGGTGCTTCCAAGCGGGGCGACCTGGGTCGCCGACGTACCCGCGAATTACAACGGCACCATCCTGCTGTTCAGCCACGGGTACGGACCCCTAACGGCGCAGAACCAGCCCAGGTATGCGGGCGACGCACTGCAGCGGGAGGGCTATGCCGTTCTCGGGTCATCGTATTCGGGCAATTCCTGGTGGGCGTTGGCCAACGCCGTCGACGATCAATTCGGAGCCCTCGCCGCCCTGGAACAGATCATTGGCGAGTCCAACCAGACGTATGCGATCGGCGAATCCATGGGCGGCCTGGTCAGTTCGCTGGAGAATGAGCGCAACACCGGACAACTCGACGGTGTCCTCACCACCTGCGGCTTGGTCGCCGGCGCGGTGAACCTGCTCAACTACCAACTGGACGGCGAATACGCACTGAATCAGCTCCTCGAACCACAAACCGATGTCAAACTCGTCAACTTCACCGATCCAGCGGACGCCGCGGCCTCAGCCGCCACACTCACGGCCATCGCCCAGCGGAACAGTGACACACCGCAAGGACGAGCCCGCATCGTCCTGGCCGCAGCATTGTTGAACGCACCAAAACAGCTCTTCGGCAATCCCAAGCCGGCACCCGAGGATTACCCCGCTCAACAGGCGCAGCAGATTAAGCTCCTCACTTCTGGTCTGTTCAACTTCATCGGGCCGGGACGCCAGCAGATCGAGGTCGCCGGTGGCGGCAATTCGTCCTTCACCATCGGCGTCCACTACCTATCCCGGCTGCGCGATTCCGGCTACCTCGAGATGGTTAGCAATGCCTACCAGGCCGCCGGGCTGAACCTGCGGAACGACCTGGCGACCCTCGAGCGGAACGCCGACATTAAACCGAACCCGAGAGCGATCGCAACGCTGAAGGCCACATCGCAGGTATCCGGACGACTCACGGTGCCTCAGCTCAACATTCACACCATCGACGATCACTTGGTCCCGGTTCAACAGGAAACATGGTACTCGGAGCAGGTTTCGAAGGTGGGCAGCGGACGGCTGCTGCGCCAGGCCTACACCGAAACACCCGGACACTGTAACTTCACCTCGGGCGAGCTAGTTGTCGCACTGCGCGCACTCATCAACCGAGTGAACTCCGGCCGTTGGGGCAACACCACAGACGCCGCCGCACTTAACGCCGAAGCCACAGCGACAGGCGTGGGTCCAACGGCGTTCGTGACCTACCGGCCCGCGCGCTTGGGTGGTGCCCGCCTATACCCGAATCTCTTGACCATCCAACGCGACTAAGACGTCCCGCTCTCCGATAGCAACCAGCAGTGGATGATCGGTGAGCGAGACGAGATAGTTGAGGACATTGATCCAGCCGGGCCCCAGATCAAAGCGACTGAGGCCCGGCTGGGAAGCCACCTCCCTCTGCGACCTTTACGCTAGGTCCGGCCCCGGTCTGAGGAGACGCCGCGCGGCCCGAAGCACTTCGCGGCGCAGCGTGTCATCTTCCAACTCTGCCAGGGCCGGGTCGACCCCATGAGCATCAACCCGCTGCCGACCAGTTCCACGGCGACCCGCCGACGGATCATGAGGTGACGTGACGTGCCACGCGCCAGTGCGGCGCCCGACGAAGGAGATAGCCATGTCGCGGGATGTCGCGGTAGTGATCGGCGTGGGCGGTATGGGATATGACGCGGCCCGGCGCATCGGCCCGGGGACGCACCTGGTCCTCGCCGACTTCAACCAGAAAGCGCTGGACGCCGTGACCGAGAAGGCTCGGGCCGAGGGCTACCAGGTAACCCCTGTAATGGTCGACGTGTCCGAGCGTGAGTCCGTGCGAGCGCTCGCCGAGCATGCCGCGACCCTCGGGCCAGTCCGATATGTCGTCCACACTGCGGGGTTGTCGCCGGCGCAGGCTCCCGTCGCGGCCATCCTGGCGGTGGACCTGCTGGGTGTCGCGCTGGTGATCGAAGAGTTTGGTAAGGCCATCGCTCCCGGCGGAGCCGGAGTGGTTATCGCCAGCATGTCCGGCCACTTCTATCCGGCTTTCACCGGGGAACAGGCTGTGCAACTGGCCATCACGCCGGCGGACGAGTTGCTTGGCCTGCCGATCGCGGCCCCGGTCAACTTCCCGAGCAGTTCTCTGGCCTACAGCTTCGCCAAACGCGCCAACCTGGTGCGGGTTCAGGCAGGGAGCGTGACCTGGGGTGCCAAGGGAGCCCGGATCAACTCGGTCAGTCCTGGGGTGATCGCGACTCCGATGGGGCAGGCAGAACTGGAGGGTGACCACGGCACCGTCATGCGAGCGATGATCGAGCACTCCAACGCCAAACGGGTGGGAACCGCGGCTGATATCGCCGCAGCGATCGAGTTCCTGCTGAGCCCTGCCTCCGGATTCATCTCCGGAACCGACCTTCTCGTCGACGGCGGTGTCACCGCCGCGATGCAGACCGGGCACATCCGCCTCGGCTGAACCCGCAGTGTCCGGCCGACAGGTTCAAAGATCACCCCGCCATCATCACCGTCGGCGCCGGTCACGGGTGCGTCATTCGCTCAGGTTCGCCGCGTTGATCGGGCAATACTGCTGACCGTGGATACCAACACCCCGCCCGGCGCCCGCACGACGTGCTCGACGTGCTCGACGTTCTCGATCTGGCCGACTCAGCCGGGCACGGCGACCGCTGCTTCGTCTCAGGCCCCCACTTCGTTACACCGGAGGATCTGATTCCTCCCATTCGGCGTTCGCAGACTTGATCTTGAGGGACGATGAACAGCTGTCGAGGGCGGGGGCCGATGTCACCAGACTGATCGCCGCTGCGGAGCCAATCTGGGCGGTTCGGAATTTCCGGGTCAGCGGCCCGGGGCTGGACCGGCGGAACACCCACATCAACCCGATCATCGTCAGGTACGCCAGAGCGAAACCGACC
>JANNPJ010000180.1:0-2537 GCA_031400005.1 Kineosporiaceae bacterium | reverse complement strand
AACATGCGGATCATCGACCAGATGGCCAAGCAGCTACGGTTGCCCGAGCACGTGGTGATAGCCCGCGACATCGCCGAAGCCGGCAACACCTCAGCCGCCTCCATTCCGATGGCGATGGCCCGATTGCTGGACGAAGGCCAGGTCGCCGCCGGCGGGCTGGCCCTGCTGATCGGGTTCGGCGCCGGCCTCAGCTATGCGGCGCAGGTCGTCGAACTCCCCTAAACCGCTCCACCAGTAAACCGACCCACCGCTAGACCGTTCCATCACGCGGGCCGAGACACGGCACGTACTGCTCGTCAGGCACCACCACTCAACCAGAAGGAGCTCACCATGCCCGCGTTCACCCAGGAAGAAATCCTCGCCGGCCTCGCCGACCTGGTCGCCGAAGAGACCGGCCTGCCGGCCGGCGACGTTCAGCCGGAGAAGTCCTTCGTCGACGACCTCGACATCGACTAGCTCTCGATGATGACGATCGTCGTCAACGCGCAGGACAAGTTCAACGTCGAGATCCCGGACGAGGCCGTCACCGAGCTGAAGACCGTCTCGGATGCCGTCGCCTACATCACCAAGGCGCAGAACGACGCCGCAGCCGTCTGACCGTCCTGATCGCAGAGCATTTCGGGGCCTGATCTCACTTATCTCGGGGCTGACTGGCCAATGAAAGGCAGATGAAGGGGCAGATGAACACGCAGATCGCAATCGCCGTCACCGGGCTGGGGGCAACCACCCCCCTGGGCGGTGATGTCACCACGACATGGGACGGAGCACTGGCCGGTCGGTCGGGCACCGCTCCCCTGGACCCGGCCTGGCTGGAGCGGTACGCGCTGCCGGTGACCTTCGCCTGCCGCCTCGCCGTCCCGATGACCGAGGTACTGACCCGCCAGGAGATCAAGCGCAACGACCCGAGCGGGCAGTACGCGCTGGTGGCGGCCCGCGAGGCGTGGGCACATGCGGGTGCACCGGAGGTCGATCCGGAGCGACTCGCGGTCAGCATGGCGTCCGGCATCGGCGGGGTTTGGACCCTTCTCGATTCCTACGACACGCTGAAAGAGAAGGGTCCACGACGGATCCTGCCGCTGACCGTGCCGATGCTGATGCCGAACAGTCCCGCTGCCGCGATCGGGATCGAGTTCGGTGCCCGGGCCGGGGTGCATACCCCGGTTTCGGCCTGCGCGTCCGGCGCCGAGGCGCTGTCTCAGGCGATCCAGCTGATCCGTCGCGGGCTGGCGGACGTCGTCATCGCCGGCGGCACCGAGGCAGCGATTCACCCGCTGCCGATCTCCGGTTTCGCCGCGATGCACGCGCTGTCCACCCGCAACGGCGATCCACAAGCGGCATCCCGGCCGTACGATGTCGACCGGGACGGCTTCGTGCTCGGTGAGGGTGCGGCCACGCTCGTGCTGGAGTCGCTGGAGCACGCTCGGGCCCGCGGTGCCACCGTGCACGCGATTCTGGCCGGTGCCGGGGTCACGTCAGACGGCTACCACATCGCCGCTCCCGAGCCCGAGGGCAGAGGTGCCAGCCGGGCGATCGCGGCGGCGCTCAAGGACGCCGACCTGTCACCCCGCGACATCGTGCACGTGAACGCGCATGCCACCTCCACACCGGTCGGCGATGTCGCCGAAGCCGCCGCTCTCAAGGTGGCTTTCGGGGAGGCGATCGACGGTGTCGCGGTGTCCGGGACCAAGTCGATGACCGGGCACCTGCTCGGTGCGGCCGGCGCGCTGGAGGCCGTCTTCACCGTGCTCGCCGTCCGGGACGGCATCGCACCTCCGACCATCAACCTGGACAACCTCGACCCAGCGATCACCCTCGACGTGATCGGGAAGGATCCGCGGACACTGCCGTCTGGACCCCGGGCCGCGATCAGCAATGCCTTCGGTTTCGGCGGCCACAACGTGGCCTTGGCCTTCAGAAGTGCTGAATGACCGCGCTCTAGGCACCAAAGGATCGGGTGAAGAAAGTGCGTCCAGAGCGCACTTTCTTCACCCGATCTGTTTGCACGGTCGATCTGTCAGCCCACCCGGTGCAGCCAACGGACCGGGGCGCCATCCCCGGCGTAGCGAAAGGGCTCCAACTCGTCGTCCCAGGCTCGGCCTAGCGCCAGGTGAAGTTCCCGGAGCATCTGACCGGGCTCGTTGTGGCCGACCTCGAGGGCGGCTCGAATCCGGTCCTCGGGCACCATCATGTTGCCGTGCACATCGGTGACGGCATGGAAAATCCCTAGCTCGGGCGTGTGGCTCCAGCGTCCACCATCGACACCGGCACTCGGCTCCTCAGTCACCTCAAAGCGCAGGTGTGCCCATCCGCGCAAAGCGGACGTCAGGCGGGCACCCATCCCCTGCACCGCCTGCCAGGACAACTCTGTCCGATAGAGCCCTGGAGCCGCTGGCTGCTCGATCCAGTCCAGCGACAAGCGCAACCCGAGCACACCGCCCGCGGCCCACTCGACATGCGGGCACAGCGCGCTGGGCGCGGAATGCACGAACAACACGCCTCGCGTGATGGCACCCGACATCTGGCCCTCCTCGACCGGT
>JANNPJ010000159.1:0-1880 GCA_031400005.1 Kineosporiaceae bacterium | reverse complement strand
TTCGACATCCGCACCGGCAAGCGCCTGTGGAACTTCAATACGATTCCACGACCCGGCGAATTCGGCGCCGAGACCTGGGAGGAAAATTCGTGGGCGTTCAACGGCAACACGGGCGTCTGGAATCAGATGGCCGTGGATGAGGAGTTGGGTCTCGTCTACCTGCCGGTCGAAACGCCGAGCTCCGACTTCTATGGCGGCCATCGGCCGGGCAACAACCTGTTTGCGGAAAGCCTCGTGGCGGTCGAGTTGAAGACCGGCAAGCGGAAGTGGCACTTCCAGTTGGTGCATCATCCGATCTGGAATTTCGACATCTCGACGGGACCCGTCCTCGAAGACTTCACCGTGGATGGCCGGCCGGTGAAGGCCGTGTCGGTGATGGGCAAGCAGGCGATGGTCTACGTGTTCGATCGCGCCACGGGCCAGCCGATCTGGCCGATCGAGGAGCGTCCGGTGCCGCAGTCTGACGTCCCGGGCGAAAAGACGAGCCCGACGCAGCCGTTCCCGACGAAGCCGCCGGCCTACGACCGCAACGGCGTGATGATCGACGATCTGATCGACTTCACGCCGGCGCTGCGCGCGGAAGCCATCGAGATGTTGAAGATGTACACGCCCGGGCCGATCTTCACGCCGGCCGTCATCAGCAAGATTGGCGGGCCGCTCGCGGCGTTCAGATCCGGCGCGACGAACGTGTACGGCGGGGCGTTCGATCCCGAGCTGCAGTATCTGTTCGTGCCCTCATCCACGTCCAACCCGTCGCCGGTCGGCCTGCTGCCGCCGCCCAACGCGAAGTTCTCGGACATCCGGTACGTGCGTGGCGACGCGCGGTCCGGCGTGCGGTATATCGCCGGCCCTGGCGAAGGCGCCGGCGCGGATGCGCCGCCCCCGCCCGCCGCTCCGGCTGCCGAGGACGGCCGCGGCGGCGGACAGCAGATCGGCAACCTGAACCCGCAGGGCCTGCCGCTCTTCAAACCCCCGTACGGCAAGATCACCGCGATCGACATGAAACGCGGCGAGTTCGCGTGGCAGGTCGCGCACGGCGAGACGCCGGACAACATCAAGACTCACCCGGCGCTGAAGGGCTTGACCATTCCACGGACCGGGCAACCCGGCGCCGTCGGCCTGCTGGCCACGAAGACGCTGCTCGTCGCCGGCGAACCAACCGTCACACGCCAGGCATCGGGCGCCCGCGGCGCGATGCTCCGGGCGTACGACAAAGCGACCGGCAAGGAGGTCGGCGCCGTCGGGCTGCCGGCCCCGCAGACCGGAACCCCGATGACGTACCTGCATAACGGCAAGCAGTACATTGTCGTGGCCGTGAGCGGCGGAAACTACTCGGGCGAGTACCTCGCGTTTCGTCTGAACCAGTAGCCAGCGACCGGCAGAGAAAAGAGGACGCCAGATGGCATTTCCACGACACTTACTCCCGGCGACGCGCATCGCGGCCCTTCCTGTAGTCCTGTTGATCGGCGTCACGGCGATCTCCGCGCAGCAGGGCGCGAAGAACGGCCAGTGGCATGACTACGGGGGCGACAAGGGCCAGACCCACTACTCGCCGCTCGATCAGATCAACAAGGACAACTTCAGCAAGCTCGAGGTCATGTGGCGGTTCAAGCCGACGAATCTCGGCGACCGGCCCGACTTCAACATGCAGGCCACGCCGCTGATGATCAACGGCACCCTGTACCTGACCGCCGGGAGCAGCCGGAACGTCGTGGCCCTCGACGCCAAGTCCGGCGAGATGAAGTGGATGTACCGGCTCGACGAAGGCAAGCGCGCCGACGCCTCGGTGCGCAGGCTCTCGGGCCGCGGCGTCGGGTATTGGACCGACGGCCGGGGCGACGATCGGATCTATTTCGTCACCATCGGCTATCAGTTGGTGT
>JANNPJ010000147.1:0-8551 GCA_031400005.1 Kineosporiaceae bacterium | reverse complement strand
CGACTCGGGCCATTCCACATATGCAGGCGCCAATCGCAGTACGGCGCTGGATTCTGCTCGGTGCCTGGAACAACCCCACCTGCCGCGGTTCGTTACCCTGCCCGAGCCGGATACCGCCGCACCGATGCCCAGAGGCGACTGTCTGGCATTCAATGCTTCCTGGGCCGACGTCGAGCCCTTGACCCCGACCCGACGCCGGTTGCTCGATCAGGTCAATCAGTGGCTGCACACCAACCGCGACACTTCGACGGTCCCGATGCGCGAACGGTCACTCGAGATCTTCGGCCACGAGAAGATCCTGGATCGGCTCACCCCACCAACCTGTTCGGCCCCGGCAGGCTCACGCTAGAGCTGCTGCGATGCCGTCGCGTCGCCCCACGCTTCACCACCGAACAGGTCGGCGATGGTGATCTGCTTCTGATCGCCGAGAACAGCGACACGTTCGATTCCCTCATCCACGTCTTGAAGGTCTCGGCCCAGCACAATGTCGGACTGGTCGGCTGGGGCGCCGGCACCGCCTTCGAAGCATCCATCCTGTCCGTCGCGCACCTGACCCGGCCGGTCCGCGAGGTCGCCTACTTCGGTGACCTGACGAGAAAGGCCTTCGAGCACCTCGCAACGCTGCGGCCCTCGCAGCGCAGTAAGGCCTGCCGGTCGGGCGACCCGCGGTCGGGCTATAAGAGGCACTGTTCGCCCGAGCCCGGCCGCAATCTGGGCAGCGAAAGACCAACCAATCGCGGCCACCAACCTCACCGCCTGGCTCGATCCAACGCACAGAAGTCTGGCAACAGCACACCTGCTGGTTGGAGAACGGGCTCGCCCAAGAAGCCGTCGGCCTGAACCTGTTGGAGGGACTCCATGCGGATCCGGATACGACGGTGGCTCAGTATCCAACTTCGGACACAACGCGCGAAGAGTACATTGCGCGGGTGTGTGCCGGTGGGCTTCCGCTGGCTGTGCGCCGGTCACAGTCAGGCCGCGCTGGTTCGACGAGTTCGTACGCCAGTCGGTGGAGCGGGATGCCCTCGAGTTGAGCCAGGTACGTCAGCGGTAATCGCTGGCCGACTTGCTGGCCCGCTTGGCGTCCCAGACCGGACAGTTGCTCAACATCACCAAGGCGGCCGAGGCTGTGGGCGTCGAACGCAAGACGGCAGAGGCCCACCTTCGGTTGTTAGAGGACTTGTTCCTGGTGATCCGACTGCCAGGGTGGGGGAAGACCTTGCGCTCTCGGGTGAGCGTGCGACCGAAGGTCCACCTGGTTGACTCGGGTTTGGCGGCCCGCCTGCTGAGACTCACCCCGGCCAAGCTCGCCACCTTGGACCCGGCCGTGCTGACTGAGTTCGGCAATCTGCTGGAGACCTTCGCGGTCGGCGAGTTGCGTAAGCAAGCCTCCTGGCTCGATGTGCAGGTCGCTCTCGGGCACTGGAGGACCAGCGACGGGGCCGAGGTCGACCTCGTCGCCGAATTCGACGACGGTCAGGTCGTCGCGTTCGAGGTCAAGGCGAACGAGCGGGCCACAGGGAACGACTTCACCGGACTTCAGCAGTTGCGCGACGCGCTCGGCTCACGCTTCCGTGCCGGTGTCGTCCTCACCACCGGACGACGTACCTATACCCACTCCGACCGCGTCCACGTCATGCCGATCGACCGGCTATGGCAAACCATCGATCTGGGCATCCCCGGTCCGTGACGACCTACCCCCGTCTGGCCTGCCGCTCGACCCTGCGCGTGACGGCGGGGCGTCAAGTAAACGGTGTAAGTGATTGTTGATTGGTTGCTTTCGTCCGGCGGACAGGCGCCCGTCGAAGGTGATCTCGAGCGCGTTAAGGGCGGCCTTCCACCGGTTGGTCCACCGCTTGCGCCCGGCACCGGTCGGGTCCAGGCTCATCGTGGTCAGATACAGGCACTTCAAGGCGGCCTGCTCGGTCGGGAAATGACCACGGGCGTTGACGGCCCGGCGATAGCGCGAATTGAGGGATTCGATGGCGTTTGTCGTGCAGATCACGGTACGGATTTCCCGGTGGAAGGCCAGGAACGGCACGAACTCCGCCCAGGCGTTCTCCCACAACCGCCCGATCGCCGGGTACTTACGACCCAGATCAGACTCGGTGAACGCGATAAACCGCTCCAGGGCCTCGCTCTCGGTCGAGGCCGTGTAGATCGGCTTCAATGCCGCCGCCACGGCGGCCCAGTCCTACGACGACCAACGAAACCAGAAACAACACAGTAGAAAAGGAGATTCACGCCATGGACGCCACAGTCGAGATCGCCGCGATCACGATGGCCGGATCCAGTTTTCCTGGTCGCGGTCACCGCGCGCACCCTTCAACGGTTCCGCCTTCCAGCCCAAACGAAACAGGAGGCACCGCAGTCGGTGTCACCGAAGACACCATCGGTGGGGTCCGCCGGTGTGCCCGCGGTCACCGAGAGTCGTTGACATGAGAGGTGTGTTGGCGTCGGTGCGGATAGACCGAGTGTCCTCGCCTCGCTCGGTGACGGCGCTGTACGATGACGGTCCTTCCGGCGGGTGAGCCTCTGGTGGTGCTGAGGCGCCGTCCGGCGCCGCTACGGATGCGAACGCGCTGACGCCGATTCGCAGTAGAACGCATTGCCAAGGTGCCTATTTCGGTGTGCCGGGCACCAGATCCGTCAGTGGTGCCGCAGCAACGGATGCCTCGTCGAGCGCGCCCGTCACCGTCTCACCTGCTGTAGCGACTTCTGCGCCGAGATCGGTAGATGCGCCCGCCACATTCGCGCTGACGTCGGCGGCTTGACGTGCGACCGTGTCAGCGGCACCTGTGGCCGCGTCGCCGATCGCCGTGATATCGGGCAGCTCCGACAGCTCGATGCCCAGGGCTTCTCCGGCCCGGGTGAGCAGTGCACCGATGCTTCCCCACATGATGAAACCTCCATAAGGTCACAGACCGACCGTCCCGACGTGAGAGTGTCGTCGCCGATCCGTAACTGATGTTTCCCTGTCGCCGAGCGCGGACCCAGGGCCAAAGGTCCTCGGCAGGTGCCGTTTGGCCCTGACGAGCACACCGGCGTGCGAGCAGGATCGAGAGTAACCGGCGGGTACCCGCTGCCGGTCGAACCCACCACACCTGACGGAGACCCAGATGACGACCGCTCACCTAGTTGATGCCGGACCAGCCGGCCTGACATCGGTGCAGGCAGCGGCCCGCCTGGCGAGCGCGGGCGGCAACGTGCTGCCGCAGCGGCGCCGGGTCGGACTGTCGCGGCGGGTGCTGCTGCAGGCACGCGATCCGATGGTGGTGGTGCTGCTCATCGCCGCGGTCCTGACCATCGTGACCGGTGACTGGACCGATGCTGCGGTCATCCTTCTGGTGATCGTGGTCAACACCACCGTAGGGGTGGTGCAGGAGGTCAAGGCAGACCGGGCGATCACCGCGTTGTCCGCCATGGCCGCTCCAGAGGCTCGGGTGCAGCGCGACGGTCGTCAGCAGTTGGTGCCGGCGGCAGAGGTGGTGGTGGGTGACCTGCTCGTACTGGCCGAGGGCGATATCGTCCCGGCCGACGCGAGCGTGATCTCGTCCGCTGCCTTGCTGGTGGATGAATCGGCGTTGACCGGAGAGTCAGTGCCGGTGGACAAGGCGCCCGCTGGTCTCGAGGACTCTGGTGATCTGGTGTCGGCCGGCACCGTGGTGGTTCGCGGTCGGGGTCAGGCCACGGTCACCGCGATCGGTGAGGCCAGTGCGATGGGTCGGGTGGCCGCGCTGATGGCCACCGGCCTGACGCTGACCCCGCTGCAACGGCGCCTCGTCGGTGTCGGGCGGATCCTGGCCGGTGCCGCGGTCGTGCTCTGCGCGGTGGTCGCAGCGCTGGGGCTGGCTCAAGGGCAGCCCGTGGAACTGATGCTGGTCACGGCGATCAGCCTGGTCGTGGCGGCGGTACCGGAGTCGCTGCCGGCGGTGGTCACCCTCGCTCTGGCTCTGGGAGCTCGTCGGATGGCCGCCCGGAACGCGCTGATCCGTCGCCTGCCTGCGGTCGAGACGCTCGGCTCGGTGACGGTGCTGGCCACCGACAAGACCGGCACCCTCACCGAGGGGGTGATGTTCGCGGCCCGGCTGTGGACCCCGCAGCGGGACGCGACGCTGGATGGTGTCGGATATGCCCCGACCGGTCAGGTCCGCGATGCCGGACGGGTACTCACTGCAGTCGCCGCACCCGATGTGGCCGGTCTGCTCACTGCGGCGGTGCTGTGCAACGATGCCGCGTTGCGCGGTCCTGACACCGGCGACGAGGCGTGGACGGCGATCGGCGACCCGACGGAGGCTGCGCTGGTGGCCGCCGGTGCCAAACTCGATCTGGACCAGGAGATCCTCACCGGACAGTGGCCACGCGCAGCTGAACTGGCGTTCGACAGCGTCCGTAAACGGATGACCACCGTGCACACCCTGCCGGACGGACGGGTTCGGGTCATCTGCAAGGGCGCACCGGAAGCGATGCTGACCCCTGCCGTACTGGCCACCGACACCGACGTGATGGCCCGCGCAGCCCGCCGGTCCGAGGAACTCGCCGCCGACGGGTACCGGGTACTCGCCGTCGCCCAGACCGATCTGGACACCCTGCCACCGCCCGACGACTGGGAACACGGGCTGGACCTGCTCGGACTGGTCGCGATGACCGACCCGCCCCGACGGGCGGCCGCAGCGACGATTGCGGCCTGCCAGGCGGCCGGTATCACCCCGGTCCTGATCACCGGAGACCACCCGGCCACCGCGCACGCCATCGCCGCCGAACTCGGCATCATCGCGACCGGCGATCTCGTCGTCGACTGCCGGACTCTCATCGGACGCGACGATCCCCGCCTGAGCACAGCCCGGGTGTACGCCCGCGCCACCCCCGAGCAGAAACTCGACATCATTCAGGCCCGCCGCGACGCCGGCGACGTCGTCGCGATGACCGGCGACGGCGTCAACGACGGCCCCGCCCTGCACCGCGCTGACATCGGTGTGGCGATGGGCCGACGCGGGACCGAGGTCGCCCGCCAGGCCGCCGACCTGATCCTGGCCGACGATGACCTGGCTACTGTCGTGGCCGCAGCCGAGGAAGGCCGCCGCGTCTACGCCAACATCCGCCGCTTCCTGCTGTACGGCCTCGCCGGCGGCAGCGCCGAAATCGTCGTCATGCTCACCGGCCCCCTCATCGGCCTGCCCCTCCCGCTGTTGCCGGCCCAGATCCTCTGGGTGAACCTGCTCACTCACGGACTGCCCGGCGTAGCACTGGGCAGCGAGCCAGCTGACCCTGAGGCGATGCGCCGACCCCCGCGCCCACCGGCTGAGAGCGTCTTGGGTGCAGGGTTGTGGCAGCGGATCCTGCGGGTCGGCGTGGTCATCGCCGCCGTGACACTCGGTATTGCCTACTGGGCCCACACAGCCGGGCATCCCTGGCAGAGCATGACATTCGTGGCCTTGGGCACCACCCAACTCGCCGCCGCGCTCGGATCCCGAGCCCGGCCCGGTACCTGGGCCAACCCGATGCTGCTCGTCGCCGTCGCCGGAGCACTGGTACTGCAGTTGGCCGGTGTGTACCTACCACCCCTGCAGCACCTGCTCGGAACGGAGCCGCTGCCGCTGGTGGATCTGCTCATCGTCAGCGCCGTCTCCACCCTCGGATACGCAGCGATCCGGTTGGACCGCATCCTGCATCCGCGCACATCCTCACGGACTGCCGCTGACAGCACCGCATGACAGGAGCGCAGCTCCCTTTCGACATGGAGGTCTCTCGCCGCAGGCCCCAGCGCCGACTGGGTCAATCAGTACACAGCTATGCCACGTTTGCACGTGGCCTGGGCGGTGCTGGTCGCGGTGATCTGCATCGCCGCCGCGTCCGGACCGTGGCTACGGGTCTGAATGGCGGACAAGTTCTGCGAGCGCACAGCCGTGACCGACCTGACGGTCCTGACGTACCGGCAGGACCGCATGGACGGCCTCGCGACTCGTCGTCAATCGGTGCCAACTGCCCCGATTGGTGTGCAGGCGAACTCGGGCATCGACGGACGTCGAGCCCGTCGGCGCGTCCGCGCACTGCTTGCCGAGTCGGCAGTGTCTGGGGCTGGTGGTGATCCTGGCCCGTCCGCAGTCCGGCGTACCCGGCCCCCTGTTGCTGAATCGCCGCCGGGGAAGGTCATCCGACGGCTGCGGTGTGCCCGACGGGGATCGAAATGCTCAGGTGCGTTGAGGGCGTAGCCCATGATCGCGGGGAGCGGTGGGCAGGCCCGCAGGGGTCAGGTGACGTTGAGTTGGACAAAGGAACCCGCAGGTGCAGGTTTCCTGTCGGCCCGTCCAATCGCGGCTCCAGAGGCCAGCACGGACTGTTTTCTGCACGTCGCGCAGCTCTGAGGCCGATCGCCGTCGCGGGTGCCAAGAACGAGAAGAGGACCCGACGGAGGGTGAGGTGCGGGCCGGGTTTCGAGGTAGGGATTGAGAATCCTGGCAGAGGACGTCCGCTTCCGCCGCGAGTTGTGCGGTTCCCACACCTAGCTGACCCTGACTGCGGCTATCAACGATGCGGGCCATGAGAGGCAGCGTGATGAGATGCCGAAGAAGACCGCCCCAAGGATCCAATCCTTGGGGGGCGGAGCCAGTTTCGCAGGGAGGGATGGCTTGCAACCTAACTGACAGTAATCGAAGGCGACGTGAGTCGGCCTTCCGAGTGGATCTTGTGGGGTGCACAAGGTGTGGCCGACGACGACGTGGCCCACGACGCTGAGTTCACCGGTAGCGCCGCGCGCTGGGTCGCGCAGGGTCAGTCATCAAATGCCTCTGCAATAGGCAGGTCGCCGCTGGGCAATCCGTGACCATCCGCGCCGACAAGTACTGGGACTGAATACCGAAGGCGAGCAGCCCAGACCCCGTGTGCAGCGCTCCTCACGTCCGAACGACTTCACCACCTTCCGGGCGAAGTCATGACGATCATCCGCAGTCATGGATGGCCGCAGTTCAACGGTGCGCTCAGGATGACCCTTGATCGGTATCCGGTGTCATTGCGACGATCAGAGCTGCCGCTTGGGCCCGCGAGGTGCAGTCGAGTTTCCTCAGGATGTGGTCCACGTGGCCCTCGACCGTCCGGGGAGAGAGCACCAGTCGGGCGGCGATCTCCTTGTTGCTCAGGCCTTCGGCCACGAGAGCGGCTACCTGGCGTTCGCGTCGAGTGAGGATGGACAGGGAGGTCGACGGGCTCGGTGGCGCAGGTTGGGACCGATCGGCTGGCTGGCCGAGGGCGTAGGCGATGGCGTCATCCAGGGACAGGCCTCGGCCGTGCTCGAACGCGGCCTCGAACCCCTGCGTGCCGAGCACCTCCCGGACCTGCTGCTGGTATTGGTCGTGGTAGGTGAGCAGGTCTGACACCATTGGCCCCTGGGTACCCATGGTGGCGGCGAGCGCGGCAGCGGCGCCGAGCAAGGTGGCAGACCGCTCGGGCTGATCGCGGTCGGCGGCGATCCAAGCGGTGGTCTCCAGGCACCAGTAGGTGGCCTGGAAGTCGCCGGTTCGCCGCAGCAACTGCAGGCTCTGCCTGGTCTGGGCGGCAGCGGCCTTCAGGTCGCCCCGCTTCCACAACCCGACCCCCAGCGACATCGCGGTGAACCCGCTGAGCACCGAATCGCGCCGCGGCTGGCCGATCACCAGCATCGCCTCGTGACAGGCCGTCGCGCCGGTCAGGTCGCCCAGCAGCGCTTTCGTAAGGGTGAGATTGAGCAGCGATTGGGTTTGCCAGTGGACGTCGCCCTCCGCGCGGAACACGCCGAGGGCGTCGTCGAGTAGGTGTACGGCGGCCGACAGATCACCGCGGGCCATCGCCAGCCTCCCGTCGGCGGCGGTAGCCAGGGCGTGGCTGTGGCCGTCACCGAGTTGCTCGGCCACCTCCCGCGCCTGCCGCACCCAAACCGTCACCATCGCCAGGTCGCCGCCCAAAGCAGCGAACGCCGCCGCGAAGAAGAGGGCCCTGAGCCGCGACGGTGACGGATCGCCCGCCGAGGCCAGGACCCGGCCGAGCCAATACCGGGCCGCCTGGTTGAATCCGTTGACCCCCCAGTACATATGGAGATTTCCGGCCATCGTCAGAGCCGCATCTGACTGTTCCGGATCGCTCAGGCTGAACTCCAGCGCGGCCGTGATGTCCGGCATCCTGCGGTCCAGGTACCGCAACGCTTCTCGCTGACCGGGGCCGATCCACTCGGCCTGGAAGCGAGCAACCACCTGCTGATGAAAGTCCCTGTGTCGTCGGCGCAGTACCGCCTCCTCACCGACCTCGTCCAGCCGCTCCCGACCGTAGGTGCGGATGCTCTCCAGCATCCGGTACCCCATCACCCCGCCCTGCTCCTGCACCCGGACCAAAATGGACTTCTCTACCAGGGACGCGACCAGCTCCAGGACGTCCCCAGCGGTCAGGCGATCGTCGGCGGCCACTCCCTCGGCCGCATTCAGGCACTCGTCGCAACCAAACGCTATCGGTTGGCCGGGAAGCCCCAACGGGTGACGCCGGAAGGGCTCGGCGAGAGGGTGGGCCTCCAGGCGGGCTTCGAGGT
>JANNPJ010000831.1:0-3370 GCA_031400005.1 Kineosporiaceae bacterium | reverse complement strand
GTCAGCAAGGGGGTGGACGCCGATGACGGATGGCCGCTATACCTGGCCCGTTACGCGACCCTGCTGACGGAAGCCAGCTGACGATCGGCGGTTGCGTCGTAAGCATCGCCGCGGCGATGCTTACGACGTACGTATGTGGTTCCCGTACCGTCAGCGGGCAGCCCTGCCGAGGAGCAGGCGGACGTCGGCGGCCATCGTGATCGAACCGGTGGCCAGTACCCCGCCGCCGATCTGCCCGCCTTCCTCGGCTCGGCCCATCGCATAATCGAGGGCGTCGTCCAGGCGGTCGAAGATCTTCACCCGATCCTCTCCGAAGATGTCGATCGCGATCTCCCCCAGGTCGGTCGGATCCATCGAGCGTGGGGACGACGTCCGGGTGATCGCTACCTCCTCGAGCACCGGTTCCAGCTCACCGAGGATGCCGTCGGCGTCCTTGTCCTGCAGCACCGCGACCAGCCCGATCAGGGTGTTGAAGCCGAACGCCTCTTCCAGGCTGCCCGCCAGGGTCGCCGCGCCGGCCGGGTTGTGCGCGGCGTCGATCAGCACCGTCGGGCTGCGCCGGACCACCTCCATCCGCCCCGGAGAATCGACGTCCGCGAAGGCCGCCCGGACGACGTCGAGGTCCAGCCCGCCCGAGCTTTGCGAGCCAGCAGCGGCTTCGGTGCTCTGAAATCCACCGGAACTGATCAGCAGTGCCTCGACGGCAGCGAGCGCGGCGGCCGCGTTGTAGGCCTGATGGACGCCGTGCAACGGCAGGAAGATGTCCTCGTAGACCTGCCCGTTCCCCTGCAACGTCAGCACCTGGCCGCCGACCGCCACTTCCCTGCCGATCAGACCGAACTCGTATCCCTGACGGAGCACGGTGGCGCCGACCTCGACGGCCCGGGCCAGCAGCACCTGCGCCGCCTCCTCCGGTTGCTGCGCCAGCACGACGATCGCGCCCGGCTTGATGATCACGGCCTTCTCGGTCGCGATCGACGTCAGGTCGTGGCCGAGGAACCGCTCGTGATCCAGCCCGATCGGGGTGATCACGGCAACCTTGCCGTCCAGCACATTTGTCGCGTCCCAGGAGCCGCCCATCCCGACCTCAACGACACCGACGTCCACCGGGGTGTCGGCGAACGCGGCGTAGGCCATCGCCACCAGCACCTCGAAGAAGCTGAGCTTTGGCCCGCCGGTGGTGGCGCTCTGCTGATCGACCAGGTCCAGGTACGGCACGAGTTCGTCGTAGACCTCGATGAATCGCTCCGGCTCCAGCATCTCGCCGTTCACCGCGATCCGCTCCCGGACGTCGTTCAGGTGCGGGCTGACGAACCGGCCGGTGCGCAGGCCGTGCTCGCGCAGCAGTCGCTCGATCATCCGGGTGGTCGAGCTCTTACCGTTGGTGCCGGAGACGTGCACCGCCTCGAAGGCCTTCTGCGGGTCGCCGAGGAGCCGGCAGACGGCGGCGATCCGGTCCAGGCTGGGCACCAGGTCGTGCTCCGGTGCTCGGGTCAGGATCGCCTGGTACACCTCGCGCAGCCGCTTCTGTACCTCGATCTGCTCGGCTGTGCGGGCCTGACCGTGCTGCGGTCCACGACCCTGGATCCTGCTCATGCTGCTCCCCTTGGTTCCGCCACCAGACCAGCCAATCATGGTCGGGGCCTAGGCCGGTAAACCTCGGGGCCGGTTGGTGGCTGTGCAGAGGTATGACGAGCGGAAGAATCGGCAGAATGGCCGCTGCACCGCCGGGGACGGCGCCCGATCCGGATCAACACCGGGATGACGGGCGCCCACCGGATCACGACCGCGAAAGCGAGTCGTTCGACGCGTTCTACCAACGCGAGTTTCCTCGGATGGTGACATTGGCCTGCGCCGTCTCCGGCAGCTGGGTGGCGGCTGAGGACATTGCCCAGGACGCGCTGATCGAGGTCCGCCAACGATGGGACACCGTCGGTGGATACGACAAGCCCGGCGCCTGGGTACGCCGGGTGACGATCCAGCTAGCGAGCAAACGGCTCCGCCGAGCCCGCGCGGAAGCGGCGGCTTTCCTGCGCCTGGAGCGGATCGAGCCCTTGCCGCGCGGCTCCGAGGAAATCGAGGACATTCTGCGGGCGATCGGGCGGCTACCCCGCCGGCAACGCGCCGCCGTGACGCTCTGCTACCTGGAGGATCACAGCGTCCGCGAGGTCGCGGAGATCCTTGGTTGTGCCGAGGGCACGGCCAAAGCCACTTTGCACAAGGCCCGGACCTCGCTGGCCCGGATGCTGAAGGAGGAGACCGGACGATGAGCGAGGAATGGGACGACCAACTGGACGAGCGCCTGCGCGGCGCCCTGCACGACCTGGATCGCCGCGTAGCAAGCAGAATCGACGAAACCGCAACCGATTTGCTTGTCGACGCCCGAAAGCGCACCGTCGGGGCCAAGCTGAACAGTGGTTCCAGGCCCGAGAGGGGCAGCCGAGACGGGCGGTCGAGACGCCACCTGGTCCCGGCCCTGGCCGGGTTCACCGTGCTGGCCCTGCTCGTCACCGTGGGCTGGCTAGCCCGGCCGACCGGATCGACGACCCCTCCCGCCACCCCGCCGACCCCCACCGTCAGCGCCACCCCGACACCGGCGAACTCGGTCAGTCAGTCACCGGCCGATGCCGCCCGAGACGGGGTCAGCCCGGTTCTGGCGAAGCTTTCGGTGACCCGGCGGGTGCTGCTCATCGACGAGCCGTACTCCGGAATCCCGACCAAGATCACCGCACCGGAAGGCACCTGGCTGATCTCCCGCCCGGACGTCGGCACCCTCGGCGACCCAGAATCCCTCTGCCCCACCCGCGACAGCGATAAGCCCAACCCGGCCGACGTCTGCTTCGATTACGCCGAAATCCTGCTGATGTCAACGGATCTCCGGCGTATCATCCGGGCGTTCCCCATCCCGGGACTGCCGCCGCAATGGTTGGCTCTGACTCCGGACGCGCTCTACTGCGGCCGGCAGGGAGACGGCGCGCTGCCCGACTCGATGGTCTGCCGGATTGACCGGACGACGGACCTGTTCGGCTCGACCACGCTCTTCAGTGGGCGAGTCTTCCCGCTCCGCGATGCGGTTGATAACCATGATCCGCAGAACTTCAAGGGCTGGCCCGGTGCTTGGTCGAACAATGCCCCGACCAACCGGACCGGCTTCGATCAGGCCACCGTGACCGACGGCACGCTGCAGATCTCCGACTTCGAGGGCAAACCCACGATCGCGCTCGACCCAGTCACCTTGAAACCCGTCGACTGATCGGGACGATCACCGCACGTGGTCTCGGCATTTTTACCACGCAGGGGGGGAAATTGAGAGTCCACCTCGCGGTGAGCAACCACACCCCCCCCGGGGGGCGGGGCCGAGGGGGCGGCC
>JANNPJ010000591.1:0-4548 GCA_031400005.1 Kineosporiaceae bacterium | reverse complement strand
GCACCGGATGCGCCCTCCAAAGGTGGCGGAAATCTGCCATATTGGGTCTCCGGTGATACCAACGCCTTCTTCGGACTCGGGTTCAACGTCCTGGTCAACGTCCTGGTCCTGACCGGCCTGATGGTCGGCGTGATCAACCTGCCGGCCGACGACGTCTTCGGTACGATTCTGCCCGCCCTCGGGATCGCGCTGATCGCCGGAAACGCGTACTACACTTTCCTCGGCCGACAGTTGGCGAAGAAGGAAAATCGATCGGACGTCGCCTCGTTGCCTTACGGGCCGAGCGTGCCGCACATGTTCATCGTCGTATTCGTCATCATGCTGCCGATCTACCTGACGACGAAGGATCCGATCCGGGCCTGGGAGGCCGGGATCGCCTGGGCGTTCATCATCGGAATCATCGTTCTGATCGGCGCATTCGTCGGACCGTACATTCGCAAGTACACCCCCCGCGCGGCGATGCTCGGCACCCTGGCCGGCATCTCGATCACGTTCATCTCGATGCGCCCGGCCGCGCAGATGTGGGAAGCCGCCTGGATCGCGTTCCCGGTGCTGGCCTTGATCCTGATCGGCTTCCTGGCCGGTGTGAAGCTTCCCGGCAACTTCCCGATGGGCTTGGCCGCGCTGCTGGTCGGAACGGTGATCGCCTGGATCGGCGGGTACATGTCCGCCCCCGACGTCTCGGCGGCGGCCAGGGACATCGCCATCGCGCTGCCTACTTTCCAGTTCGACCTGCTGATCAACGGACTGAAGGACGTCTCCCCGCTGTTGGCGACGGCGATCCCGTTGGGGGTGTACAACTTCACCGAGGCGATGACCAACGTGGAGAGCGCAGCAGCAGCCGGTGACGACTACAACCTACGGGCCGTCCTGCTGGCCGACGGCACAGGCGCAGTGATCGGCTCCTGCCTCGGCTCACCGTTCCCGCCCGCCGTCTACATCGGCCACCCGGGCTGGAAGGACGCCGGCGGCCGTACCGGCTACTCGATGGCAACCGGCTCGGTCATCGCCATCATGTGTTTCCTCGGACTGTTCGGCTTACTCAATGCCTTGCTGCCGATCCCGGCCATCGTCCCGATCCTGCTCTTCATCGGGTTCATGATCGGCGCCCAGGCGTTCAACGCCTCGCCGAAGGTCCACGCCGCGGCGATCGTCGCGGCCTTGATCCCCAACATCGCCTCCTGGGCCACCAGTTTGATGGACAACGTCCTCGCCGCCGCCGGGACCAGCGCGGCGCAGGTCGGGTCGGAGCAGATTCTCGGCGCTGGGGTGGTCTATGACGGGCTGAAAACCCTTGGCGAGGGCGCGATTCTGGCCGGGCTCGTGCTCGGTGCGATCGTGGCCTTCATCATCGATCGCCGGTTTCTGCAGGCGGGCATCTTCGCCGTTTTCGGCGCGGCGCTGTCCTGGATCGGCCTGATCCATGGTGAGAAAGTCGAGTGGGCGGCCAACCCGCAGGTCGCGCTCGGTTATCTGTTCATGGCGGTGACGATATTCGCCTTCACGTTCCTCAAGCTGGAACCGCTGGACGAGAACCGCGAGGTCACCCTCGATTGAACGACCACCCGGGTCAGCCCTTGATACGGCTCTTGGGCTGACCCGGCGGCGTTTCTACTTCACCTCGCGGCGGAGAAGACCGATCGTGCCGAGAATCAACGGGATGACAATCCAGACCAGGGACGCCGTTCCGAGCTGAGCCCAACCCTCGCCGTGCAGGTCCCCGTTGGCCAGCGGCTCCATCGTTCCATTGAGGTCCAGCCATTCGGCGGCATCCTGGATCGCGCTGATCAGGGACGTCAGGATCTGCCAGATGGTCGGCAGCATGAAGTACAGGACGATCGCCACCGGGGTGTACATCAACAGCATGCCGAACGCCACGCCCATCACGACTCCGAGCACCTGAAACAGCAGCGCCTGGCCGGAGCGAGCGAGGGTTGAGGCACTCATGAGGACACCTTCTTGTCGGCGGCACCACGCCGGTGTTCGTGACGATAGTGATCGGGCTGCTGGTCGTCACCGGATCCGTGGCCTGGGGTCAAGGCAAGTCCAATGCCGAAATCAGTGCCGATCTGTACCTGAGTGTGGCCACCGTGAAGGCGCACGTCTCCCGCCTGCTCACCAAGTTGGAGCTGAACAACCGGGTTCAGGTGGCCTTGCTTGCCCATGACTCCGACCTGACCGGAAACAGTGGCAAATCCGAGAGAGAAAAAGAATCGCCAGGCGCAGAGCTTGCCAAACCTACGGGTACGTAGGTTACGGTTACGTAGGCAAAGCCGCCTGAGGGCCGTCGCCCGCTCCCGCGCACCCGCCTATCGACCTCGAATCACCCGACGATCGACCTCGAAAGGGGCGTCCGAATGACTGCACCAACGAGCACCGCCACCGGCTCCCAGCCCGACCCCGCCGGGGCCAACGCCCGCACCGCTGCCGCCTCCGACGCCACCCTTCCTGCAGGTACCGCGGGGCGCACCGGCAAGAAGCCGCGCCGCGAGGTTCAGCCGTTGACCTACGGTCGCAAGGGCAACATCGAGATCGCCTTCCTCTGGTTCTTCGTGACCGGGCCATTCATCTCGCTCGCCATCGCTGTCCCGTTGGCCTGGAAGTATGACCTGCTCTCCTGGGTCGACGTCGGGCTTTTCATCCCGTTCTACCTGTTCACCGCGCTCGGCATCACGGTCGGATTCCACCGCTACCTGACGCACGGAGCCTTCAAAGCCAAGCGCTGGCTGCGGATCACCCTCACCCTGGCCGGCACGATGGCGATCGAGGGTGGACCGATCCGCTGGGTCGCCGATCACCGTCGGCACCATCAGTTCGCCGAGGAAGAGAACGACCCGCACTCGCCTTGGCGTTTCGGCGAGAGCGTGTCCGGGTTGACCAAGGGCATGATCTGGGCGCACACCGGCTGGTTGTTCACCAGGGAGAACACCAACTCCCGGCGGTTCACCCCGGACCTGGTGGCCGACAAGGACGTGCGCTTCTTCCAGAAGAACTTCCCGCTGGTGATGGTCGTGAGCCTGGGCCTGCCGACCCTGCTCGGCGGCCTGATCACGATGTCCTGGAAGGGCGCGCTGACCGCTTACATCTGGGCCGGCCTGGTCCGGGTGGGCCTCGTCCACCACGTCACCTGGGCAGTGAACTCGGTCTGCCACGTGATGGGCGATCGGCCGTTCAAGACCGGCGACAAAGCCACCAATGTCTGGTGGCTGGCCATCCTGAGCATGGGCGAGTCCTGGCATAACCTGCACCATGCGGACCCGACCTGCGCCCGGCACGGCGTCGACAAGGGCCAGCTCGACATCTCAGCCCGACTGATCTGGGCCTTCGAGAAGCTGGGCTGGGTCTGGAACGTGCGGTGGCCGAAGTCCGACCGTCTGGACGCCAAGCGGATCGACCAGCCCGAGACCGCCTCGGTTTAGCGCGTCCGGCAAAGAACCCCCGCACCGCTGACGGTGTGGGGGTTCTTTGGGTCAGACCGGCGTGCCGTCCGGAGCAATCCGCGCGAACCCGGTGAAAGCAGCCAGCACAGCAGGCAATTCGATCGATCCGTCGGCCTGCTGGCCCTGCTCCAGGATGGCCGCCATCGTCCTGCCGATCGGCAAGCCAGAGCCGTTCAGCGTGGCGACGAACTCGCGCTTGCCGTCCGGCGTCCGGGTCCGGATGTTCGCCCGGCGGGCCTGGAAGGTCCCGCAGTCCGAGCAGGACGAGATCTCCCGGTACTGGTTCTGGCCGGGCAGCCAAACCTCGACGTCGTATGTCATCTGGGCACCGAAGCCGGTGTCACCGGCCGGCAGCAGAATCACTCGGTGCGCCAGGCCGAGCGCCTGCAATGTCGCCTCGGCATGTCCGACGAGGTTCTCCAGTTCGGCTTGAGAATCCTCGGCCCGGCAGAACCGGACCAACTCCACCTTGGCGAACTGGTGCAGCCTGATCAGGCCCCGGGTGTCTCGTCCGTATGACCCGGCCTCGGAGCGGTAACACGGCGTCCACGAGGTGTAAGCCAGCGGCAGCTCACCGGGCTCGATGATCTCTTCAGCATGCAGGTTGGTCAGCGGCACCTCGGCGGTCGGGATCAAGTACAGGTCCCGGTCGCCGGCCGTGGTGTGGAACAGGTCCGCTTCGAACTTCGGCAGCTGCCCGGTGCCCAGTAACGCCCCGGGGGTGACCAGGTGCGGCAGCGAGAACTCGGTGTACCCGTGCTTGCGGGTGTGCAGGTCGAGGAAGAACGCCGCGAGGCCACGCTCCAAGGCTGCTCCGGCACCACGGGCCACGCTGAATCGCGGTCCGGCAAGTTTGGTGGCCCGGACGAAGTCGAGGATTCCGGTCCGCTCGCCGAGTTCGACGTGGTCCAGCGGGGCGAAGTCGAATGTCGGCGGGGTACCCCAGCGACGGATCTCGACAGCGTCCGCCTCGGTGAAACCGTCAGGCAGTGCATCCAGCGGCAGGTTAGGGATGCCCAGCAGCAGGTCGCGCAACTCGGTCGCGGCCCGTTCGTGATCCACCTCGACCGCGCGGATCTCGTCTTTCAGCTCACGGGCGCGATCCTTC
>JANNPJ010000798.1:0-1762 GCA_031400005.1 Kineosporiaceae bacterium | reverse complement strand
CCACCACACGAAACTGAACTGGAAAGCCCACCGGCGGCCCGAGCTCCAGGCGCGTCACCCGCACCCAGGTGTCGGGGAAAATGTGATCGGCATTGGCCATCAGGCGCGAGCGCACGCGTTCCCGCGCCTCGAGGTCCTTGGTCATGACAATCAATTGCGAATATCCCGGATTGGGCAGTTCGGGATTGAGCGATAGATAGAAGCGCGGGGCGCCCGCGCCCGTGTAGGCGGTGAACATCCGCACGTCCTCGTCCTTCGACAGGACTTCCTCCATCCGCTTCACCTTCTCGGCAGTGGAGGCGAACGAGGCACCTTCCTTGGCGCGCAGCTCGACGATGAGCTCGGGCCGGGTGCTGTTCGGGAAGAACTGCTGCGGCACGAGCTTCATCCCCAGCACGGCCAGCACCAGGGCGCCGGCGGTCGCGCCGATGACCCACCAGCGACGCGCGATCGCGAAGTCGATCCAGCGACGCAGCTTGCGATAGAAGGCCGTGTCATACGGGTCGCCGGCATGGTGCTTGCCGAAATCCTTCGGCAGCATCTTGACGGCCAGATAGGGCGTGAAGAGCCCCGACACCAGCCACGAAAAGAGCACCGCGGCGCCGACGATCCAGAAAATTCCGCCCGCGTATTCACCGGTGGTGGACTTGGAGAAGCCGATGGGCATGAAAGCTGCCACCGTGATCAGCGCGCCCGTCAACCGCGGCATCGCGGTCGAAGAGTACGAAAAGGCGGCAGCCTTCACCCGGTCCCAACCCGCCTCCATCTTCACCACCATCATCTCGACGGCGATGATCGCGTCGTCCACCAGCAGGCCCAGGGCGATGATCAGCGAGCCCAGCGAAATTCGTTCCAGGTTCCAGCCCGTCGCCATCATCGCGATTGCGACCGCGCCCAGTACGAGAGGTACGGACATTGCCACGACAATGCCGGTGCGCCAGCCGAGGCTCACGAGGCTGACAAAAATCACGATGAGCAGGGCCTCGAGCAGTGACCGCTCGAAATCCCACACCGCCTCCTTGACCGTCGTGGGCTGGTCGGCGACGCGCTCGAGCTCCACGCCGTAGGGAAGCTCGCCCTGAATCTGGCTGACGGTGTTTTCAATCGCCGCGCCGAGGTCGACGATGTTGCCATCGTCGGTCATGACGATGCCGATCATCAGCACTTGCTGACCGTTATGACGGATGGTGTAAGTCGGCGGATCCTCAAATCCGCGTTCGACCGTGGTGAAATCTCCGAGCTTGATCATGCGCCCGTTGGCCGCGACAGGAACGTTGCGGATGTCGTCGATGCTGGTGAACTGGCCCGTGATGCGTACGTACACGCGATCGCCGCGAGTGTCGATCGAACCTGCGGCGACGACGCTGTTCTGGGCTCGCAGACTATCGGTGATGGATTGGGGGGTGATGCCGAGCGCAGCCAGGCGCTCGTGCGAGAACTCCACGAAAACCTTTTCGGCCTGCTTGCCGAGCACATCGACCTTCTTGACCATCGGCACTTTGAGCAGGCGGCGCTTGACGTCCTCGGCAACATCGGACAGCTGGGCCTGGCCGATGCCGTCACGCTTGACGGCATAGAGCAATCCGTACACATCGCCGTATTCATCATTGAAAATCGGGCCGATGACGCCAGCGGGCAGGTCCAGGCTGATGTCGCTCAGCTTCTTGCGTGCCTGGTACCAGGCTTCCTGCTGGTCGGCCTTGGAGGTACCGCCTTTCACGGTGATCGTCATGCCGCCGAATCCCTGGCGCGCGAAGGTGAC
>JANNPJ010000796.1:0-10274 GCA_031400005.1 Kineosporiaceae bacterium | reverse complement strand
GCGGGGGGGGCCGGGCGCGGGGGGCAGGGCCCGGGGGGGGCCGTGCGCGGGTGGCAGGGCCAGCGGGGGGCCGTGCGCGGGTGGCAGGGCCAGCGGGGGGCCGTGCGCGGGTGGCAGGGCCAGTGCGGGCCGGATGTGGGTGGCAAAGGCCAGCGAGGGCCGTGCGTGAGTACACGCAGGACCCTCGCCGAAGTGCTGTGCTCAGGCTTTGCCGAGGATCCGGTTCAGGTTGGTGCCACAGACCGGGCACTTGCCCTTAGCCATCCGCCGACCGTTGGTTTCAACGATCGTGCCGGTGGCCTCGCGCTTCTCCTTGCACTTCACGCAGTAGAAATCGCCGCTGTACGTATCGGACATGCTTACTCCTGTCACCATTCATGGGGATGGTCCCGACGCGCCGACTGCCCTGCTGGGCAACTCCTTGGCGGGGCGTGACGCCTTCCGCATCGACTCCAGGGCCCGGACGGAGAGTCACACTAGCCCAGGCTGAGCGGAGCGCTCGCGCACAAGGGTGCCCGGCGAGTCGCCGGAGCGGGTACGAGGGGTGACGACGGGTCATCGCTGGGACCGGAAACGGGAGCAAAATGGAGGGCCCCAGGACGAACGCCACCCGCCTTCCCCAGCGCGTGGTGCCCGCACCTGGGGCCTCACCTATCGAAGGTAGGAGCGAGATCGGAGGACGTCAAGAGGTCTTCCGGCGCGAGCCGAGGAGATCGACGAGGAGCTCCACGATCGGCTGCTTCGCCGGCGGCTCCTTCGTTCGGAGTCAGCCGATCGCGGATTCCTGTGCGCTTTGGCAGGTACGGTGCCCAGGTGGGTGACATCACTCCAGGGACTCCGGACGAGCCTCAGGTCGAGGTCCGCCGCAGCGGCAGGCGGCGTAGCACCGTGACCGCCTACCGCGAAGGTGGCCGGACGGTGGTGCTGATTCCTGCGCGGTTTACCCGGGCTCAGGAGCGCGAGTGGGTGAGTCGGATGCTGTCCAAATTGTCCGCCCAAGAACGTCGGCGCCGACCCAGCGACGACGACCTGATGGCCCGCGCCCAGACCCTGTCCGAGCGGCACCTGCGTGGTCTGGCGATGCCGGCGAACGTCAGCTGGGTCAGCAACCAGAACAGCCGATGGGGATCATGCACCCCGGCTGACCGATCGATCCGGTTGAGCACCCGGCTGCTGGGGATGCCGGCCTGGGTGCTGGACTACGTCCTTCTGCACGAACTAGCACATTTGATCCAACCCGGGCACGGCCCGAACTTCTGGTCCTTGCTCGACACCTACCCGCGGACCGAGCGGGCCCGGGGCTTCCTGGAGGGTTTCGCCGCCGCGCGGGACCTGCCGGTCGAGGCGGACCACCACGAGATGGCCGACTCGCTCGACGACGCCACCGACGTTCTGACCAGCGACTCGGACGAGACCGACTAAACCTCAGTCGGCTCAAATTCCTCGCGAGTATGCACGCTTGCCCGGGTGGCGTGCCGAGTTGGTCGCGCGGTTTGACCCTTTGCGGGGGTCATTTTGCGCGACCAACTGGAGGAAGAGGCGCACCGGTGCCGGCGCGCCTACCTGGGCTACGCACAGACGGCCATGGTTGCCATCGCTGCGAGGAAAGCCTCAGCGGCCTTCGAGTACCGACACCGCCCGAGCCACCAGCTCGCCGACGCCGCCGGCCAGGTCGGCCGGTAGCTCCCGTACCGGCCACCAGGCCACCTTCGGGGTCTCGTCGCTCGGCACCGGCGCGGTGCGCTCGGTCACCAGCACATGCTGGATGTCCAGATGCCAGTCGACGATGCCGGGGGCGCACGGCGCCGGATGCCGGGACAGCAGAGCCGGCACCGGCAGGACCTCACCGGCCAGACCGGTCTCCTCCAGCACCTCCCGGGCGGCCGCGGCTACCGCCGAGTCGTCGTCCACCTCGAAGTGGCCCCCTGGCTGCACCCACAACTGCAGCTTGTGATGCAGCACCAGACAGGTGAACCGGGCATCGGGCGACAGCACCGCCGCGGACGCCGTCAGATGCGCCGGAGCCAGCTGCCGGCTCAGCAGCGCTGCCGCATGGCACTCCAGCAGCGCCAGCCACGCCGCCTGCTCGAACCGAGCCTGCGCCCCCTGCGCGGGAGCCTCAGTCAGCGCTCGCCGGACGGAAGCGATGAGCCGGTTCGCTTCCGCGGATTGCGGCAGGCCGGTCACTTCCCGCGGGTCACTCACCCTTGTCGTCGTCAAGCATCTGAGCCAGTTCGGCGTCCATGTCGTCCTTGGCCTGATCCTGCCGGGCGAATCCGGCCGGGTCGGCGAACGCCGCCTCACCTGGGGTGATGTCCGGGTGCTCCCAGAGCGCATCCCGGCCTGCCGCGCCCCGGACGACGGTCAGCTCGGCCCAGACGGCGGCCGCCTCCCGCAACCGGCGCGGGCGCAGCTCCAACCCCACCAGAGACGCGAAGGTGTGCTCGGCCGGGCCACCGACCGCACGCCGCCGACGGACCGTCTCGCGCAACGCCGAGGCGTGCGGCAGCGTGTGCCGGGCCGCTTCGTCGACGATCTCGTCCACCCAGCCCTCCACCAGGGCAAGCGCCGTCTCCAACCGGTCCAGAGCGGCCTGCTGAACGGGGGTCCGCTCCGGCTCGAAGATGTCCGAGGCCAGGGCCTGCTGCAGGGACTGCGGATCGTTCGGGTCGATCTCCCGGACCGCGGCTTCGATCCGGTCGGTGTCGATCACGATGCCCCGGGCGTACTCCTCGACGGCCGCCAGCAGGTGCGCTCGCAGCCACGGCACGCCTGCCACCAGCCGGGCATGAGCGGCCTCGCGAAGCGCCAGGTAGAGCCGGACCTCGTCCTCCTCCAGCCCGAGGCCTGCGCCGAACGCGGCCAGATTCTCCGGGAGCAACACCGCCCGGCCGGCTGGCAACAGTGGCAGACCGATGTCGCCACCTCCGATCACCTCCCGAGAGAGGGCGCCCAGGGCCTGTCCGAGCTGGGCGCCGAAGAAGGTGCCGCCCATCTTCCGCATCATCGGCAGCGCGTTGCCGAGCACGCCCTGAACCTCGGGCGGTGCCTGCTCGGTGAGTGCCTTGGCCATCGCCTCGCCGACGCTGTTCGCGACCGGCTCCACCACCACCTTCCAGACCGGAAGGGTGTTCTCGATCCACTCCGCTCGGCTCCAGGCCTGGGTTCGGGCGGTCGCGGCCGGCAGCTCGCAGACCCGGTCCAGCCACAGATCGGCGGTCCGCAGGGCCTCGGCCACGCGGCGCTGCTGCGCCTCACCGATGCTGGGATCCCCGCCTTCGGCGGCTGCTTGCCGGGCAACCTGGGTGGCCATTTCCCAGTTGACCGGACCGTCGCCGCCGGTGGCCAGCAACTGCTGCACCGAGTTGAGCATCTGCTGCAAAGCCTGCGGATCCTGCGGCATGCCGGGCAGGTTGAGCAGACCCGGTGGCAGGTTGGCGAGCAGCTCCGGCGGAAATCCCGGTAATCCGCCCAGATCGGGGGTGCCGCCGGAACCGAGCATCGCCGCGAGCAACCCGGCCAGCGGGTCGTTCGGGTCGGGCGTGCCGGGCCCCGGTTCGGAAGCACCGGTCGGCGTCACCTCGTCGTCACGGGGGTCATCGGACTCGCCGCTGCGACCGTCGTTCTTGCCGTCGCTCATGCCTTCTCCTCGCTAGCGCTCGCCGTCGGCCTGAGCTTCGCTGAATGCCCTTCGAAGAGCTCGCTCCGCTTGCTCATGGCAATTCCCCTAATTTTCGTTTCGTGCAGCGTCTCGCTTGTGCGGCGTCGCGCCATCGATGTGCGTCTGACTCCCGGTTCACCGAATTCCACCAGTTGAAGCTGACGGTTCTCACTTTGGCACTGCCAGGAGTCGTCCGAGAGTGCGCCCCTACGCCAACACAACGTTGGGCCCCGCCCCGGCGTGCCGCACGCGATGATGTGGTGATGGGATCTCCAGCGTGACCCCGAATCGGCGTTTCCGCGCTCTGTTGCGTCCAGGCGCCGGTCGCGGTCCCGCACGTCCGGTGATCGCGGTCACCGGCGCGGCGAGTCCGACCGGCCAAGCTGTGCTGCGGCACTTGCGAGGCCGAGTGGGTGGTGCCGACCAAAATCAGGCCGGCAGCGATCAGACCGGCGGCAGCACGAGTGAGCACAGCACCTCGAGTGAGCACAGCGGCAACGGCGCCCGGCCGAAGCAGATCATCGCGATCGATTCCGCGGATCGGACCGACGCCGAGCGGATGGCTGCCGATCGGGCTGACGGAGTGCTTTGGCGGCACGCCGACATCGCTTCCCCCGAGGTCGCGGACTCGCTCGCCGGCGTCGACGTGGTCGTGCACCTGGCCGCCGCGGACGATCTTGCCACCATGCTCGGACATCCGGCGACCGAGCGTCGGGTGCGGGCTATTCGGGCTGCCCAGGCGGTGACCACTGCGGCTGCGGCGGTCGGCGCCCAGCGACTGATCGTCGTCACCACCGCCATGGTTTTCGGAGCCCGGCCGGACAACCCGGTGCCGCTGCTGGACGACGCGCCGGAGCGGGCCGACCCGGACGACGGGTTGATCGGCGACCTACTCGAGGTCGAGCGAGTGCTGGAGCGGATCCCGCGAGTGCATCCCGGGCTTTCGCTGACCGTGATCCGGCCGGCCGCACTCGTCGGCCCCGGAGTGGACAGCGCCGTCACCCGGCACTTCGAGGCGCCCCGACTGTTGGTGCTGCGCGGCGCGAGTACCCGCTGGCAGTTCTGTCACGTGGACGACCTGGCAGCGGCGATCTGGACCGCGCTGGACCTCGGGCTTGACGGGTGGTTGACGGCCGGATCCGTGGACTCGCTGGCCGAGGACGACGTCGAACGGTTGAGCGGGATGCGCCGGCTAGAGGTGCCAGCCGGCCTGGCCTTCAGCACGGCCGAACGGCTGCACCGAGTCGGCGTGCTGCCCACCCCGGCCAGCGAACTCGCGTACGTGGTCCATCCATGGGTGATCGGCTCGAACACGCTGTCTGACGTTGGCTGGGTGCCGGTCCATGACAACGAGTCTTGTCTGCGCGAGGTGCTGGAGGAGGTGCGTGGACGGCGGACCGTGGTGGGACGACGGGTCGACAGACGGGACGCCGCGATGGGAGCGGCCGGCGCCGCGGTCGCCCTGGTGGGCACTGCCGCCATCCTTCGGCAGGCCCGCTCCCGGCAGACGCGACGGCGCAGGTCCACGCCGGAGCCGTGACTCACGGCCCCTGGGGACACCGCCTACGCTGATCCCGTGACAGAACAGCCGGTAGCGACCGCCGAGTATCCATGGCCCGACGAGGAGCAGCCACCGGCGTCGATGGAGTCACGGACCGTGGTGATGCTGATCGCCGGTTTCGCGGCCGTCCTGCTCGGCGTCCTGACCGCGCTGCTGCCGGTCAAGTACGCGGTGCTGACTCCGGGCCCGGTGCTGAACACGCTCGGCGAGGTCAAGGGCAAGAAACTGATCACGATCTCGGGGCGAACCACCTACCCGACCACCGGCCAACTCGACCTGACCACGGTTTCGGTGGTCGGCGGCCCGGACCGGTCGATCACGCTGCTGCATGTGGTCTCGGGCTGGCTGAATCCGGCTGCCGCGGTGGTCCCGCAGGAGGAGATCTTCCCCCCGGGACAGACCCAGCAGCAGAGTGAGGCGGAGAACCAGGCGGAGATGGTGAGCTCGCAGGAGAGCGCCACCGCCGCAGCGCTGTCCACGCTGGGGATCAAGGTGCCGACCAGCCTGACCGTCGCCGGCTTCGACCCGTCGGCCCCGGCAGCCGCGGCGCTGAAGACCGGCGACGTGATCCAGGTGGTGAGCGGGAAGACCATTACCGACCTGCAGAAGCTGCGCACGGTGTTGCAGCAGACAAAGGCCGGGGGCGAGGTCCAGGTCCAGGTCCGGCGCAAATCCGACACCCGGACGCTGGCCGTCAAGACGGTCGCCGCCGGCGGGGACGGGCACACGGTGCTCGGTGTCTACATCAAACCCACGTTCACGTTCCCGTTCAGCGTGAAGATCCAGATCGAGGACATCGGTGGCCCCAGCGCCGGGACGATGTTCGCGCTCGGCATCATCGACACGCTCACCCCCGGCGACCTCACCGGCGGAAAGAAGATCGCCGGCACCGGGACGATCGATCCGGACGGCGTCGTCGGGCCGATCGGCGGCATCCGTCAGAAACTCGTCGGCGCCCGGGACGACGGGGCCCGGTACTTCCTCGCTCCGGCCGACAACTGCGCCGAGGTGCGCGAGCACATTCCCGACGGCCTGACCGTGGTCAAGGTGGCGACGCTCAATGCCGCCCGGGATGCGGTGACGGCGATCGCGGCCGGCAAGGTTGATGCCCTCCCCGGCTGCTAGCGCCCACTGAAGCCCAGCGGACGAAGAACGACGGTCAGGTCTCCAGAGTGGCGGCGACCGCGGCTACCAGACCGGGGGCGAGTTCGGGCCCAACCGCGACCTGGTTGTCCGCATCGTGATCGCGGGCCCGCAGCGCACAGGAGTGCTCACCGCCGCGCAGCGTGGCCGCCGCAAGTCGCACGTCCCGCCGCTCCGGGTGCGCCTGCAGCCAGCTCAGCGCCTCCTTCTCGTCTTTCGGTAGTTGCGCCTCCACCTCCGGCGGGATGACGCTGCGTTCTACCACCACGGCCGCCCCGTCCACGCTGTCCGGCCAGGCCAGGTGACCGAGCAGATCGTGCAGGGTCTCCGCCTCCGGCAGACCCTCCTGCTCGACGGCGGTCAGGTGATCGGGATCGGCCTGCGCCGCGGCGATCACGTCGGCCGGTAGCCGGTCGGTCAGGGAAGGGTCGCGCTCCAGCGCGCCCGCCGTCCGGACCAGGGCAAAGATGCGAATCGGGGCGTCCCAGCCGTCGGCGGCGACATGCCGTTCGAGTTCGACCACCACTCGGGTGACGGCCAGCGTGCGGGTGTCGGAGAAGGGAATATCCACCCTCTGATCCTGTCATCCTCGCTCGTCGGTCTGCGCGGGCCCGGTCCGTTGCCTCGACGGTGGCGGCCCGGGTCTCGACGCCGCGCCCGATCTGCCCCTGATCTCCCGCTGATCAGGCTCGGAGCGGGTATTTCGATCGGATTACAACTCGCTATCAGGTCCGTCGGATAGGGAACCGGAGCAACGGTGAGTAAGTTCTCTTTGCGTGACCTACGAGCGCGATCCACGCGGCCCCCGTCCCGTCCTGCAAAGAAGGCGACGCGGTGCACTCGCGCCGACCCTGATCGCCCTGGGCGTGCTAATTGTTGTGGTCCTGATCGCATCCCAGATGTGGACCGAGGTGCTTTGGTACCGGCAGGTCGATTATCTGCAGGTTTACCGCACGGAACTGCTCACCAGGGTGCTGCTGTTCGTGCTTGGCGCTGGGCTGATGGCGGGCGCCGTGGCCAGCAGCCTGATCATCGGCTATCGCAGCCGGCCGATCTACGCACCGGTCTCGGTCGAGCAGGTAGGTCTCGACCGGTACCGGGAGAGCATCGAACCGCTACGTCGGCTGGTTGGGGTGGCCGTCCCGCTCGGGCTGGCGCTCTTCGCCGGGTCCGCGGCCAGCGGGCAGTGGCAGACCGTCCAGTTGTGGCTGAACCGGGTGCCCTTCAACAAAAAAGATCCGCAGTTCAACATGGACATCTCGTTCTTTGTCTTCACCCTGCCGTGGCTGCAGTTCATCGTCGGTTTCCTGACCGCGGTGGTCTTCCTCTCCGCGATCGCCGCGCTGGTCACCCACTACCTCTACGGCGGGCTGCGACTGCAGGGTGCCGGGCAGCGGCTCACCTCCGCCGCCCGGGTCCATCTGTCCGTGCTGGCCGGGCTGTTCCTGCTGCTGCGCGGCATCGACTACTGGCTCGGCCGGTTTGCGCTCTCCACCAAGACCTCGAATCTGATCACCGGTCTGACCTACACCGACGCGCACGCGGTCCTGACCGCCCGCGGTGTGCTCGCCGGGATCGCGATCATCGTCGCGGTGCTCTTCGTCGTCACTGCGGTACTCGACCGTTGGCGGCTGATCCCGTTGTACGGGGTGGCCCTGCTCGTCGTTTCGGCGATCGTCGTCGGCGGGATCTACCCGGCCGCGGTGCAGCGCTTCAAAGTTACCCCCAGCGCCCGGGCACTGGAGGCGGAGTTCATCCAGAAGAACATCGACGCCACCCGCGACGCGTACGGGTTGTCCGAGATCGAGACGACGAACTTCACCGCTCGAACCGACGCCAACGCGGCCGCGCTGCGCGAGAGCGCCGAGACTGTCCCGGGTATCCGGTTGCTCGACCCGGCCCTGGTCAGCCCGACGTTCGGGCAGTTGCAGCAGATCAAGCAGTACTACTCGTTCGCGGACAGTCTGGACGTCGATCGGTACAAGGTGGACGGTCGGATCCGGGACACCGTGATCGCCACCCGGGAGCTGAACCTTGACGCCGCCCCGACCGAGCAGCGCAACTGGCCCAACGACCACATCTTCTACACCCATGGCTTCGGCGTGGTCGCCGCCTACGGCAACGAGCGCGCCAATGACGGTCAACCGGTGTTCTTCCAGCAGGGCATTCCCTCAGCCGGAAAGCTGGGTCAATACGAGCCGAGGATCTATTTCGGTGAGAAGTCGCCCAACTTCTCGATCGTCGGCGCGCCGGAGGGGGCTCAGCCGCAGGAACTGGACTTCCCGGACGACAAGAACGCCAGCGGTCAGCAGAACAACACCTACGCCGGCTCCGGCGGAGTCGGGATCGGCTCGTCGTTCCGCAAGCTGCTCTACGCGATCAAATTCCAGGACCAGAACATCCTGCTGTCGAACCAAGTGAACCCCGAGTCCAAGATCCTTTACGATCGCAAGCCGCGGGAGCGGGTGCAGAAGGTCGCGCCGTTCCTCACCCTGGACGGCGATCCGTACCCGGCCGTCGTGGACGGCAAGATCAAGTGGATCTTGGACGGTTACACGACGACGTCGCACTATCCGTACTCGCGCACCCAGACGCTCGAGGAGGCGACGTCCGACTCGATCACGCAGAGCACCACCAGCGTGGCGCCGCTGGCGAACCAGAGGGTGAACTACATCCGCAACTCGGTGAAGGCCACGGTCGACGCCTACGACGGCACCGTCACCCTGTACACCTGGGACACCGCCGATCCTGTGCTGAGGGCCTGGTCGAAGGTCTTCCCCGGTGCGATGAAGCCGATCAGTGAGATTGACGGCGAACTGATGTCGCACCTGCGCTACCCCGAAGATCTCTTCAAGGTGCAGCGCCAGCTGATTCAGCGCTATCACGTCAGTGATGCCGGCGCGTTCTACGGGCAGCAGGACTTCTGGGCGGTTCCGGACGACCCGACCCGGGGCAAGAGCGAGCTGCAGCCGCCCTACTACCTGACCCTGCAGATGCCCGGCCAGAAGGACCCCTCGTTCTCCCTGACCTCGACCTTCATCCCGGCGGGGCGTAACCGGCAAGTACTCACCGGGTTCCTCGCCGTCGATGCGGACGCCGGAGATTCTGCCGGCAAACCCAAGCCCGGATACGGAAAGCTGAGGCTGCTCCAGCTGCCGAGAGACACGACGGTCGCTGGGCCGGGACAGGTGCAGAACAGCTTCAACTCCGATGCCAGGGTGGCGACCGAGTTGAACCTGCTGGAGCGCTCGAACACCCAGGTCGAACGCGGAAACCTGCTGACCCTGCCGCTGGCCGGTGGGTTGCTCTACGTTCAGCCGGTCTACGTCAAGAGCGCGGGCGGCAGTTCGTTCCCGCTGCTGCAGAAGGTGCTGGTGAGCTTCGGCGCGAAGATCGGGTTCGCCGATGATCTCAAGGGCGCACTGGATCAGGTCTTCGGCACGTCCACCGATTCGGGGACGACAACCCCGCCCGGTTCCGGTGAGAACGCCAACGGTGATGAGGCGGCGCTGACCAGGCTGCAGGCTGCCCTGGGGAGAGCCGTCGCCGCGCTGAAGGAGAGTGACGCAGCCCTGAAGGCCGGTGACTTCACTGCCTACGGTGCCGCGCAGAAGCGGCTGAGTGCGGCCGTTGACGAGGCCAACAAGGCACAGGCGGAGGTCGCCAGCCAAGCCGCGACGACACCGAACGCCACGCCGTCGGCGTCCCCTCCGGCCCTTCCCTCGGCGACTCCCTCGGTCTCGGCCAGCCCGCCCGCCGGCTGACGCCGTCCACTGGCTGGCGGCCCGCTGGGTCACGAGGCTGGCGCCCGTCCACTTGTGGTCGGGCGCCAGCCACGTGCCGGCCGGGTGGTATACCGCCCGGTTCGGATCCAGCCCCACCCAGAGGTTCAGGCGGCATACACCAAGG
>JANNPJ010000753.1:0-8982 GCA_031400005.1 Kineosporiaceae bacterium | reverse complement strand
CATGCAAGCATGGTACCTCGCTGGTACCAACGCCAGGCCGGCATGCCCGTTTCCTCGACTTCGTCGCGGACGATGACCCCTGGCGACCCTGCTGGTTAAGTGGCTGACGTCCCGGCTGGGGGGTCAGCTCCGTACGGCGGTCAGCACCGGTGTGGACTCCAAAAGGGGGACGTCGGGAATCGTTGCTGTGCCCCTCAAAAACCGGTGCTCAGGGCAGATTCTTCCCTCAATCACCGGTTCTTGAGGGGCACAGCAAACCCCTTGGAGGCAAAGCGGGCAACCGTTGCTGGCCTGCCAACCCGTGCAGGTTGAGCAGCATGATCACGGGTGGTCCTGGGGTGGGAAGTACGTAGGTTTTGGACCATGAAGAAGTTCGCCGGCCGAACTGCCGTCCGCTATGGATTCGTTGTCCTGCTGATCGGGATTGGTGCTGTTGCTTGGTGGGTCTTCGGAGGGCCGAGCTGGGTGGCGGGCGGTGGCGGTGGCCTGATCGGTACGGGCCTCGTCATTATGTGGACCGGCCGGGATGAGGTGCGACAGCGCCGCCTGTACGGAGGATGAGCGAGACATGAATCGCCGCGATGCTGTGATGGCGGGGAACGGTGCCTACCTGCGCCGCGAGCCGGATCTGCATCAGCGAATCGTGGCGGAGGCCTCGGTCGGCGTCTCGTCGGCGGCCGGCTCCGGCTGCTGGTACCGCTCGCTCAGCTGGCGGTAGAACCGGCTTCGCAGGGCCAGCACCGTCACGACCAGGCCCAGCACCCCGGTCAGCACGAAGACCAAGGCCATCCCGCGGTCGGGCCCGGTGCCGAACCAGCCACCGATCCAGTCGGCCCCGGACCCGTCGGTCATGAACGGGATGAAGGCCAGTTGCGTGATGGGCCCGATCAGGAACGCGGTCAGCGGGGACGCCGCCTGTTCCACGCTTTGGGCGAACCCGAAGACCCGGCCCTGCCGCTCGTACGGCACGACTCGCTGCAGGATTGTCTGCTCGCTCGCCTCGGCGTAGGGGATCAGCACAATGTAGACGGCCATGCCGATAGTCAGGAACACGATCGAGGACCGCAGCGGGAACAGGATGGTCACGCTCCACAGCACCACGTTGACCAAGAGCAGCAGCCGCAGCGGGTTGCTGCTCAGCCCGGTCTTCGCCACCGCTAGCCCGCCAACGATGAACCCGGTGCTCAGGGCACCCCAGAGCAGGCCCCACGCCGAGACCGACATCAGCGACAGCCCGTACGCATCCATCAGGGCCATGAACGCGCCGCCGAGGAAGTTGTTGAAGCAGGAGAACAGGATCAGCGCCAGCAGGCCAGGCACGCTACGGACCAGGCGGAGGGTGCCCCGGAGGTCGACCTTCCCGGTGTCCGGCTCGCTGGCCGGTGTCGACTCGATCACCTCGCCGTTCACCCGGCGACGCTCGTCCACCGTGACCAAGGCCAGATGGATCGCCGCGCCCGCCAGCACCGCCAACGCCACCAGGAGGACGTAGAACATGTCTCCGGCCGCGACCAGCAGTCCACTGATCACCGAGGTAACCAGGAAAGACACGCCACTGGCCGTGCCGACCAGCCCGTTCGCCTTGTCCCGACGGTCCGGCTCGAAGAAGAGCGTGACGGTGGTCATCAAGGCGATGGAGCGGATGTTGCCGGCGATCACCCCGGCCATCGCAATCACGATGAAGATCCACAGCCGGACGCTGGCCGGGTCGGTGAAGACCTCCTTCGGCGTAGCCTGGTAGAGCACGAATGCTGCGACGTAGAGCGCCAGCGACACCAGCGTCGAGACCTGCATGACCGACTTCTTGCGGTAGCGGTCGACCAGGCTGCCGAACCAGATGCCGCTCAGGGCGGTCGCGACCAAAAAGATGCCGGCCACCATTCCGGTCGCCAGCACCGAGCGCGTTTCCAGGTAGACCCAGAAGGTGATGGCGAACCAGACCGTGAAGTTGATCACCGAGACGAGCAGCACGTTGACCAGCAGGTGCAGGAACACCCGATGGGCTGGGCTGCTCAGGTCGACGGCGGGGGGCCGCGAAGTGGTCGTCATGAGAGGGCTCCTGTTCGGCTCATGCCCATACTGACTGGCCCCACCGACAAAAGTCATCGTCCCGTTCTCGACCCGGCATCCTCGGGACTAGCGGCTGATGGCCTTGCGCCGCACCCAATCCGGGTTGTGGCTAAGCCATTTCGACTCCACCTCGGCCTGCAGGTCGATGCCGTCGTGGCGGGCCAGCAGCAGGACATGACCGAGGACGTCGGCCAGCTCGGCCCGGAATGATGTCTCCAACTCCTCCGGCGTCCGGCCTTTGGCCCGTCCCTGCCCGGTCTTGCGGATGAATGCCTGCGTTAGCTCGCCGACTTCCTCCTGCAATTTGAGCAGCAACCAGGTCGCATCCCGCTCGAAGCCGTTGTGCTCGGCATAGGTCCGGGACACGGCTTCAACTTCGTCGGTGAGCTGTTGCAGGTCCATCCGACGACAGTAGCCAGCCGGTCAGACATTCCGCCGGACCGTCAGCGAACGTCAGCGGCGGGCCCGCTCCACCGCGAGCGCCGCGGCCTCGTCACCACGCGCGCTCAGCCCGGCGATCACCCCTTGGACGTCGGCCGCGGACCGGTTCTGGCTGAGCTTCGCCTTGGCCTCGATTCGGGTGATCTGCAGCTCGACGCCGACGATGGCCCGCAGATGATCACCGATGTATTTGTTCGGCGCGTCGTCCACGGACCACGGCGAGGGGAACTTGGCCTCATGCTTCTCGGTGATCCGGCGGACCAGCGCCTCCACCCACTCGGCGTCATCGTGGACAACGAGCCGACCATAGATGTGGGCGGTCAGGTAGTTCCAGGTGGGGACGACGCGACCATGCTTGGCCTTGGACGCGTACCAGGACGGTGAGACGTAGGCGTCCGAGCCGCGGATGATCACTAGCGACTCACCGGTGGCCGGCTCGCTCCAGTGCGGGTTGTTACGGGCCAGATGCCCGCTCAGAGCACCGTGTTCGCCGGCCTCCGGGTCGTGGATGAAAGGCAGCATGGTGGCGATCAACCCGTGGGCTGTCGGGGTGATCAAGTCCGCGGCACCGTGATCGGTGAGTAACTCGTTGATCGTTCCGTCATCGACGGAGAAGTGCGCGGGAACGTGCATGTCCTGATAGTAAGGCGGGAGCCGACGGAGGAAAACAGTATGAGTGGTCCACTGACTGGGCTTCGGGTGATCGAGCTGGCCGGGATCGGCCCGGCCCCGTTCTGCGCGATGCTGCTGGCTGACCTCGGCGCCGACGTCGTCCGGGTGGATCGAAAAAGTGGAAGTTCGCTTAATGTCGACCCCGCGTTCGACTTGCTGAATCGCGGTAAGCGCTCGATCGAGATCGACCTCAAGCACGAGTTGGGCGCGGACCTGGTCCTGCAACTCGTCGAACGCGCCGACATCCTGCTGGAGGGCTACCGTCCCGGCGTGACTGAACGGCTCGGTGTCGGTCCGCAGGCTTGCCTGGCCCGCAATCCCCGACTGGTCTACGGCCGGATGACCGGCTGGGGTCAGACCGGGCCACTGGCCCGAACTGCCGGCCATGACATCGACTACCTCGGCGTCTCCGGGGTCCTGCACATGATCGGACGCACGGATGGACCGCCGCAGGTGCCGGTCAACCTGCTGGGCGATTTCGGCGGCGGCTCGCTGTACCTGGCCGTCGGTGTCCTGGCCGCACTGCGAGAAGTCGAGCGCTCCGGGCGAGGCCAGGTGGTGGACGCGGCGGTGGTGGACGGCGCAGCGCATCTGAGCACGATGTTGCACGGGCTGCTGGCCGCCGGTGCCTGGCAGGACCGGCGCGGGGTCAACCTGCTGGATACCGGGGCACCGTTCTATGACGTGTATCGAACCGCGGATGGTGAATACGTCGCGGTCGGACCACTCGAGGGGCGGTTCTTCGCGACGTTCATCCAGTTGCTCGGGGTGGCGGACGATCCCGAGAACCCGCTACCAAGCCAAGCGGACGTCGCGAGCTGGCCGCTGCTACGAGAGCGGTTCACCGCCGCCTTCGCCACCCGAAGCCGGGCCGAGTGGCTCTCGGTCTTTGAGGGCAGCGATGCGTGTGTCGCGCCGGTGCTCTCGCTGCGGGACGCACCGAAACACCCGCACCTGGCCGAGCGCAAGACCTTCGTCGAGCATCATGGCGTTGTCCAACCGGCGCCGGCCCCCCGGTTCTCCGGCACTCCGGCCGAACTCGGCTCGCCTCCCGCCGTCCCGGGGGCGCACAGCCGGGAGATCCTCACCGACTGGGGCATTGATCACCCGGACGACGTCCTCGCCACCGGTGCTGCCCGCGATTGCACTAATTTCAGCGACCCTGGGTAATACCGCACTCACTACCCGATGATGCGCACGTCCTTATCTTGCGCCCCTGGGACGAGGAGTGGTCTGATCCTTTGACGTGACAGGTTCAGAGACGGTCCCATGAGTAATCAGCTGAGGGAACAGCTCGACGCTGATCTCTTCGCCGAGGGGCCACCAGAGGAGGAGTTCGTCCCTGGAATCGCCGCGACGTTCGCTACCAAGCGAATCGCCGCAGCAGCACTGATCCGGGACGAGGCCGACCGGGTTCTCTTGGTTGAGCCGATCTACAAGGTGACCTGGCTATTGCCGGGTGGGGTGGTGGAAGCGAACGAAGATCCGATGGCGGCCTGCGCTCGGGAGGTGGGCGAGGAACTTGGTGTGGATCTGGCGGTCGGCCCACTTCTCGTCGTGGACTGGGTACCTCGACACGGCGTCTGGGGTGACTCTTTGCAGTTCATCTTCGACGGCGGTCTGATGACCAGCGATCAAGCAGCCGGTTTGCGGCTGCAGGAATCGGAGCTACGAAGCACCGAGTTTGTCACGCTGGAACGAGCGACGGCCCTGACGCCGCCCTCGCTGGCCCGGCGGATCGAAGCCGCCTTGACCGCCGTCCACCGGGGTCAGCCGACCTACTTGAGGTACGGCCGCGACCCGACTTCATCTCACAGATGATCTACGGAGTAGAGCCTCTTGAACCGGTTCACTTAGTGATATAGATCATATAAATCGCATGGTTTGCGCCTGAACCCCCCACGAAGCCCCCAACTACTTCGTAGAGTGCCCTTCGCAAATCGACAGCGGTCACCCTGAGAGCCCACATCCCCGACGAGTGCTACCGGAGAGAGGTCAGCCCATTTCATGCGCCATGCCGGTAAGCCCGACACTCGTCCGGGCGACAAGCCAAGCCATTCTGGAGATGCGCTGAGCCGTCCCGTCGATGAACCAGGTGGCCCTGCCGAGGAGCGAGAAAATCGTCCGGTAGTCCACACGAGCCGACGCGCCGCCCGCCAGGCCCAAGCCCAAGCCCAAGCCCAAGCCCAAGCCCAAGCCCAGGCCGCTACCTCCGCCGAGCGCTCCCCTGCAGCCAGCCCGTGGCAGCATGCCGGACCACCGCCATCGGCCGGCCAGCCGGATTCCAGCGCACCGCCGGCCGGCGACCACACCATGTTTTACCCAGCACTGCCGAAGAACGCCCCACCGCCGCCCAGCGACCCGCCAGCTGGCGAGCACACCATGTTCTACCCGGCACTGCCGAAGAACGCCCCAGCACCGCCCAGCGAGCCGCCAGCCGGCGAGCACACCGTCTTCTACCCCGCCGCCCTGCCGAAGAAGGCGCCCGAGCGACGCCCGCAGCCCGCACCCGCGTATGCCGCACCGGCCTATGCGCCGCCGACGTATGCACCGCCACCGGCCCCCGCATACCCGCCGCAGGCTGCTCCCGGGTACCCGCCGGCTGCTCCCGGGTACCCGCCGCCACCAGCGTCTGCGCCTCGTCGCTCGATTCCTGGTCAGCCCCAGTTCCCGCCGGCCTCACCGCCGCGTGGGTACAACCCCAACCTCGCGACCGACCAGGTGCTGATCGGCGCGCCTGCGCATGCCCCTGACGTCCGGGTGTCGGGTGAACACCTCGGCCGCGTATCGGGTGAACACCTCGGCCACGTGTCGGGTGAACACATCGGTCGCCCTCCGGGCCATGCGAAGGCGAAGCCCAAAGCGAAGAGCAAGTCGAGTCGGCCGCGGATCCGGAACCGGCGGGCCGCTCTGGTGATCGCGGTGATCTCGGTGCTCGTCACGGTGAACCTCGCGCTGTTGACCATTCGCGAAACCCAGAAGCCTCCCGCCACGCAAGCGAGCACCCTCAAATCCGCACCTATCGTCCCGGCCCCAGGCACCAAGGCAGACCCGGTGCCGGGGAAGCAGACGAAAACCCGCCTGGGTGTCTTTGTCGGGAAGGACAGTGGTCTCGCCGCCGACTTCGAGAAGTGGGCGGGTCACCCGATCCAGGACGTCGTGGACTTCGGCACCCGCTACACCTGGGAGAACGTCTCCAATCCCGATGTGGACACCTGGAAAGGGACGAAGTACCGGCTGATCCTGGGCGTCGCGATGATCCCGGATTCCGAGGAAGCCAGGAAAGACCAGGCCATGAAAGAGGGCGCCCAGGGGGACTACGACAAGCACTTCGTCACCCTGGCCAAGAATCTGGTAGACCAGGGCCACGAGGACGCGGTCATTCGGATCGGCTGGGAGATGACCCTGAAATCCTGGCCGTGGGGTATCAAGGACTACGAGGTCTACACGAAGTTCTGGCGGAAAATCGTCACCGCGATGCGCTCGGTTCCAGGGGAAAAGTTCAAGTTTGACTGGAACGTCAACAACGGCTTCAACGACTATCGCGATGCCACGAAGTACTACCCCGGCGACAAGTACGTCGACTACGTCGGAGTCGATGCCTACGACCTCAACGCGACCGTTTACCCGTACCCGAAGAAGTGCAACACCGAATGTCGGACCACACGCCAGCAAGAGGCTTGGGACGAGAACATCTTCGGCAACGAGTGGGGATTGGATTTCTGGTCCGGGTTCGCCAACAGTCACCGGAAGCCGCTGTCCCTTCCCGAGTGGGGACTTTGGACGCTGTTCAACCGCAGCGATGGTGGCGATGACAACCCGTACTACATCAAGCAGATGTTCGAGTTCATCAACAATCCGCAGAACAACGTCGCCTATGCCGCCTACTTCAACTACGACGACGCCGACGGCAACCACACGTTGGACAGAGCCTTCCCGAAGGGCGGCAAGATGTACAAGAAGCTCTTCGCAGTCAAGAAGTCGAAGAACTGATCAATCGAGCTGGAATGACCGCTTCGAGAGCCCCATCATGTAGCCCTCGACGGTGGTCGTCACCGGCCGCTCCGGGTGGTTCGCGGCGCCCAGGGTGATGAACATGGGGATGTAGTGCTCCACCGTGGGATGCGAGTACGGCATTCCCGGGGCCTTGGATTTGTACGCCGCCAGGGTGTCGACGTCGCCGCGATCGAGTGCTTCCGAAGCCCAGGCGTCAAAGTCCCTCGACCACGCCGGTACTGCACCGTGCATCATCTCGCGGGTGACGAACGGCAGTCCGTGGGTCATGAATCCGGAGCCGATCACCAGCACGCCCTCCTCCCGCAGCGGGCGCAACCGCCGACCCAGGTCGAGCAACGTGGCCGGGTCATGGGTGGGCAGGCTCATCTGCAGTACCGGGACGTCGCCGAGCGGGTACATCGTCTTCAGTGGCACCCAGGCACCGTGGTCGAGACCACGGCTCGCGTGCTGGTGCACCGTTTCGGTGTCGGGCATCGCTGAAGCCACCCGACTGGCCAGCTCGCTCGCGTCCGGGGTGCGGTAGGTCATCTCGAAGTAGCGCCGGGCGAAGCCCCCGAAGTCGTAGACCAGCGGGGTGTTCGCCGCCGGGGCCGACAGGCTCAGCGGTGCGGACTCCCAGTGCGCACTGATGATCAGAATGCTCTTCGGCTTGGGCAACGACTGCGCCCAGCCGAACAACTCGTCCATCCACGGGCCATCGTCAAACAGTGGCGGCGCGCCGTGGCTGAGGTAGATCGCCGGCAGTGCGCCGTCCTCCGGGGTCCAGGTCCGCTGGGTCCGGCTGATGGCGGCGGCGGCAGGCAGGAAGGCGTCGAACGCGCCGGCTGGGACTACGGGATCAAAAACGGAGGTCATGAGTAGAACGTACGTCCGTTTAGTTTAATGGTCAAGTAGTTACCCGGCAGCGCTGCCACCGCTTACCGTCGGTAGCCAGCCAGCGATTCGAGCCGGGCGATCCGGTCGGCCATCGGCGGGTGGGTAGCGAACAGCTGAGCCACGCCGCCGCCCCGGAACGGGTTGGCAATCATCATGTGGCTGGCGTTGACCAGTTTCCGGTCTGGCGGCAGGGGGAGCTGGCGGGTACCCAACTCCAGCTTGCGCAGCGCCGAGGCGAGGGCAAGCGGGTCACCAGTGAGCTTGGCGCCATCCTCGTCCGCGTCGTACTCGCGGGTCCGGCTGATCGCCATCTGGATGACGCCGGCCGCCACCGGGCCGAGGATGGCGAAGGCGATCATCGCGATCGGGTTCGGCCGGTCCTCGTCGCTGCCGCCGAAGATGAAAGCGAAGTTGGCGATGAAGGTGATTGTGGTGGCCAGCGCCGCGGCAATCGATGCGGTCAAAATATCCCGGTTGTAGACATGCATCAGCTCATGACCGAGGACGCCACGAAGCTCGCGCTCGTCCAGAATCTGCAGAATGCCGTCGGTGCAGCAGACCGCCGCATTGCGGGGATTGCGCCCGGTGGCGAAGGCGTTCGGGGCCGCGGTCGGCGACACGTACAGCCGCGGCATCGGCTGCCGGGCCTCGGTGGAGAGCTCGCGAACGATCCGGTACATCGCCGGCTGTTCGGCCTCGCTCACCGGCCGGGCGTGCATCGCCTTGAGCGCCAGTTTGTCCGAGTTGAAGTAGCTGTAACCGTTGATCCCCAGCGCGACGACCAAGGCGATGACCAGCCCCGTCCCCTTGAACAGCGCTCCGCCGACAAACAGGATCAGAGCAGACATCCCGCCCAGCAAGACGGCGGTCTTCAGCCCGTTGTAGTGACGACGACCCATGTCGGTG
>JANNPJ010000658.1:0-14110 GCA_031400005.1 Kineosporiaceae bacterium | reverse complement strand
CCCGCCAGGTCCCACGCGCCCAGCCGGCTGATCTGCCGCCAGGTGCGGCGCAGCCGTCCACGGTGGCGGGCCCGCAAGAGCCGCCGCAGGACGTCCGGCCCGGCGAACTCGTACACCACTTGCACGACCTGGCTGAGCTCGGCCATCGGTACCCCGGCGTCGGCCAGGTCGCGGACGATCTCAGCCACCGGGGCGAGCGCGGGATCTTCGCCGTCCCACAGCAGCCGCCGCCGGTACCTGCGCACGAGGGCGAGGTCGTCCTCCACCGACAGCAGGGGCGAGTCGAGCACCATCGCGGCCACCCTGCCGGGATGACGCACCGCGAAGACCTGAGCCAGGTGGCTGCCGTAGGAGCTTCCGTAGACGACGGCGCGCTCGAGTCCCGCGTGGTCGAGGACCGCCGCCAGATCGTCCGCGGCCGCTTCGACGGTGACGGCGTCGATCGGCAGGTCGCGTCCGTCGGCATCCCGGCGGGACAGGCCCACACCGCGGTGCTCCACCATGATCACGTCCATGCCCCGCCGAGCAGCTGCCGAGCGCAGGCGCGCGTACGGGACGACCGAGGCGAGGCCGGGGCCACCGGGGATGACCAGGATGGGCAGCCGGCTCGGCGGGCCGGTGCGCACGGCGACGAGCGGAAAAGTGTCGGTCCCATCCGGACGGACGGGCCGGAGCACCACGAAGCCGTGCTGCCTCGTGAGCCGGTTCGCGACTGCGCCGGTCACCACGGCGGCCGACGGAGCTGGGGAATATCTGGTCACTCTCAGCGTCCACCCCGGTCGTGCTCGCCCGGACCGCCACCGGAGGTGTGCTCGTGCTGCCGCTGCGGTTCGCCCTGCCGGGGCTTCGGGACGAGGCCCGCGAGACCCGGCTGGGGCGGGTCCTTGCCCGGCGTCAGGACGGCCGGGGCGGATGGCGATCCGTCGGCCGGGACGGGCGTCATGGCTCCCGTCCCGGCCGTGCTCGACGCCAGCCGGTCCCGCCGGGGCAGATTCGGAGTTTTGTGCAGGTGCGGGACCATGGCGCGGAAGCCTCCGGCGACCAGGATGGCGACCTCCAGCATCATGACCGGCAGCGCCGGCCCGCCGAGGGAAGCGACGTACCGCGGCTCCCAGGTCGGGTCGAACCGCTCCTTGAACCGGCGCAGGCCCTGGAAGTTGTAGAAGTGCTCGCCGTGCGTCCACAGGAAGTGGCCAATCCGTTCCCAGAACGAGCCCGTTCCCTCGGTCCGCAGCCCGGACAACGGCGCCATGCCGATGTTGAACGTTGCGTACCCCTGCTCCTTGGCCCAGATCATCGACTCGACGAACAGGTGGGTCATCACCGTGTTCGGCGCGTCCGGCCTGCGGCGCATCAGGTCGACCTTGACCTCGTGCCGCGCCCCGCTCGCCCACAACGTAGCGAAGGCGACCACCCGGTCGTCGATCCGGGCCACCGCCACGGGGAACCGGGCGACATACTCTTCGTCGAAGGCACCCAACGAGAACGACTTCTCCTGGGTACGGCGCTCGGCCAGCCAGATGTCCGACACCTCACGCAGCTGGGGCAGTGCAGCCGAAACCCGCTCGCCGTCCAGAACCTCGATCTCGACCCCCGCCCGGGTGCTGGCCCGGCACTCGGTGCGCAGCTTCGCCCGCCTCGAGCCGGACATCGCGAAGCCCTCCAACGGGATCATCGCCTCCTCCCCCAGCTTCACCAGCGACAAGCCATGTTCCCGGTAGAGGTCGGCGAGGTCGCCCCGCACGCAGTAGAACACCGGCCGACCGCACCGGATGTCGCACAGGTCAAGGAACCGACAGACCAGGTCAGAGAACTCGCACTCGTCGCCGACCGGGTCCCCCACCACCACCCAACTGCGGCCCTCAACCCGGTACATCAGCAGGGCATTGCCGCCGGCCGAGAAGAGCACCCGCTTGTCACCGGTCCACAACAGGCAGGCGTTCCCATGGCTCGCACCCGCCAGGACCGGCCCAGCGCGTTCCAGATCTTGTTCGGAGGCCGACCAAACCCCGGCGTCGGGCACTTGCAGCCGGGTACCGGCGACGATCAAGGCGAGCACCGCCGTCGCGAGTCCCAGACGCGAGAGCCCGGAACCGTCCTCGGCCACGGCAGCCAACCAGGTCCGGTCCCCATATGCCTGCGCGAGCCATGCCTCATGCCACAGCAGCAGGATGGCGATGCCGGTCACAACCACCGGCCAGGCCCAGCCCCGCGGGTCGGCCAGGACCGAGGTGATACGGACGAACGCACCCCTGGCCAGCACCAGCAGGACGACGAGCGCCACCGCGGCCAGCGCCAGGAGTGTCCGGTGAGTCACCGCGAACAGCACCAGCACGACCAGCGTCAGCGCCCAGGCACCCCGCAGCCGCCGGTGTAGGCCCCGGGCGAGCACCAGCACACCGACCCCGGCCAGGCTGGTACTGAACGCGTTGAGCGTCGCCGGTCGCCCACCGGGTAGCTCGCCGGTGACGATCAGGAAGGCACCGAACACCACCAGCAGGAGCGCGAGCAGCGAGGGAGCGAGAACGCCGGCCACCCGGACCAGCCCAGTTGCTCGGTCTGGGTGGCGTCGGGCCTCCACCACGACTAGCACCACCGCGGCCAGGCCGAGCGGGACCAGGTAGTACACCAGGCGGTAGGCCACCAGCGCGGTCACCAGGCCGGTCGGCGGCACCGTCTCGGCGAGTGCCAGCACCAGCACGGCCTCCACGATGCCCAGCCCGCCGGGCACGTTGCTGAGCAGCCCGAGCGTCGTCGCCAGTACGAACAGCACCGCGAATGGCACGAATGCCAGTCCATGCCCCGGCGGCAGCAGCGCGTAGAGCACCGAGGCCATGGTCAGCCACTCGACGATCGACACGGCGAGCTGGGTGGCGGCCATCCGCCGGGACGGCCGGTCGATCCGCCAGTCCCGGACCGTCACCGGGGGCTTGCCCTGACCGCACCAGAGCACGTAGCCCGCCACGCTTGCCAGCAGGACCACGGCCAGTAGCAGCGACGCCAGGCGGTTCAGCGGAAGCCAGGCCAGCACTTCGGGCGGCGCCCAGGCCAGGCCGACGGCGATCAGCACCGAGCTACCCAGGCTCAGGGTGACCAAGTTGAACCCGGTCACCCGGGTGATTGCGAAAGCGGGCAACCCCCAGGCGGAGTACAGCCGGGCCCGCAAGGCGGCCCCGACCAGCGCGGAGGCACCCAAGGTATTCCCGAACGCGGTGGCCACGAAGGAGGCAGCCGCGTACCGTCGATGCGCCATCGCGTGGTCGACGTAGGCCAGGGCGAGGGCGTCATAGCCGATCATGATCGAGTAGGACACGGTGGTCGCGAACACCGCGAGCGCCAACGGTCCCAGGCCGAGCGCGGTCAGGTCGTCGGTCAGCCGGTGCCACGGGTAGCCAGCCAAACGGTGCTGTAGCACCGATGCGGCCGCCACCAGGGCACCAAGGATTGCCAACTGGGCGATCCGCCGACCGTGGAACCGGGTCCCGTGATCGACTCGGTCGGTGTGGAACGGAGCGCCAGCGTCAGTCATGATCCCACCATCATCGGCAGCCCGGACCGGTGACTTGAATCGATGACAATCCCGCACCTGGAGCCCACCCCGAGGTCTCGTGCTTGCCCCAGCGGGCAGGTCGCTCAAGTTTGGTTGCCGATGTGCCGGGGATGCACGCGTGAATCAGCACCCGCCCTCACAACCACGATCCGCCGAGGAAGTCGCGCGGTGGCGTCTAGGTCGTGTGGCATAAGTGGCGGAGCCAGGTGTTGATGGCGGCGATGTGGACGGTGGCTTCGTAGCGCAGGGCGCGCTTGTCGTAGCGGGTGGCGACAGCGCGGCACTGCTTGAGCAGGTTGATGCCGCACTCGACGGCGTGGCGGCTCTGTAGGCCTTCGCCTCGAACAGCGGTGGCCAGCCGCCAGCTGATCCCATCTTGCGGCGGTTGGCCTGCTGGTCGGTCTTGACGGGGATGGTGGCGCGGATGCCGCGTCGGCGCAGGTAGGCCCGGTTGGCGTGGCTGGACTACGCTTTGACGGATCGAGACGGTGATCAATTCACCCGCCGACCTGCACTGCCACCGGCGCTTGCAACACCTCGACGAACTGCAGACCAAGGCCCGTGCCGTCAATGCCCGCGTGCTCGATACCGAACGTGTCGAGCAGGGCTGTGCCCTTGCAAGCCCAGCCTTGAGCGGGTCGCGCTGTCCTCGGTAACCGCCGAGGGCAGAAGGGCTTTAGCCCTGCGTTTCGGCGACCCTCGGGTCATGGCCCTATCGGGGCGTTCCCAGCCTCCTCCACCCTCCTCGACCGGGCCTGCTGCTGAGCCGCACCGATCCGCGCAGCGCCGGTCCTGACCGGCCAGGCCGTGATCGGTGCGCAGGTGGTACAGCCACGACTTGGCGCGCTGGGCGCCGTCGGTGCGGATCAGGATCGGCCTGGCCGTGGCACTCATGGTCGCCGAATCTGCGCCAGCGCCAACGTAATGATGGATGCGATCGTCGGCGGTATCCGAGCCGGCGTTGCCCGGCCTGAGGATCCCCCAGAGGGCTTCGTTGGTGTTGTCGAGGAAAGTCATAAGCGGGGGATAGCCGAGACCGCTCTTCAAATTGACCGACTCGGCTTGGGCACCTGGGCCTGGCTGGTGGGGACCTAAGCCCCTACGTACCAAGGGGGGTGTGGGCCAGGCTTGTAGGTGCAGCTGCGCAGCGGCGTGGCTGACGCGCTCGAGAGACGAGAAGAGAACGGACTGTGCGATGAGCCTCAGCAAGCGTTTATCACTATTGTTCAAAGCCAGAGCCAGCAAGATACTGGACGGAGCCGAAGACCCACGAGAGACCTTGGACTACTCCTATCAGCAGCAATTGGAGATGGTGCAGAAGGTCCGCCGCGGGCTGGCTGATGTGGCAACCAGCAAAAAGCGACTGGAACTGCAGGCCCACCAGATGAACGGCAGCGTGGACAAGCTGCAGCAGCAGGCCGCGGCCGCGATGGCCGCAGGTCGAGAAGATCTGGCGCGCGAAGCACTGACACGCCGTTCCGCGGCGCAGCAGCAGCTGGCTGACCTGTCCCAGCAGCAAGCCTCGTTGCAGACCCAGCAGGACAAGCTGGCCGCCGCCGCACAGCGTCTGCAGGCCAAAGTGGAGGCGTTTAGGACCCGCAAGGAAACCATTAAGGCCACCTACACCGCAGCCGAGGCCGAAACTCGTGTCGGAGAGGCAGTCTCCGGTATCAGCGAGGAAATGAGCGATGTCGGACTGGCCATGCAGCGTGCCGAAGACAAGACCGCACAGCTGCAGGCCCGCGCCGGCGCGATCGATGAATTGCTGGCCTCCGGCGTGTTGGAGGACGCCACCGGTTCCACGAAGGATGACATCCAGGTCGAGTTGGAACGGATGTCCTCCACCTCCGACGTGGACCAGCAGTTGGCGGCGTTGAGGACCGGCCTGCCAGCTGGCGACATCCGCGGCCAGCTACCTGTCACGGCGATCGGCGCGGCCCCGGCAACGGCGTCAGAGAAGGTGGAGGGACGGTCATGATTGTGCGGATTATGGGTGAGGGGCAACGTGAGCTGCCCACCGAGCACCTGGCCGAACTCAACGAACTGGACGAGGCGCTGGCCGACGCGGTGAGCGTCGGGGATGAGGCGGCCTTCGAGCGGCAACTCGCGGTCCTGCTGCAACGCGTCCGTGTCCTCGCAGACCCCGTGCCCGACGACGTTTTGTGGGTGTCAGAGGCGATCCTGCCTGCCGAAGGCTGCAGCCTGATCGAGGTCCGTAACCTGCTCGGCGAGCAGGGTCTGATCCCCGGCTGAGACGATGACAACCCGATTCCGGCCCGACCGCGGATTGACCCGGCGGATGCTGGCCACCACGTTCCTGCTCGGCCTGCTCTACGTCGTGTTCACCGCCGTGCTGATCGCACTGCTCAAGAGCGCGGTGCTGGCGGTGGTGATCGCCGGAGGGCTGCTGTTCGCCCAATACTGGTTCTCCGACCGGATCGCCCTGTACGCGATGCACGGCAAGATCGTCACTCCCGAGCAGGCGCCGCAACTGCACGCGGTGATCGACCGGCTGTGCGCGTTGGCCGACATGCCGAAACCGGCGGTCGCGATCGCCGAGGTCGACGTGCCGAACGCCTTCGCGACCGGACGCAGCCCTAAAAAGGCCGTCGTCTGCGCCACCACCGGGCTGTTACGGCGGCTGGACACCGAAGAGCTGGAAGGGGTGCTGGCCCACGAGCTGTCCCACGTCGCCCACCGCGATGTGGCGGTCATGACCATCGCCTCCTTCCTGGGCATCCTCGCTGGCCTGATCACCCGCTTCGGCTTGTACGCCAGCTTCTTCGGCGGCTTTGGTGACAACCGGCGCCGAGACGACAACGGCAGCGACAACAGCGGCAGCGACAACACCGCGCTGATCCTGATGGCCGTCGTGGCCGTCTCGGCGGCGGTGTACGCGCTGTCCTTCCTGCTCACCCGAGCGTTGTCGCGCTACCGCGAGCTGTCAGCAGACCGATCCGGGGCGCTGCTGACCGGCCGGCCCTCAGCGCTGGCCGCCGCGCTGAGCAAGGTCAGCGGTGAGATCGCCAGGATCCCGACCCAGGACCTGCGCCAAGCCGAGCCGTTCAACGCGTTCTTCTTCGCCCCCGCCCTGGCCCCCGGGTTCAGCCTGTCCTCACTATTCTCCACCCACCCACCGCTGGAGCAACGGCTCACCCAACTGTCCGAGATCGCCCGCCAACTCGGACAGCAGGTCGAGTAATGGGGTTTCTCGATACGTTGCTGGGCCGTACCAAACCGGTCCCGCCGAACCTGGACCAGCTCTTCGGGCTGCCCGCCGCGGCGATCACCCTGCAGGCCAGCACCGGCTTCCGCCCCACCGGCGCCGGCTCGGTGTGTTTCAAGGCCGCCGAGGGCGGCGCCTTCACCGGCCTGGCCGAACACGTCCAGCAGCTCCTGGCCCTGAACGAAGGCAAGTTCAGCAGCCACACCGACCAGTACGGCTTCTCCTGGCTGACCCGTCCGGGCGACCCGGACGATCCGGCCGGACTGGTCACCGACCTGCACGCGGTCAACAGCAGCCTGGTCGAGGGAGGCTTTGGTGCGGCGCTGCTGTGCACCCTGATCACGTTCACTGACGGCAACCGCCGGCTCGGGCTGATCTACCTCTACAAACGTGGCAGCTGGTACCCTTTCGCGCCCACCGGCCCCGACCGCCGCGACAACGCCCTAGAAATGCAAATCAACTCCGCCATTGAAAACGACCTCCGCGCCGAGACCGACCTGTCCCGCTGGTTCCCCCTCTACGGTGCCCCCGGCCTCGGCTAACGTTCGCACGCCAGCTCACCATCCCCACCTACCAAGGAGCGCGTTTCCTCCTGCCCACCGTGACCCGCCGTCAGATCCTGGTCGACGCCGCCGGCGCGGCAGCCTGCTCACCCTCGACGCCTACAGCCGCGGAAGTATTGGCGCTACCTCGCTCAGCCCCAAAATTCCGAGGCAGTACGCCGGACCGAGACCGCCCGCCGTGCCGTCGGACAACGTCTGGTGCCGCGCAGCTGACTGCCTGATCACCCTGGACCTCGGCGGTACACCGACACAGCTCAGACCCCAGGCAAGACCCCTCGACGTCACGGCCCTCGGGATGGACCTGTGCACCGTCGTGGGTCACAAGATGAACGCACTCAAGGATTATTGGCGAACTGCCCGTCCGCGAAGGCGTCGGCCTCGACCCGCTCATTCCCGGCGGCAGACAGGAACACCGACGCCCCGCCGGTACCGACAACGTCGCCTTGGCCGTGGCCTCGGCACAGCCGCCGATCTCGCCGCCGCTGACCTGAAATCTGGCCTTCCACATCATCAGAGACTACTACGCGACCACCTCGGCCGCCCGCTGTCCCGGCTACGTGCCCCTGAACAGCCACCCCGACCCTGAACATCAGCATCGACGGCATCCACTTACCCTGCCTACTACCTACTATCCCGGACTACGCCGCATCCACCGGCTCAGCCTGCCACAGCGGCCACACCAGATCTCCCCAAGCGCTGACCGCGAGGGGTCTCGAAACCAATCGAAACCATTCCGCTCTCCGGCTATCCCTCGGACGCGGCAGCACCCCGAGACATCGACCAAGCCATCAGCACTCTGGTTGGCGCACGTCACACCCAGAACCTCTAATTGCGATCCTATGCTGTCCAGGCCTGCCTTGACCTGGATCAATGGACCGTTAATCTCTCTCCGACGCATCGTTTCTGGTGCATCCCGAATGCCCGGATCCACGACATGATCTGAGAATTCTCAATCATGGCGTGGATGGCTGCGGGGTCCGGCAGCCCTCATCGCCCGACCGGTTCGACGTCTCCCTACGAACGATTGATCATCACACTGCCCCTTCCCCGCTAATCCGCCCGCGACAGACCCGAAAACACTTCTACCGTGCAGTCTTCCAACGCCAACCGCAACCGACTCAGCTCCCGCTCATCCACAGGCGACGTCAAGCCAGACAACCCCGAAGAAGACAAGCGACATGCCGAGCCGACAAAGCACTATTGCAGGTCGCGCCGCGAGAACGCCCACTGGCCGGCCAGGCTGATCGCGGTAGCGACGGTCAGCACGGCGACGAACGCCGACCAGCTCATCTGCTGCGCAGGTACGAGCGCCAGGTGAGCGAACGGCGAGACGTCCTGGAGCCACTGCGGGAACCGAAGCAGGGCGCCGAAGACCAACACCACAGTTCCTCCAGAGTCGGCGGCTGACTCGTGATGGTGCGGATCCCGAACTGGCCGAGCCGGGCCAGTGCATCGCAGACGTGGCTGGTATCCACCTCGAAGTCGACCCGGTGGTTCTCGACCACCCAAGTTGTGGATGCCGGGTACGGCGTCGAGCCCGACCGCCGGCTCGGCCACCTCGGCGTGAATGGTGGTCCGGGTGAGATGACGCAGCTCGGGTTCCCCGCAGCAGTACCCGTTGATCAGCAGATCGACCATCGTCTCCGGGGCGTACCCCGCCCGGCACCGTCATTGCCGTGCCGGGCATGAAACGCCGAAAGATCCAGCTCTTCAGCGAGCTGATGCGCGCGAGTGCGGGGCGGGCTCTCGCGGTGAGTGGGTGGCGTTGCTGCGTAGGCTGGTCCTGTCGGTCGTCGCAGTGGTCGTGGTGGTGGGCCTGGCAGGGTCAGCCTTCGGAGGGTGAAAGCCTGGCAGACCCGCGTTCCCTGCGATCAGCGCTTTCGACCGACGTCACAACTTCGCCGGAGAACCTCGGCCGGATGCGGCGCCTGTTTAACGACCCAGGTCACCGCAAGAGAAGAGGCCGAAGTCCCGTCCCTACAGGGCCATTCCAGCCACCACCTCACTGTCCGGGGCCGGGCGCTGTCCCGGGTTGCGGGACCTTCGACCCTGCCAGCAGGCCGTTCTCCGGGGCAGAATTTCGGTATGGATCAAATTGTGCTGACCCCGTCTGATGATTCGGGTGCTGTGGCGGCTGATCCGTGGCGCGGTTTCCGCGGACAGGAGTGGCGCGAGAGCATCGACCCACGGCTGTTCCTGCAGGACAACTACCTTCCGTACGAGGGCGATGCCGCCTTCCTGACCGGTGCGACCGCCCGCACGACGCGGCTGTGGTCCCGGCTGACAGCGCTTTTCCCGCAGGAGCGCGAGCGCGGTGTGTACGACATCGATGCGCACACGCCGGCCTCGATCACCGCGCACGCGCCCGGCTACATCGACCGGGACACCGAGCTGATCGTGGGCCTGCAGACCGACGCGCCGCTGAAGCGCGCGATCATGCCCAACGGTGGCTGGCGGGTGGTCGAGACCAGCCTGCGGACCTACGGTTACGAGGTCGATTCGCAGCTGAAGGAGATCTTCACCAAGTACCGCAAGACGCACAACGATGGCGTTTTCGATGCCTATACGTCGGAGATTCGGGCCGCCCGGCGTTCCCACGTGATCACCGGGCTGCCGGACTCCTATGGTCGAGGCCGCATCATCGGCGACTACCGCCGGGTTGCCCTCTACGGCGTGGACCGGCTGATCGCGGACAAGCGACTGGTCAAGTCCGCACTGGACGCCCTGCCCTCGGGCGAGGACGTGATCCGGGACCGGGAGGAGTTGGCCGAGCAGATCAGGGCGCTGGGTGAACTGGCCGCGATGGCCGCCTCGTACGGGGTCGACATCTCGGGACCTGCCGCCACCGGGCAGCAGGCCATCCAGTGGCTCTACTTCGGCTACCTGGCGGCGGTGAAGGAGCAGAACGGTGCGGCGATGTCGCTCGGGCGAACATCGACCTTCCTCGACATCTACCTCCAGCGTGACCTCGACGAGCAGCGGATCGACGAATCCTTCGCTCAGGAACTGATCGACGACTTCGTGATCAAGCTGCGGATCGTCCGTTTCCTGCGGACCCCGGAGTACGACGCCCTGTTCTCCGGCGACCCGACCTGGGTGACCGAGTCCATCGGCGGGATGGGCGAGGACGGGCGGACGCTCGTGACCCGCTCCTCTTTCCGCTTCCTGCAGACGCTGCGCAACCTCGGGCCGGCCCCGGAACCGAACCTCACCGTGCTGTGGTCGCCGCGGCTGCCGAAGGGATTCAAGGACTTCGCCGCCGCGGTCTCGATCGAGACCAGCAGCATCCAGTACGAGTCCGACGAGTTGCTCCGGCCGGTGACCGGTGACGACTCGGCCATCGCTTGCTGCGTCTCGGCGATGACGGTCGGCAGGCAGATGCAGTTCTTCGGCGCCCGGGTCAACCTCGCAAAGACGTTGCTCTACGCCATCAACGGCGGGCGCGATGAGATCAGCGGCCTGCAGGTGGCCACGGCCACCCCGCCGGTGACCGGCGATGTCCTCGACTACGACGACGTGATACGCAAACTCGACATCGAGATGGACTGGCTGGCCAGGGTTTACGTCGACGCCCTGAACGTCATCCACTACATGCACGACAAGTACGCCTACGAGCGCCTGGAGATGGCGCTGCACGACCATCCCGTCCGCCGCACGATGGCGATGGGGATCGCCGGGCTGGCGGTGGCCGCGGACAGCCTGTCTGCGATCCGCGACGCGTCCGTCACGGCGATCCGGGACGAGACCGGTCTGGTCGTCGACTACGCGATCGAGGGGACCTACCCGGCGTACGGGAACAACGACGAGCGCGCGGACGAAATCGCGGTCGACCTGGTGGAGCGGTTCATGGACAAGATCCGCCGGCAGCCCACCTATCGGGGGGCCCTTCCCACCCAGTCGGTGCTGACCATCACCTCCAACGTGGTCTACGGCAAGGCCACCGGCAACACCCCGGACGGACGGCGCTCGGGTGAGCCCTTCTCCCCCGGGGCCAACCCGATGAACGGACGCGACCGGCACGGCTGGGTGGCCTCGGCGCTGTCGGTGGCCAAGCTGCCCTACAGCGCGGCTCTCGACGGCATCTCGTTGACCAGCAATCTGATGCCGACCGCGCTCGGCAAGACGGCGACCGAGAAGGTCGACAACCTGACCGGCATCCTGGACGCCTTCTTCGACGCGAGCGGTTTCCACGTCAACGTCAACGTGATCGACCGTGACACCCTGCTCGATGCCATGGACCACCCGCAGAAGTACCCGCAACTGACGATCCGGGTGTCCGGCTACGCGGTGAACTTCGTCCGGCTCACCCGTGAGCAGCAACTCGACGTCGTCCACCGCACCTTCCACGGCACCCTCTGATGGGCGATCGGCAGCAGATCGCGATCACTCCGGTCCGCGAGCACCACGGCGGATCGCGGGCCGACCTCGAGGCAGAACTGAGGGAGGAGGGCGACCCCGAGATCGGCTACTACCACTCCTACGAGATCACCGGCGCGGTCAACGGCCCCGGCGTGCGGTTCACCTTGTTCCTGTCCGGCTGCCCGCTGCGCTGCCAGTACTGCCAGAACCCGGACACCTGGCAGATGGGTGAGGGCCAGCGGGTGACCCTCGGGCGAATGGTCGATGAGATCGCCAAGTACGCGGCGTTCGTCAACACCGCTCACGGCGGGATCACCGTCAGCGGCGGCGAGCCGATGCTCCAGATCCGCTTCCTCGAGGCCCTGCTGCGCCGCTGCAAGAACGACCTCGGCCTGCACACCGCCGTCGACACCTCAGGATTCCTCGGCGAGCGAGCCACCGACGGGTTCCTCGACCTGGTCGACCTGTTCCTGCTCGACATCAAATCCGGTGACCCCGCCACCTACCGGCTCGTCACCGGCGCCGACCTCGAACCCACCCTGCGCTTCGCCCGCCGGCTCTCCGAGCGCGGCAACCGGATGTGGATCCGGTTCGTCCTCGTCCCCGGGCTGACCGACACACCCACCAACGTCGAGGCCGTGGCCGCTTTCACCGCCACACTCAACGGCGTCGACCGCGTGGAGGTCCTGCCCTTCCACCAACTCGGCGCGGCCAAATGGGCCGAACTCGGCCTGCGCTACCAACTCACCGACGTCCTCCCGCCGTCACCGGAGCTGATCCAGCGGGTGGAGAACCAGTTCCGGACCCACGGCTTCACCGTCATCTGAGGGCCCAGCAAGCATGATCGGGCACAGCCCCTGCCCCTCGGCCGAGTCAGCCTTCTGACGGGTCAGACCTACTTGGCGATCTTCGCAGCCTGGCCTGGGTCAGCCAGCAGGGACCGTGGTCAGCGCCTACACCGTCTGCAGCTACGGATACGTGTTCCGGATTCGCGCCGCGCGCGGAGCAGCCCGCCTGAAGATGCGCCACCCCGTCGTCGAAGAACCGAGGGCCACAGGATGCTCGCGACGGCCTCCCTCGGCTGCGGACTGCTCGCCGCCAGCTCACGCGAGCGCAGTGGAGTCACCGCTCCGGTGCTCGGGTCCGTGGTCGCTCTCATGCGCCGCGACCCGACCAGACCGGGATCTTCGGCCCAGAAACGACGTCCGTAGGCCTTGCCCCCGCACCTCCATTCCGGTGAAGCTCAGAGCACGGGCAGGAAGGGCGCCCGGCCTCCGCGCGCAGACCGCGAGCAGAGATTCAGCCAGAGACGAAGGACCGTGAGTGCGTTGGTCGACATCACCCAGGACCACCACAGCACCAGAATCCTCTCCACCCCCACCCTGCTCATACGCTGCGCCCGTTGGCTGGCCTGACATGGCCACCCCAATCGTCGAGAAGGCGACCGAGCAGCGAATCGTCGTCGGAATCGACGGATCCAACGGCTCAAAATCCGCCCTGCGCTGGGCGATGACCCAAGCAGGACTGACCGGGGCCACCATCGAAGCCATCGCCACCTGGCGGGACCCGCCCCTGATGGGCTACCCCTACGGCTACGTCCCTACTCCCATCCCGGACGACCACTACGCCGCGATCACCCAGAAACTCCTCGACACGACCATCGCCGAGGTATCGGCACAGTTCGATCAACCGGTCGAAGTCCTCACCCGCGTCCTGCACGGACCCGCAGCGCTGATCCTGCCCGAAGCCGCAGCCAATGCCCAGATGCTCGTCCTCGGCAGCCGCGGCCACGGCGCCTTCGCCGGGATGCTCCTCGGCTCGGTCAGCCAGCACTGCGTGCAACACCTCACCTGCCCCGTCGTCGTCATCCCCCCACCCCAAACCGAAGACGACTCCTGAGGAGGAAGCCATCGACAAAGCCATCCATGCCCGTGATTTCGCGATGAAGCGCTCAGGCTGTCCCACTCCAGGGAATACGGCCCACGCCCCAACCCCCAGGCGACGCGCGCGACCCAAGCCCGCTGGGCACCCCACTGAACCTGCGTCCGCTGGGAACCCTGCGTCCACTGGAGCAGATCCTCGAGATGCTCATCGGTGCTGGCTTCGACCCCGAGCAGGCACTGCACGTGTACCGCGCCTACTTCGGCTTCCTCTGCGGCCACATCGCTCAGACAGCTGCGGCGGCGAGAACTCTTTTGGCCTGCTCGCCGTGCGTTGTGGCCACGAGTACCTCGTATGTGCTGGGGACCGTTTCGCTCAAGGACGTGAAGTCTCGTCGTCCTCCAGACAGTGCGTAGTCGATGACCCCGAAAGCTCCCCAGAACAGGGCCCCCCAGGAGACCCCCCACATGAGGGCTCCCAGCAGCGTCGTGGTGTCGAGGATGCTGATCAATAGGCCGACGAAGACCCCGA
>JANNPJ010000642.1:0-8315 GCA_031400005.1 Kineosporiaceae bacterium | reverse complement strand
CGCGCGGTGAGCGCGGCGATCGGTTGTACCGCGGCCTGCCCGGTCGGTGCGTTCGCGAACGCCTCGAGCAGTCGAACGGTGACGCTCGGCGCGATCAGGGCCGCGCCGTCCGCCGCGGCGCGCACCGCCTGGACCAGGAGTTCGGGCCCGGCGTCCTTCAGCAGGAACCCGCGGGCTCCGGCGCGCAGGGCGCCGTACACGTACTCGTCCAGGTCGAACGTCGTGATCACGACCACCGTCATCGGGTCGGGCACACCGGGGCCCGCCAGCTGCCGGGTCGCCTCCAATCCGTCCAGATGGGGCATCCGGATGTCGAAAAGGCAGACGTCCGGCCGCAACTGGCGGGCCAGTTGGACCGCTGCCATGCCGTCGACGGCCTCGCCGACGACGTCGATGTCGGGCTGCGCCTCGAGCATGATCCGCAGGCCGGTGCGGATGATCGCCTGGTCGTCAGCGATGAGTACGCGGATGGACACGGTCCAGTCTTCCATGCGGCAGCTCGGCCTCGACCAGCCAGCCGAGGTCGGGGCAGGGCCCGGCGTTGAGGGCTCCGCCCAGCAGAGTGACCCGCTCGTGCAGCCCGGCAAGGCCGTAGCCGTCACGGCTGGCGCCACGAGTTGCGACCACGCCGTCGTCCCGGATCGTCACCCGGACCCGGTCCGATTCCCCGGTGACCCGGATCAGGACCTCGGTCGGCTCCACCGCGTGCCGGATCGCGTTGGTCACCGACTCCTGCACGATGCGGTAGACCGCGGCGTCCACCGCCGGGGGAAGGTCGTCCAGCGGGCCTGCGAGCTGCAGAGTGATCGGCAGGCCGGCATTCGGGGTTCGGGTCAGGCGCTCCAGGTCGGCGACGCCGCCCAGCGGGGCGAGCTCGGCGCGGGCGTCGCTGTCGCGCAGCGCGACAACCATGGCGCGCATCGTCTCCAAGGTTCGCGCGCCCTCTTCCTCGATGCCTTCAAGGGTCTCGATGACGCTCGCCGGGTCCGCACCGGCGAGCACCCGGCCGGCCTGAGCCCGGATCACGATCGCGGAGACGTGGTGGGCCACCGTGTCGTGCAGTTCCCTGGCCAGTTCCGCGCGCTCACGCGATCGCATCCGCTCCAGCTCGCGGCTGCGGGAGGTGGACCAGAAGCGCACCGACGCTCCAAGTACCGCCGGGAAGGTGAGGAACACGAAGCCGGCCAGGCCGTCTGTCGCTGGGACGTCGTCGGCAAAGACCCCAAGCGCAAAGGTCGCGATCAGGATCGCGGATCCGAGTGCGATGTCGCGGCCGGATCCCCAGCGTGGCAACGCATAAACCAGGACGAGGATGACCAGGCCCGAGTAGAGCCCGGCCGGCTCGTCCTGCGGAGCCAGCAATTCGGCGAGCGTAAGCACAATCGTCGAGCCGAAGGCGAGGGTGACCATCGCCAGCGGATGGGTGCGACGCCACATGGTCGCCACGCACAGCCCGATCGAGAGCAGCACGGCGATCGGTCGCCAGACGACGTCCTCGCGCAGCACTGCCTCCAGCGCTGTGGCAGTCAGCCCGCCGGCGAGCAGCACCCAGTCCCGCCACACCCGCACCGGCGGGTTCGGCACGCTCGGCTCGGCCCACAGGGTGCGCAGCTCGTCTCGGATCACGGTTCCCAGCCTAGGCAGCACCCGGATCGGCACATCAGCCGAAAGAACGAGCTCTTCCTCCGTTTCGGAGCCATTTTCCGCAGGCTCAGCGGCCGATGTCGGGCCGGCGCCGGCTAGTGAAGCTGGTCGGGTGGGCCGCCGGCGAGGTGGTCGTGACGACGTGGAGGACATCATGCTTTTGCAGGCTCTTTCCCGCCTGGGCCGTGGCGCTGCCCGCCGACCGTGGCAGGTGATCGCGGTGTGGCTGCTGGTCGCCGGCGCCGCCGTCGGGGCGGCGGGCGCCCTCGGTGGCAAGACCACCGACTCGTTGACGGTTCCGGGGCTGGACTCCCAGCGTGCCGCGGACCTGATGGCGGAGGCCGGTTCGGATCGGGCCGGGATCACTGCCCACGTGATCGCCACGCCGAAGGACGGTGCGACCACGTTCGTCAACTCCGCCGAGGCGCGCAGCGCGCTCGCCCGGCTTACCGCCGAGATCGATTCGCTGCCAAGGGTATTGGGGACGAGCGACCCGGCAGGGCTGCTGGCTGGCGGACGGGACGCCGCCGTGCGGAGCGGCTTCCTCTCGGACGACGGGCGGGTCGCGGTGCTTCGAGTCCAGTACCCGCCACAGGCAGACGTGTCGGCGGCTGATCTGGATGCGCTCGTGCGGGTCGGGGACAAGCAGCCTGCCGACTCACCGCTTCGGCTGGAGATGGGCGGGGACCTGTTCTTCGCCTACTCGGACACCGGCGGCGGTGCCGGTGAGCTGGTCGGGCTGCTGGTGGCGGCGGCGATCCTGCTGCTGGCGTTCGGTTCGCTGGTTGCCGCGGCGATGCCGATCGGGATGGCCGTCTTCGGCTTGGCCGTCGGGACCAGCACGATCACCGTGCTGGCTGGGATTACCGAGATCCCGACGTTCGCTCCGATCCTCGGCAGCATGGTCGGGCTGGGCGTCGGCATCGACTACGCGCTGTTCGTGCTCACCAGGCACCGGGAGTACCTCGCCCAGGGCTTCCAGGTGGATGAGGCGGCCAGCCGGGCGGTGGCGACCGCCGGGCAACCGGTGGTCCTCGCGGGCGGTACCGTCATCGTGTCGATCCTCGGGATGGCGGTCGCCGAAGTACCGTTCATGACGGCGGGTGGATTCGCGGTGTCGCTGGTCGTCCTGATCATGGTGATTGCGTCGGTCACGTTGTTGCCGGCCTTCCTCGGGCTCGCCGGTTCGAGGGTGAACGGGCGGGCGGGACGGCGTGCCGGGCGACCGGAGTCGGCGGCCAACCCAGGCTGGGCCCGGTGGATCGGGCATGTCACCCGTCACCCGGTGCCGTACGCGGTCGCAGCGGTGGCGCTGCTGCTGGCCGCCGCCGCACCGGTTCTCGCCCTGCGGGTGGGCATCCCGGACGACGGCGCGCTGCCGCAGAGCCGCACCGAGCGTCGCGCGTACGACCTGGTGGCCGACGGATTCGGCCCGGGTACCGTCGGCCCTCTGGTGCTCGTGGTGGACCCAGCCGGGGACCCGACCGTGCTGGACCGTCTCACCGAGGCTGTCACCCGAGACCCGGGTGTCGCCTCGGTGGCTCCCGCGCAGGTCGACGCGGGCACCGGGATCGCCAGCCTGACCGTCGTTCCCACCACCGGCCCGCAGCAGGAGGCGACCGCCGGGACAGTTGCCCGGCTGCGCACCGCTGTGCTGCCCGCAGTGCTCGGGGACGGTCCCGCGCGGGCCCATGTCGGCGGGGCGACGGCGAACTTCGCGGACGTCGGTCAGCGCGTCAATGACCGGCTTCCGGTATTTGTGGCCGCCGTGCTGGCAATGTCATTCCTGTTGCTGATGCTGGCATTTCGATCGGTGCTCGTGCCGTTGAAGGCCGTGCTGCTCAATCTGCTGAGTATCGGTGCCGCGTACGGCGTGCTGGTGATGGTGTTCCAGTGGGGCTGGGGCGGCGCGCTCATCGGCCTGGAGCAGACCGTCCCGGTCGTCTCGTTCATTCCGATGTTCATGTTCGCGATCCTGTTCGGACTGTCGATGGATTACGAGGTGTTCCTGCTGTCCCGGGTGCGCGAGGAGTACCTGCGTGACGGCGACAGCGGCGCGGCGATCGTGCGCGGCATCTCCAGCACGGCACGGGTGATCACCTCGGCAGCCTTCATCATGATCTCGGTGTTCCTGGCCTTCGTCTTCGGGCCGGATGCCGCGACCAAGATGTTCGGGATCGGCCTGGCGACCGCGATTCTGGTGGATGCGACACTGGTCCGGATGGTGCTGGTGCCGGCGACCATGACCCTGCTGGGCCGGGCCAACTGGTGGCTGCCCGGGTGGTTGGACCGCCTGCTGCCGGGGGCCACGGTGACGCCCCACCACCCGTCGGCAGGGGAAGGGCACGACGGCCTGGTAGCCGCCCCCGAACCGCTCGCCCCGGCGGGTACCTGACGGCACCGCCCCCCAAGATCGGATGGCGCTCGGGAAGGCTACGGGTCGGGCAGGCTCTGGCGCAGCGACGTGAGCTGAATTACGGTTGGACCAGGCCAGAATGCTGGGGAGGTCATGCTTCACGTGCAGCGAAATCCTGAACTCCTGAGGAGGTGGCGTTCGAGTCGACGCCGCCAGGAAGACGCAGGGTTGGCGGAGCGTGGAAGATGATCGACCGCGCGGTAGAGCCTTTGGTGCGAGAAGCATTCAATGCCGTAGTCGTGGGAAATGAGAAACGCTTCAAAAAGGCGCTCAAGGCCATTTCGTACGGCCGCCCCGACTATGCGTTCAAGCTCGCTCTGGCCATCGATCGGACCGTGATGCGTGATGTGCATGACGGTACGCCATCTGATGAGCGGGTGCAGCTCTTGGCGGAGCAGTTCGCCACGATGCAAGAGTGGTCAAACCCAACGAGTTTGCCAGTTGCAGATTTTCTCCGTTCGTTGGTCAATTTACCAGCAAAGCCGATAGCCGCTGACGTCCGGGGTTCCATGGTCTTCTTGGTCGGAGGTTGGCTTCTTGTCGCGTTCCTCAACTCTGGCATCCACTGGTACCAGTATCTCGATGACATCCTGGACCGCCTAGATATTGAACCGGAAGAGTACTGGCTCCTGTAACGTGTCTCATCGGTCAAAACTCGTCCCGAACGATATTCGGGATCCCTAATCTCACATCGCCAAGCAGCCACCTGCCACTATCGCGCGTTGAGTAACGAGCGACCAGCAGCCTGACCAGCGAAACGACGTTTCACCTCGATCGGCCGACATCACGTCGGCGGCCATCCGCAGTCGATGAGGAAGGTCAGCAGCATGGCCCGAGATCTCGTATTCACCGCATCGTTGGGAACCCATCGGCAAGCCACATCAAGTGTCTCGATGCACCGAGACGTCCTGGTCGGGGTGCCATCGTGGCCCATCGGGACGTACCTACGGCAGCAGCCATACCCACGGCGGCAGTCGCAACCACTGCAGAAGCGCCGACTGGTGCCGTGCGGACTGGTGGCGTGGACGACGCAGCCTGGGCGGGGAAAGGCCCGGTGCGCACGGTGACCGGCGGACATCGGAGACGCCAATGGTGGACGAGCAACGGCTGGACGGGCGAATGGTTGGCCGGCAAACGGCGAGTGGGCGAATGGTTGGCAGGCGAATGGCGGCTCAGAAGCCAATCGGAAAACCGAGCCGAAAGCCAAGACCACCGCCAAAACGCTGAGATAACCGGGTCGAACTCCAGGGTTCCAATTGTTCGGTGCCCACGGTGTGGTGGCAAGGGCACCACACCGGACTTGCTGCCGACCGGCTGTCACAATCCTCCGGAGTGTTCGATGTGCGCGGGGCGGCGGAGTGCCCGAGCCCAGCTTGTGGTTTCGCTGGTGGACCTGGCGACCGGCCGGGTCGGTTCCAGAAGTATCGTGCCGTGGGTACTCACCCCGGTGCGGACACCGGCCGGTGCGGCAGCTCTGGATCTGTCGGTTGTGGTCAAAGAACTGGCGGCGGAACTCGGCGTCTCGTCGATTTATCGGGTGACGCTCGGAAAGTTACTTAGGTGGGACGTCGACACGCCCATATTGCTCCAACTGCGCCACGCCGCGGGCGTCACCTTGTCGCCCGAGTGGCAGTTCGAGCATGAGGGAGCCGCAATCGCTCGGGAGGCAATGTTCCGCCCGAACCTGGTCTTTTACGCCGGCGTCGAGTCGAAGCCGATCCCGAGCGCGGACGATGCTCTTCAGCGCCTGGTCGCGATGGCCAGTGACCTGCAGTTGGACTTCGTCATTGACGTTCGGGTCGGGAGTAATGAATCGCTGAAATGGAAGGCACATTTCGACGTCCCTGGCGCAGCCATTTCGGAACGGCCGCTCGGCCGATTCAACACCCTGCATCGGGCACTACGGGAGACAAGTGTCGAAGCGGCTTTGGTCGGTCTGCAAAGAGGCCCGATCTCCGCGCCGGCCCGCTGGTTGGAAACCCCAGGCCCAGATTACTTACGGCACCGGGGCCGGGACGGCGTCACATCGGACGGGACCAAGCTGGACAGCCTGACCTGGGCCGAGCTCTCCGCCAAGATGACGCCGCTGGCCGTCCGCGGAGCCGGCGCGATCGGCGTCCACCGACACGGTGAGTGGTACTTCTCCACGCTGGAGTCGGCTCCGGACCCCGAGAACGACCGTCGATCCCGACTTCGTCCGGTGACCGCGATCCCGGAGCCCGCCGGCGAGCTCATCCCGACGTCCATTTGCCCGAAGTGCGGTGCAGGCACGGCCGCGTCTTGCTCTACCTGCGGGGGTGCGGGGCGGATGCTGGACGGCGTCGCGTTGACGATCACCGACCTGGAGAACCGAACCAAGCACGTCAACGTGCGTCGGCTGCCGATGACGGGAGGGCTGGACGACGGGGCGGAGCCGAACGACAAGCCGGTTTCTGGCCGCCCGCTGGGCTGGGGAGAGGTGCTGCTGGACCGGTACTACAGCATCGGAGAGCAAGCGAAGCCGTTCGGCGTCCCACCGCACTTACTAGTCGATCATTTTCGAAACCGAGCCCTCGATCTTGCACTGATCGATGGCAAGGTCACAGCCCCGGACGGCGATCCCCAGGTGAGCGGATTTCTCGGCGCCGCTGCTCATCGACGTCCCGGTGGGCGGTTGATCGTGCTGGCCAGACCCGAACCCGAGCCACCCACCAACGATCTCTTCCGGTCCGTGCTCGGCCTCGGGTTGACCGTGGCCATCAATGTTCGGACGGCCGACCAACCCCGCACCGCACCAGCGCCGGTGTTGTCTGCCTGGCAGATCCAGATCCTTCCCGGGACTGTGACCGAAGCAGCGGGAGCCGGAAGTGCGCAATCCCCGGCCCAGCTGACCCGACCCGAGATGTGGTTCGGTCTGAGCAAGCCCAGCCTGCGCACCGCCGTCGCTCAGCTGCAGACCGGATTGGACAACAGCATCCGCCGGGCGCTCGTGGTCGAAAAGCTGGCACCACTCCCCGTCCCGCAGCAGGTGTCGCCGGTCCCGGTGGATGCCGTAGCGATCGAGCTGTCCCTCGAAGGGCTGGGGGAGATCTTCCCGAATACCGATATCCTGCTGTTGCTCACCGCGACGTCCTGTACCTGCTTCATTGCCGAGCCCTACAACCGTTCCGCTTGCGCTGCAACGATTCCGGAGATGCTGGCGCCGCTGGTGGCGCCCGACCTGATCGAGCCGGATCCGGAGGAACTTCGGCGAGTCCTTACCATTTTCCTGGACAAGAATTCCACCCAAGCCCAGCTGGAAGCCGAAACACAAGGAATCCAGGGGCGTTTCCGGTTCGGTCTGGCGTTGGGAGCCTTGCTGAAATGCCTTTTCCTCGAACGATTCGGGGCCGATCCCGAGCAGGCTGTGCTTGCGCAGTACGCGGACGAGATCTACCGGGATTCGCTGGGTGAACCGACCGAAGAAGAGGGAGCACCGCTCGATCCGGCCTTGGTCACCGAGATGCTCGTCTCACTCGCCGACCCCACCCGAACCGCCTGGCGTCGGATGATGCTCCTCGAGGACATGATGGTGGCGGTGCACATCCTGACCAACCTGGTCGTGGATCGCCTGGAAACCGGGGCGGAAACGACCGGCATCATCGATCAAGCGGTCCATGAGGGCATCCTGATGGCACAAGCAATGACGACCAATGGTGACGGGAAGCGTGGAGCGTCGTGAGCAGTGACATGGTGGTGGGCAAGGACGCCTGGGCGCAGTATGCGGAGTACGCCCGGTTGCTGGATGCGGTGCGTGCTGAGGAGTCAGCTCGAACCGCCGGCATGCGCGAAGCCGTGGCTCAGATGACGGCGCACGCCGATGAACTGGAAGCGCGACTGCGAGGTCAGGGCGGGATGCTGACCACCACCTTGGCCACCAGCCTTCGGTTGCGGCCTCCCAAGTTGACGCCGCTGCCGCCCGAAGGAGTGGTCGATCCGCCGATCGCGCTGAGTCAGTTGGCCGCCGCCATTGATCGGGGGGACGTCGAGGCGCGGCAGGCGGCCACCCGCGGTCAGTTCCCGGCGCTGCTCCCGGGGCTGTCGGGGACGATGCGGGGCCTGCTTGTCTACGCCCTTGCTGCGCTCGTCATTCTGGGCTTGCAGGGCCTGGCCTTCTCCCGAAGCGGAACCGAAACCAACCCGATCATGGTGCTTTTCGTGATTCCACTGATGGGTTTCGTGCTGGGGTACCTCGTGCTCAGACTTGGTAGCCGAACGCGAATGACTCAGCCCTCGC
>JANNPJ010000636.1:0-1617 GCA_031400005.1 Kineosporiaceae bacterium | reverse complement strand
CTCGATGTGCTTGTCGTGGATCGGCGCGCCCTGCGTCCGGTAGACGGCCTGAACCTCTTCCACCAGGTGCTCCTGCACCTTGCGGAGGCCGTTGACCCGGAGCACGTCCTGCGGATCGGGCGTTCCGGCGAAGAGCTGCTGACCGGCCTGCACGTGGTCACCATCGGTGACGACGTGGCGCACCCCGGTGTTGTCCTCCCACTCCAGCCGCACGCGGCGGGGCAGCAGGTACTCCAGGTCCGGCTCGCCGTCATCACGCACGAGGACCAGCTTGCGGGTGCGGTCACCCTCCTCGACGCGAACCCGTCCCGCAGTCTCTGCGATCGGGGCCTTGCCCTTGGGCTGGCGGGCTTCGAAGAGCTCGACCACGCGCGGCAGACCCTGCGTGATGTCGTCCCCGGCCACACCACCGGTGTGGAAGGTACGCATCGTCAGCTGGGTGCCGGGCTCGCCGATGGACTGCGCAGCGACGATACCGACCGCCTCGCCGACGTCGACCAGCTTGCCGGTGGCCAGCGAACGCCCGTAGCAGGCGGCGCAGGTGCCGGTCTTGGCCTCGCAGGTGAGCACGGAGCGCACCTTGACCTCGGTGATCCCGTTGTCCAGCAGGATCCTGATGTTCACGTCGCCGAGGTCGACCCCGCTCTTGACGAGCACCGTGCCGTCGGCCGTGAGCACGTCGCCGGCGAGGGTGCGGGCGTAGACCGCGGTCTCGACGTTGCGGGCGACGACCAGCTTGCCGTTCTTGCCCTCGGCCGCGATGGCCCTGATGAGGCCACGGTCGGTCTGGCAGTCCTCCTCGCGGACGATCACGTCCTGCGACACGTCGACGAGGCGCCGGGTGAGGTAGCCGGAGTCGGCCGTCCGCAGTGCGGTGTCGGCCTGCCCCTTGCGTCCGCCGTGGGTGGAGATGAAGTACTCCAGGACGGAGAGCCCCTCACGGAAGTTGGACTTGATCGGCCGGGCGATGATCTCGCCCTTCGGGTTGGCCACCAGGCCGCGCATGGCGGCGATCTGGCGCATCTGGGTCATGTTCCCCCGGGCGCCGGAGTGGACCATCATCACGATCGGGTTGTTCTTCGTGAAGTTGGCTTCCATGGCTGCGGTCAGTTCGGCCGTCGCGTCGGTCCAGAGCTGGATGAGCTCCTGGTGGCGCTCCTCCTCGGTGACCTTGCCACGCTCGTACTGCTTGGTGATCTTGGAGGCGCGCTCCTCGTAGCCGGCAAGGATCTCCGGCTTGTTCGCCGGCACCTGGACGTCGCCGATGGACACGGTGACACCGGACCGCGTGGCCCACTTGAAACCGAGGTCCTTCAGCTTGTCGAGGGTGACAGCGACCGCGACCTTCGGGTAGCGCTCGGCGAGGTCGTTGACGATCTGGCCGAGCCGCTTCTTGCCCACCTCCGCGTTGACGTACGGGAAGTCACTGGGCAGCGCCTCGTTGAAGAGGGCGCGACCCAGCGTGGTCTGCAGCAGGATGCTGCCGTCGGGACGGAGTTCGTGGCCCTCCGGGGCAACGATCCCGGTGAGCCGGATCCGGCAGGGCGAGCCGATGGCCAGCTGCTTGGCGTCGAAGGCCATGTAGGCCTCGGACACCGAGGAGAACGCGCGGCCTTC
>JANNPJ010000632.1:0-1970 GCA_031400005.1 Kineosporiaceae bacterium | reverse complement strand
CCCACCGACGTAGGTCTTGGCTGCGGCCGGCTGCGTCGAGACCAGGGTGTCGACGAAGACGGTGGCGGTAACGGGGTGGGTCTTGCCGAGCGGGTCGGTGGCCACCCCAGTCAGGGTGACCTTGCCCCGGCCCCAGCTGGAACCGGCCGGGATCGTCCAGGTCACCGGCAGCGTCCCGCGGGCACCGTCGGCGTAGACCGGGACGACGGTCGTCGGCAGGGTGGGCGCTTTCCCTGGGGTGGTGAAGGTTTCGACCGGCTGGACCTTCAGCACGGTCTGGTCGGTGATCTTGAACAGCTGGTTTTCCGCCCCGCTCGGTAGCCAGGCTCCGACCGATGAGCCATCGGCCGTGGCCTGCCCTCCGACGTCAATCACCCGTCGAGACAGGACATTGACCAAGGTGAACTGGCCGTTGCCGGTGGTGGAGAGGATCCACTGTGCGGACGGCGCCGGGTCAGCGTTCGGGTCACCCGGAACCACCCGGAGTGCGCCGTCCACCACGGTCAGCAGCCGGTCGCCGGTCGCGGTTGCCAGCACGTAGCGGGAGCGGTTGCTGGTGGCGTTGCCGAGCGAGCGCAACGTCCACAGCTGCTGCGGGCTGGCCGGGCTGTCGGTCCTGATCACCACACCGGCGGTGCCGGTGGCTGCGGCCGGGGTCACGTTCCGGCCGCTTGCCACGCCCTGCAGCCGGTAGACGTGGCCGGATCGGATCAGCGCCTTGCTGCCGTCGCCGGGAGCGGTCTTGCCGTTCACCACCAGCGTGATCACCGACTCGGCGGGCACATTGACGAGGGCGCTGTCCTCGGTGACGGCGACCGGCGTGCCGGACACCAGGGCGCCGGAGGCGTTGGTGACGATCGGCGTCACGGTCGCACCGTCCGCCACCCGGGCGAACTTCGACAGATCCAGCTTCACCGTCTTCGCCGCCGTGCTGTCGTTGACGTAGACCACCTTCAGCTCGTTCTTCGGCGACAGCGCCGCGACGCTGGAGGTGTCACCGGTCTTCAGCAGGTGGTCACCCGGGCGGATGTAGTGCGTCAGGTTACGGACCGTGTTGAACTTCGAGTTCGTGCGGATCGGGCAGGTCGCCAGCGTGTCGGTCGCCGTGCAGTTGAAGGGCATCTGGATCTCGCCCCAGTTCGTGCCCAATGGCTTGTCCGGTCGGGGCTTCTGGGCTTCGATGTCCTCGATCGGCTGCCAGAACACCCAGGCACTCGGCTCCAACTCGCGCAGGTCCTCGACCATGCGTCGGGCTATGCCGAGGCCGGGCGCCATGCTGGTGAAGTTCTGGTCGGCCCCCCAGGTGCCCTCGACCTCGCTCATCCACAGCGGCTTGTTCTCGGCCTTGGCGATGTCCCGCACCGCGGTGCGCTGCGAGGTGCCGTACGTGTGCACGTTCAGCTGGCTGATCAGGGCGCGGGCATCATCCGCGTAGGCGTTCCAGTTCGTGATGAACACACCGGGGTTGGTCTCGTCCATCGCGGAGACCTTGGTGCTGCGCCCCTCCGCTGCCAGCTTCTCGGCGACCGCGCGGATCAGGGCCTGTTGCGAGGCCGGCCCGGCGTGCGCGCCTTCCTGCTTGGCCGTCGGTTTGCCGTCGGCGCCGATCTTCGTGCCCCAGAAATTGGTGTTCGGCTCGTTCAGCGGGGCGAGGGTCGCTACCCGGATGCCGTGCGCCTTCTCCAGCTCCCTGGTCACCCGCACCAGGTAGGTGGCGAACTCGTCAATCGTGTCGGGGCGGATCTGGTCCTTGGTGGAATCGAAGCCGCCGGAGACGTAGCCGCTGACGGTCTGGAAGTACGGCGGGGAGTTGCTGAACGTCTCCCACATGGTGATCCGGTTCTTGATCTTGTCGACCCACCAGCGCTGGGTGGCGTCGGCGTTCAGGTTCCAGTGCGCCGGGTTGTCCGGGTCCCACCAGTCCTTGTCAGCACGCGTTGTCCCTGCTGGTGCCTTCCACCAGCCCTCGA
>JANNPJ010000593.1:0-2421 GCA_031400005.1 Kineosporiaceae bacterium | reverse complement strand
CGACTGCGCTCGCAGCGGAGACCAGCGCGCCGGAGACCATCGCTCCCGAGCGCAGCACCCAGGTCGGTGGTCGGGCGCGGTGAGTCGTCTCCAGTGCTGGAGACGGCTGTCAAGGTTTCGGACATGGCGGTAATTCTACGGAGCCCTGCGACCCGCTATTGACCACTCAAAGCACCGAAGCCCCCACCGAAGAATCGGCAAGGGCTCCGGAATCTGACTTCAGGCGGACTTGTCACGCCGTTCCCTGGGCTTGCGGGCCGTGGTGTCGCGCGGCACCAAGGTCGGGTTCACGTTGGTGAGCACGACCTCGCGATTGACGACGCAGCGGGCGTCGTCGTCCCGGCTCGGAACGTCGAACATCACCGGGAGCAGCACCTCCTCGACGATCGCCCGCAGACCCCGGGCACCGGTGCCGCGCAGGATCGCCTGCTCGGCAATGGCCCCGAGCGCGCCCTCGTCGAACTCGAGCTCGACCCCGTCGATCTCGAACATCCGCTGATACTGCTTGACCAGCGCATTCTTCGGCCGGGTAAGGATCCGGACGAGGGCCTCACGGTCCAGGTTGGAGACCGTGGTGATGACCGGGAGCCGACCGATGAACTCAGGTATCAACCCGAACTTCAGCAGATCCTCGGGCATCACATCGGCGTACGAGTCGCCGTCCGTGCGGGGTGAGTGCAGCGGAGCGCCGAACCCGATCCCGCGCTTGCCGACCCGGGATTGGATGATCTGGTCCAGTCCGGCGAAGGCGCCGCCCACGATGAACAGGACGTTCGTCGTGTCGATCTGAATGAATTCCTGATGCGGGTGCTTGCGGCCGCCCTGTGGTGGGACCGAAGCGGTCGTGCCTTCAAGAATCTTCAGCAGTGCCTGCTGGACCCCCTCGCCGGAGACATCCCGGGTGATCGACGGGTTCTCCGACTTGCGGGCAATCTTGTCGACCTCGTCGATATAGATAATCCCGGTCTCAGCCTTTTTGACGTCGTAGTCCGCTGCCTGGATGAGCTTCAGCAGGATGTTCTCGACGTCCTCCCCGACGTACCCGGCCTCGGTGAGGGCGGTCGCGTCGGCGATTGCGAACGGCACATTCAGCATCTTCGCCAGGGTTTGCGCGAGATACGTCTTGCCGCACCCGGTCGGGCCGATCAGCAGGATGTTCGACTTGGCGATCTCGACCGGCTCTTCGTTCCGCCGACCGGGTTCAGCGGCCTGAATCCGCTTGTAGTGGTTGTAGACAGCAACGGCGAGAGACTTCTTCGCCGGCACCTGACCCACCACATACTGCTCGAGGAAGTCGAAGATCTCCTTCGGCTTCGGCAGTTCGACGAGCCCCAGCTCACTGGCCTCGGCGAGCTCCTCTTCGATGATCTCGTTACAGAGGTCGATACATTCGTCGCAGATGTAGACGCCGGGCCCGGCGATGAGCTTCTTGACCTGTTTCTGGCTCTTGCCGCAGAACGAGCATTTCAGCAGGTCGCCGCCGTCTCCGATGCGTGCCACGTGCAGTCCTTCCTCCGGGGGGCCACTGCTGTTCGCCCGTCGGCGTCCAACCGGCCCCGAGACCATTCAACGCCACTCGGGTAGCCGCTGTCAGCGGCTACCCCCGAGCAGTCGGCAGACAGTGGATCAGTCAGGACCCCTTCTGGGATCCTTCGACCGCGGTGTTCGCCTTGCGACCTTCGAGTACCTGGTCAACTAGACCGTACTCCAGAGCCATCGGTGCAGTGAGGATCTTGTCCCGCTCGATATCCTTTTTAACTGTTTCTACGCTTCGATTTGAGTGAAGCGCGATCGTATCCTCCAGCCACGTACGCATTCGGAGGACTTCGTTTGCCTGGATCTCGATATCCGACGCCTGGCCGTACTCGCCACCGGCCATTGCCGGCTGGTGGATCAGGACTCGCGCGTTCGGCAGAGCCAGCCGCTTGCCCTTCGTACCGGCGGCCAGGAGCACTGCGGCCGCGGAGGCCGCCTGCCCCAGGCAGACCGTCTGAATGTCGGGCTTCACGTACTGCATCGTGTCGTAGATGGCGGTCAATGCGGTGAACGCCCCGCCCGGCGAGTTGATGTAAAGCGTGATGTCACGGTCCGGGTCCTGGCTTTCCAGCACGAGCAGCTGGGCCATCACGTCGTCAGCGGACGCGTCGTCCACCTGGACGCCGAGAAAGATGATCCGGTCCTCGAACAGCTTGGTGTACGGGTCCATCCGCTTGAAGCCGTACGCGGTGCGCTCCTCGAAGTTCGGGAGCACGTAGCGACTGCTGGGAGCGGAGGCGCCGCCGGTAGCGGCGAGGCGCCCGGAACCCGGGAGGGCGAAACCTCCGTGGTAAGGGGGGAGAGTCATCGGGTCACTCCTGTTTGCCGGTGGGGCGAGAGATTCGAAGCGAGTGGGATGGGTGAATCACGCGCCGGTACCGCCGC